>NZ_JBIWFT010000005.1:0-317607 GCF_044763205.1 Kitasatospora sp. NPDC096204
CGCCTGGCTCCACACCTACAATCACCACCGCGGACACACCGCACTCGCAGGCAAGCCACCCGCCAGCCGCGTCCCCAACCTCACGGGTCAGAACAACTAGGGCGCGTATTCGGTCGTGCTCAAGCGGCAGCCCTGCTGAGGTCCTTGATCCGGATCATCGCGCCGCGAAGGTGGAGGCCGGCGAGGTGACTCGTCGGGGTCTTGTCATAGCGTGTAGCTATGCCTCGCCAGGCCTTCAGCTTGTCGACCGCGGGCTGTCGGCGGCCTGACCCTCGGTCTACCGGATCAGGCCGCGCCGCGAGAGCGACGTCCCGGAATGATCACAACCACATACGCACCCTGGGTGCGCGGTCCCACTCCAGGCAGTCCTACTGCATGTCCCACCCCTCCAGCAGGTCGAAGAGGTGCCGGTCGCCTTCGAGCTTCAGGGAGTCCAGCGGGATGCGACCGTAGAAGGACAGGACCAGGTCGCTCGCCGTACCCCGGACGGAGACGTCGACCGACTCCGAGTCCTCGCCGGCGGCGGGGCCGGATTCGGGCAGACGGAAGGCCCGCGAACCGTCGGCGGAGAGCGCCTGGCGCCAGGAGCCGCCCCCGGTGACGTGATAGTCGACGACGGCGGGCTTGTGCGGCCAGGCGACCGTCGTGGTGCAGCAGGTGAACAGGAAGTCCTCGATACCGTCAAGCGCCACCTCCTCCGGCAGCGGCTCCGGGGCGCCCACGGTGAGCTGGGCGTCATAGGTGTGCATCGCGATCTCCTGGAGCTGGTGCCGGGCGACGGCGCCGCAGGTCCGCGGCGACTGCGACGCGCCCCACCACGTCCAGCAACCGCGCTCCGGGCCGGCCTCCCGCAACGCGTCCAGCATCTGCTGCGTCGACTCGGCCAGCCAGGCGAGCAGGGCCTCGCGCTCCTGCGGTGCGACCAGGCCCTCTCCCGCCGACTTGCCCGAGGCGTCCGGCCCGGCCGCGACCGTGGCGGCCCAGGCGCGACGCCCCTCGCCCAGGTGGTGCACCAGGTCGAGCAGCGTCCACTCGGGGCAGGTCGGCACCTGCACGTCGAGGCTGGGCGCGGAGGCGATCGCGGCCCGGAAGGCGGCCGACCGCTCGTCGATCAGGTGCAGCAGCTCAGGGAAGTTCAAGATCTTGGTCACCCGGGTTTTCTATCACCGTGCGGCGGAGACGCGACAGCGATTTTCGCGGGCCGGCCTCCACCTTCGCGGCGCGATGATCCGGATCAGGGACCTCACCAGAGCTGCCGCTTGATCACGACCGAATACTTGCCGCTGGCTTGTGAGGAGCTCGCCGAGCTCCGCTGGCACCTCGGGCTCGGCCACAAGCCGGAGGTGCTCCGCATCGTGCCCGAGTTCCCGCTCGGGTACATCGACGACGACGGCGAGCTCGTCATCGAGGACCGTCCCCAGCCCCTCCTGGGCGGCCACGGCGAGCCCTGGAAGATCGACGGTGCGCTCGTCTCGATCCTCCTCCGCCGGGAACGCACCCGGGGCGGCGCGTGGGGGCTGACCAGCAGGCAGGAGATCCACCCCGACCAGTTCGACATCACCGGTGAACTGCTCTGCTGGCTCGCGGCCAAGGCCGGCATGGGGCACCGGAAACTGGACGGGAGCATCCTCCTGGGATACACCCGGTTCTACGAAGAACACCGACTGGTGCCGCTGGTCGTGCGGAACGGCGTCGTCATCTGGCCGTAGTGGGCGTAGTGGGCGTAGTGGCCGATCAGCCGGCAGCGGACCCGTGCACGGCCTGTTCCCAGAGGTCGAGGCCGGCGCGCAGGAGTTCGCGCACGGCCGTGGTCTCCTCGCCCGTCCAGGCTTCCTCGCCGGCGGACGGGTCGAGGGCCTCGCCGCCGAAGAGCTTCTCGTAGGCGCTGTCGTGGACCGGCCCTTGGGTGGGAAGGGGCGGGCCGGCCTTCAGGCTGCGGGAGAGGTCCTCGAAGAAGTTCCACGCATCCAGCAACTCGACCGCCGGGGCCGGGCCGGGAAGGCCGGGATGCTCGACCCACCGCCGCACGACGGCCAGATCGAGCGTGCCCTCGCCCTCCGGAACGAGCTCCCAGCCGTTGCGGTCACAGCATTCCTGCAGCGGCCCGAGCCCGGGGAAGGCGAGGAGGCTGCCGAGCTCGTCGACGACGAACTCGTCGGGGGCATCGCCCTCTCCGGGGCGCCAGATCAGCGTCAGGTCGCTGCGCCGGGTGACGATGCGGTACGGGTAGTGCTTGGCCATGCGGGTCTCCCTGATGCCGTGGCGGCATGTGCCGCCGTGGTCATCCTGCCTGGGGCGACCGCCGCTTGGTGGCTTGGGTGCGGCAGTGGGTGAGGGCGTAGCGGATGCGGGGGTCGGGGTTGGGGGTGGTGGTGAGGAGTTCGCCGGCGGTGGTGAGGGTGGTCCAGTAGGTGGTGGGGTCGCCGGTGCGGGGCAGGGGGTGGGTGGCGGTGAGGGAGAGGTAGGCGGCGGTGAGGTTGCCGGTGGTGAACCAGCGCTGGAGGCCGTGTTGGTGGCCGGGGCGGATGCCGCCCATGGCGTCGATCGCGGTGAGGAAGAGGTCGACGACGGCGCGGCCGGTGGCGTCGAGGGCGACGGGGATGTCGAAGACGCCGAGGGCTTCGAGGAGTTCGCCGGTGTCGTTCTCGGTGTTGGGACGGGGGTCGGCGAGGAGGGCGTCGTGGCAGTCGGCGAGGCGGCGGGTGGTCTCGGCGTGGGGGATGTCGAGGGCCAGGCACACGGCCCGCGCGACGGGCAGGGGCTGGTGGCCGAGGCGGGCGAGGAGGGCGTAGGTGGCGGCGGGGGTGGCGCCACGGGAGAGGGTGTGACGGGCGAGGGTGGCGAGGTTCATGGGGGCTCGGGCTTTCAGACGGTGATGGCAGGAGCGATGAGGGCCCAGACGAACTTGCCGATCCCGTCCGGCCGGGTGGTGCTGCCCCAGCGTTCGGCGAGCCTGTTGACGAGGAACAGTCCGCGCCCGTGTTCGTCGTCCGGGGACGGCACGTGGAGGGCGGGGTACCCGGAGCCGGCGTCGTGGACTTCGAGTCGGAGGCGGGAGCTGACGAGCGAGAAGCGGACCTCGATGTGCCGGTCGTCGGGCACGTCCGAGTGCTGCACGGCGTTGGCGAACAACTCGCCCAGCAGCAGCTCGGCGGTGTCGCCGTAGCGCTCGCCCGAGGGCAGCCCGGAGAGGTAGGCCCGAAGCATGTACCGGGCCAGGGGCGTGGATTCGACGCGGGAATCGAGACGCGCGACGAACGCACGGGGGTGGCGGGAAGTGAGCATGGGGGCACCTCGAAGGGGGCGGAGGGGCGTGCACAGGGGGCGCGACTTGTGACGCTATGCATGCAGAAGACCGCGTTCCGGTGACAATCATCGAGGTGTCGGAGTTACGGTGGCGACCAAAACGATGTGTTGGGATCTGTGACACCTGAGGGGGAAACGCATGGCACATCGGCGCCTTGGGGTCGGGCCTACGGCGAGTCCGGCGGAGATGTTCGGCGAAGCGCTCCGCTTCGCGCGTGAGCGGGCCGGCTACACGCAGGAGGAGCTGGGCAAGCTGCTGCACCTCGACCGCACGGTGATCACCCGGTTCGAAGGCGGCCGAAAGTCGGTGGACCGGGAGACCGTGGAGAAGCTCGACGAGCTCTTGGCCATGGGGGGCATGCTGGTTCGGCTGTGGGACAGGGTGGACTGGCAGGCGGACATCGAAAGTCCGAACTGGTTCGAGCTGTTCACGGAGCTGGAAAGAGAGGCGTTGGCGATTCGGGTGCTTCAGTTCAATCGGATCAACGGCCTCTTGCAGTGCGAAGAGTACGTTCGGGCGATGATCAAGACCGGCAATGCACGCAACAACCCGAAGCGCTACGCCGAGTTGGTCGAGGCCCGATTGAAGCGACAGGCTCGCTATCTGGTCGCCGATGGGCCGACACTCATGGTTGTGCTGGATGAGAGCGCCATCCGCACGGTCATCGGTGGCCCTGCTGTGATGCGGCGCCAGATGGAGCACCTGCTTGCGGTGACCGAGCAGTCGAACATCGTCATCGAGGTGGCCCCCTTCGGCCGCCCGCAGGCGGTAACTCCATCGACATCCATGCTGCTGATGTTGATGCCGGACGGGACGGAGTGGGTTTACTCCGAGAGCCTGAACCGTGGGCACTTCAGTGACGCCCCGTCGGTTGTCGAGGCGTCCAGGCGTGACTTTGACCTGGCGCGTACCGGTGTACTCTCCCCGGGGGACTCGCGTTCCCTGATCGCCGATGCGATGGAGGAGTACCGTTTTGCCGAACAGCGACCTGAGGAACGCCGCCTGGCGCAAGAGCAGCTACAGCGGGGGCGACGGACTCGAGTGCATCGAGGCGGCCCTTGGCTTCCTCCCGGACGTCGTCCCGGTGCGTGACTCCAAGGATCCCCACGGCCCGGCGCTCGTCTTCCCAGTCGCCGCCTGGGGCTCCTTCATCGCCGCGATCCAGGCGGGCGATTTCCCGAGCGGGAACTGACGCCCCAGGTCGCCTTGGGCCTGCGACCGCCTTGGGACGACTCATCCTCGCACGGCGCCCCCGAACAGCCCCGAGGCCCCGCCGGACGCATCCGGCGGGGCCACGGGTTCGCTGCCCCTTCTCGGCTCCACGGCCGGCTCGGAGCCACCGATCCAACAACTCCGGGTGCCGCCCGTCGCGTTCTCGGTACCGTACCGGCTCAGCCGCCCAGGTGGGTCAGTAGCGTGCTGCCCGCCGGATACGGCCGTTCGTCGGGAAGCAGGCTCCGCGCGGCGTCCAGATCCCCGTCCCGCACATGGGCGTGGATCGTGTGCGCGAGCGCGGTGACGTCGTCGATCGCGACGATCCACTCGTCCGCGTACCGCCCAGCCGCCTCGCCGGCGAGGCCGAGCTGGAGCGACCGGTAGGCCAGCGGCTGGAGGTGCAGGTCCCGTTCGGGATCCCACTGCACCCGCGCCGGGGACCGCTTCAACTCGCGCTTCCAGGAAGTCCGGTCGGAGTGCAGCCCGTGTGCGTAGTGGGACAGGCAGCTGTTCTCCAGGGCCCATTCGAAGCCCTCGCGGGTGATCTCGATCGCGAGGACGGTCTCCTGTCCCTCCTTCCGCGCCCACCCCGCAGCGGTACATCATCCAGAGGAACGACGGCTTGATCCATGTCATCCGGTCCCTCTTCCACGCCGCCGGGAATCGACCGTCCCGCGCGGCGGGCAGGCCGATGTCCGGCCTGTACGCCTGGTAGACGGTCACCGTGGACGCCGTGTGGAGGGCGCGGATCTGCTGCTCGGGTTCTGACACGGTGATCAGGATCAAGGCCCGGCGAGCCTCGCGCCAGCGGATTTCCCTGGTCCGTCGAGGCCGGCGGAAGCCCCCGTTGTGGTTTCGTCCGCTTTCATGAAGTGGTTCTGGCCCGGATTCCACGGGAGTTGAGCCAGAACCAGTTCGTGTGGTTCCCGTGGTGCCACGTCGACGGTGCCGACCGGGTCACCCGACGACCGCGATGACCTGCGCGACGTATCCGACCGCCTGGACCGTCGAGTTGACCAGAGCGCCGATGTCGGCGTTCACCTTGCTGTTGCAGCTCGCGTTCCAGCCACCGCCCGAGGCCTGCCAAGCGTCACGGATGGACTGGTTGGTGCCGTTGCTGTTCCAATTGTAGTCCCGGGACCCCGATTCGAAGGTCCCGTGCATACGGCCGGCCGTCTGGAACACGAAGGCCGTGCCGTTGTTGAAGCGCACGACGCAGACACCGGCGAGGTTGTAGCTCGGCGCGCCCGAGTCGTGCATGTGGCCGGAGTAGTTGAACGACCCGCCGGGGAAGACGCTCAGTGAGTACCAGCCGCCGACCGGGACACCTCCACTGAAGGTCACGTTGTGGTTGATGACGACCTGCGTCGGCAGGATGGTCGGACTACTGGGTACGGATGCCGCTACCGCCGCGGTCGGGCCGGCGATGGTTCCCGCGGCCAGTAGGGCAGTTGCGAGGGCTGCGGCACCGCGGCGTTTGAGGATTCTTTCCATGACTCCGCCTCCTTCGAGCATCGGAGGGGTGTTGAACTTTCATCGGAGGAGCGTTGAACTTTTCACCGTTGAACAGCGGCATGTCACCACTGCGGGAACGACTGGCCGGTTTTTTTCCACCTGCCACCAGCCGCGTTGACCGGTACTCACACACGTGGCCTATGTGCCCACTCTAGTCAGACGATCGCCTCTTCGCGCGGCGGAGAACAGCTGGTGGGAGGTGTCGGTCGCGCTCGCCCGGCCCCGACTCCGCGCGGCCGTCCAACCCGACGGTCCTCTGACGGGTATCTTGACCGCACCGCTGGTCGGACGTGTGCCTCTGCTGACGGCTTGTCACTCGAAGCGGCGATTCCGGCGCGGAGCCGTTACGGGCGCGCCGGTCGGCCGCCGGGCGGACAAGAAGCCGACCGGAGTCCGACCGGAGTCCGAGCGGAGGCTGATCGCAGGCCGGTTGCAGGCCTTCCGGCGGCCAACCGCAGGCCGACCGGAGGCCGATCGGGGCGGCCCGAACCCCGGACGGCGCCCGATCGCTCGTTGACGGTTTCACCCGAAGGGACGACCGCGGACCGGCCGCCGGGTGGCTCCGACCGGTATAGGTGACGTGATCCATCGTTCGGAGACCACCTGCGAGGGGCCCATGACCGATCCGACCGACACGTCGTCAAGGACGGCAGCCGAGACGCCGCCCGCCGCCTACGCCCCCAGGGTGGCCCTGATCCGGGGCGCCATGGAGGTGGGGGAAACGGTTCTCGCCGCCCGCCTGGCCGAGGAGCTTCACCAGCACGTCGCCCTGGAGCGCGGCGCCACCCACCCGGAGGCGCTGCGCGCGCAGGAGGTGAGGGCGTACGTCGCGGCGGTCGGCGGGGACCCGGGCCTGGCGGCCGACCTGTTCACCGGGACCGCCACCGCGTGGGCCGACCAGGGGGCGTCCGAGCAGTGGGCGGCCTCGCGCAACGCGGATGTCTGCCGGCGCCGGGTGGAACTGCTGGAGTCCGAGCCCTCGGCGGGCGCCGGGCGCCCGCCCCTCTGCCCGTCCCCGGCCCGGGCGTTCGGGCGTGGCGCCGTCGTCGCTGTCGTGCTGGCGACGGCACTGCTCTCGGGGGCGGCGGACGCCGGCCCGCGGGCCTACCTCGGAACGGGCCCGCGACCGGCAGTCGACGACCAGCCGGTCGCCCCCGCCGTCGTGGGGGCCCTGAAGCACTCCGCGCCGTCGGCCTCCCCGGCGCCGGTCCCCGCGCCGCCCCCGCCGGAGCCGACGGCCGCGGAGCCCGTCCCCACGCCGGACGCCGCGCCCACCGACGAGCAGGAGACCCCGGCCGCCGAGCCGGGCGAAGACGGCGCCCGGCCGGGGCAGCGACCGCACTTCCCGGGTGCTCACCACCGACCGCGGCCCGCCCCCTCCGCCGGTCGGCCGCCCGGCCAGGCCACCACTGCCGAAACGGATCCCTGCGCCGCCGCCCGCGTCTACGGCGGCCAGTTCCTCGGCTCCCTCGTCGAGCTCTGCCAACGCGCCGCCGGAGCATCCGGCAGGCGGTCACCTACCCCCTGACCCCGTCCACCGGAGAGGGAGGTTCATCGCTCGGTGACGGCGGCGCAGTCGAGCCCGAGCACCGGGGCGCCCCCACGCAGCGGGGCGCCCCCAACGCCGGCCGGCCGACGGGCTGGCGGGCCGGACGGCGGCGCTCACGGGCAGCGGAGCAGGGCAGGGCGGTCCCTGGTGCGGACGGCGGGGAGCCAGGCGGTGGCGGAGGAGCCCGGCAGACGGATGCGGTACCAGAGCGTGGACGTGAGGTCCTCCTCGTTGATGACGGGGAGGCCGGTGGGCAGTTGGCAGTCGGCGTCGAGGGTGTCGTCGTGCCAGACCCGCACGGGGACGACGTTGTCGGCGGTGTAGGGGCGCAGGGGGTCGACGGCGAGGCCGAGGCTGCACTGGGGGTCGCGGTCGGTGCGGTCCTGGCAGCCGCGTTCGGCGTTGAAGACCCGCACGTGGGCGGGTTGTCCGGACGGCCCCGGGTGCGGCCACAGGGCGGTGACGGTGGCGGCGACCGTGGCACAGGAGACCAGGGCCAGCAGGGCGGTGCGCGGTCGGGGACGCGGGTACGGGCGGCGGGGGCGGCGCGGGCGCCGGTCGGGGCGGTGGGCGCGGATGCGGCCGAGGAGGCTCTCCGCGGTGTGCGGGGCCCGGTCGGCGTGGGTGGGGGCGAGGCAGTCGGCGGCCAGGTCGCGCCAGAACGGGGGGACGGCCGCGGCCAGCCGCAGGGCGGCGCGGCCTTCCGCGTACTGCTGGGCGGCGGCGCAGCGGGCGGTGGGGGTGGTGCCGGGGAACGGTCGGCCGCCGGCGGCGAAGACCTCGTGGATCACGATGCCGAGCGCCCAGATGTCGGCGGTGGTACGGACCTTGACGCCGTGTTCGCCGAGCGGCTCCCGCCAGCGCTCCGGCGGGAGGTAGTCGGGGGTGCCCATCGGGGCGCCGTGGCCGTGGGTGCCGGTGAGTTCGATGGCGAGGCCGAAGTCGGAGAGCCGGACCTCGCCGTCGGAGCCGATGAGGACGTTCTCCGGTTTCAGGTCGGTGTGGACCCAGCCGGAGCGGTGCAGGTGGGCCAGGCCCTCGCAGATGCCGGTGACGATCCGGGCGCCCTCGGCCTCGTCGACGCCGGTGGCGAGCAGGTCGCGCAGGGTGCACCGGGCGCGTTCCATGACCAGGACGATCGCGCCGTCGAGCGAGGGCTGATCGGGGGCGGCCAGGACGAGGGTGTCGAGCAGCCGTACCAGCCGGGGGTGCGGGGCGGTGCGGGCCAACTCGGTTTCGCGCCGGGCGGCTTCGGCGACCTGGCGGGCCTGGCGGGGGGCGAGTCCGGCGGTCGGCAGCACCTTGAGGGCGACGGTGTCATCGGGCTTGTCGTTCGCTCCGTCGTCCCCGCGGTCGGTCCGGTGGGCGGCGTACACCGTGGCCCAGGCGCCCTCGCCGATCGGCCCGGTGACGGTCCACTCGCCGACCCGGTGGCCGGCCGGCAGCAGTTCCTCGCTGTCCACGGGGAAGGCCGGGTCCTGCAGCATCGCCGCCCTCCCTACCGTCCGGGCCGGCCGGGTCCGGGTCCGGGGCCGGGACCAGGGCCCGGCAGGAGCGCGAGGTGTTCCTCGCGGACGATGCCGAACTTCAGGGCGATCCCCACGACGGCCTCACGCTTGCCACCGCGGCGGTCCGCGCGGTCGCCGTCCGGCAGGTCGATGCGGAGCTTCTCGTCGGCGAGGTAGTCGAGGTGCGAGCTGACCGCGCGGGCGGTGAGCCGGGCGCAGGCGGGGTGGCCGTGCAGCCGTGCGACCACCTGCGGGGTGGTGGGAACGGCGGCGGGGGAGTGGTCGCGCAGCCACGGCTCGCAGAGCGCGACCAGGACCAGGAAGTAGGTGGCGGTCTCGTCCAGCGAGTACGCCGTCATGGTGCGGCTCTCCCGGGAGCCGCCGCGGGTGTCCGGGTCCAGATAGACGTGGTCGGGTGCGAACACCTGGAAGGACAGCGGGGTGTCCCGCCGGGAGGGCAGCACCACGCGGGAGAACTCGAAGGGGATCGGCGCGCCGACCCGCCGGGGCGGCACCCGCAGGTACTCGCCGGCGCCCTCCGGGTTCTCCACCAGGTAGGCGTGGGTGTTGCTGAGATTGCTCAACTGCCAGTGGTCGTCGGTGGCGTGGATCTCACCGGCCAGCCGGGAGACCGACTCGTCACCGAGCCGCAGCTCCACCGGGGTGTGGGCGGAGCCGCGGCCGAAGCGCGCCCGCTCTCCCGGGCCGAGCCGTAGGGTCACCGGGGCGTCGCCGTTCCCCGCCGGCAGGTGGACGACAATCCCGCTCACCGCTGCCCCGTCCCGCGCACCGCGCCTCCGTCCCCGCGCACCGCTGCCCGTGCCGCGCCGGCTCAGGCCGGACGGACGAACGGTACCTCTTCGCGTACGACAATAAACCGGAGCCGCACGCTACTTGACAAGGTGGCAGCGGAGTGCACGGGTGTTCGGTCAGGGCATCGGCGCGCCGGAGGTCAGGGCATCGGCATCCCGGTGGTCAGGCCATCGGCGCCCCTGCGGTCAGGCCATCGGCGCCCCCGCGGTCAGGGCATCGGCGCCCCGGACTCGGCGGATGCCACTGGCGGGCGGAACGGCCCGCGAGCGGGAGCACGAGTGCTCCCGCTCCGGCCGCCCGCAGCAGGCCGCGCCTGCTGGTCGGGTGCATCGCTGTGCTCCAGGGCGTCGTCAGGGGACGGCGGGTCCGGGGGTGGTGTTCAGCCAGGCCCAGTCGGACCAGGTGGAGAACCCGGTCTGCCAGCGGTGGTGGACCCCGTCGGTGTTGGACCCGAACACCTCGATCCGGCCGTCCGCGTTGCCCGCCGCGGCGATCTCGGTGCCGCCGGTGCCGAAGGTGTCCCACTGGCCGTACGGCGCGTTGACGCCGGTCTGCCAGATGTGCTGCGCCGTACTGCCGTTGATCGCGAAGACCTCCACCCTGCCGTCCGGCGAACGCTCACTGGTCAGCTGGGAGTCGGCGGGGCCGCCGGTGGGGTCCCAGCCGGACCAACTGGTCGGGTTGGTCTGGTACTTGTGGTAGACGCCGGCGGGGCCTGAGGCGAAGACTTCGAGGCGTCCGTCCTGGTTGTGGCTGACGGTGAGGTCGTGGCCGCCGGTGCCGAAGTCCTCCCAGGGGGACCAGGCGCCGTTGACGCTGGTCTGCCACTGGTGCTGGAAGGTGGTGCCGTTGAGGGCGAAGACTTCGAGGCGTCCGTCGGGCGCCTTGCCGAGTTCGATCTCGCTGTTGGCGGGGCCTCCACCCGTGGGGTCCCAGCCGGACCAGCCGCCGTTGGGTGCCGTCTGGTACTTGTGGTAGACGCCGGCGGGCCCGGAGGCGAAGACTTCGAGGCGTCCGTCCTGGTTGGAGCCGACGGCGATGTCGTGGCCTCCGGTGCCGAAGTCCTCCCAGCCGGACCAGGCGCCGGAGGGCTGGAGTTGGTAACGGTGCTGCAGGGTGCTGCCGTTGATGGCGAACACCTCCAACCTGCCGTCCGCGTCGGACCCGACCGCCAGCTCCGCGCCGCCCGGTCCGCCGAGGTTCTCCCACTCGGACCAGCCGCCGTTGATCGCGGTCTGCCAGGCGTGGGAGACGCCGTTCGCCCCGGCCGCGAAGACTTCGAGGCGTCCGTCCGCCGACCGCGCCGAGACCACTCGTCCGGACTCCGCCGGATACACCACGGGCGCCGGACCGGGTTCGTGGTGGCCGAGCCGGTCCACGGCCGCCCGCGCCGCGTCCATGTACCGCTGGTGCGCGCCCGCGGCGTAGGTCGACCACTGGTGCCAGTCGATGCCCTGGTTGGAGATGCGGTAGGCCGCATTGGCGTTGCACTGGGCGTCGTAGGCGCAGGCGTCCGTGACCTCGCTGTGCCAGTAGTCGTTGATCTCCCACAGACCGCGGTCGGTGGACTGCGGGCTGTTGCCCTGGACGTTGGACGCCAGCGGGTTGCAGCTCGACTCGGCCATGCCGACGGCGATCGCGGTCACCAGGGCGTCGCCGCGGAAGCCCGCGGTGTAGCCGACCTCGGCGCACAGGTCGATGCCGGTGGCGGCGGGCGCGGGCGTGGCGCCGACCATCAGGCCTGCTGCCACGCCCAGCGAGGTGAGCGCGGACAGCAGGGGGAGGTGCGCTCTGGTCACCGGGTGACTCCTCGACTGACGGCGGGTCCGGGGGTGGTGTTCAGCCAGGCCCAGTCGGACCAGGTGGAGAAGCCGGTCTGCCACTTGTGGTGGACGCCGTCGGTGTTGGAGGCGAAGACCTCGATCCGGCCGTCGGCGTTGGTGGCGGCGGCGATCTCGGTGCCGCCGGTGCCGAAGGTGTCCCACTGGCCGTACGGGGCGTTGAGGCCGGTCTGCCAGATGTGCTGCGCCGTACTGCCGTTGATGGCGAACACCTCGACTCGGCCGTCCGCGGTCTGTCGGCTGGTGAGCCGGGAGTCGGCGGGGCCGCCGGTGGGGTCCCAGCCGGACCAACCGGTGGGGTTGGTCTGGTACTTGTGGTAGACGCCGGCGGGTCCTGAGGCGAGGACTTCGAGGCGTCCGTCCTGGTTGTGGCTGACGGTGAGGTCGTGGCCGCCGGTGCCGAAGTCCTCCCAGGAGGACCAGGCGCCGTTGACGCTGGTCTGCCACTGGTGCTGGAAGGTGGTGCCGTTGAGGGCGAAGACTTCGAGGCGGCCGTCGGGGGCCTTGCCGAGTTCGATCCCGCTGTTGGCGGGGCCTGCGCCGGCGGGGCCACCGCCGGTGGGGTCCCAGCCGGACCAGCCGCCGTTGGGTGCCGTCTGGTACTTGTGGTAGACGCCGGCGGGCCCGGAGGCGAAGACTTCGAGGCGTCCGTCCTGGTTGGAGCCGACGGCGATGTCGTGGCCGCCGGTGCCGAAGTCCTCCCAGCCGGACCAGGCACCGGAGGGCTGGAGCTGGTAACGGTGCTGCAGGGTGCTGCCGTTGATGGCGAACACCTCCAACCTGCCGTCCGCGTCGGATCCGACCGCCAGCTCCGCGCCGCCCGGTCCGCCGAGGTTCTCCCACTCGGACCAGCCGCCGTTGATCGCGGTCTGCCAGGCGTGGGAGACGCCGTTCGCCCCGGCCGCGAAGACTTCGAGGCGTCCGTCCGCCGACCGCGCCGAGACCACCCGCCCGGACTCCGCCGGATACACCAGCGGGGCGGGGCTCGGGCCGCTTCCGGGAACGCAGGGCACGGTGACACCGCGCTCCGTGAGGTACGGCTCGGGGTCGGTGCGCACGGACGCGTCCGGGTCGGCCCAGACCCGCAGGTGCAGGTGCGGGCCGGTGGCCTCGCCCTCGCTGCCCATCAGCGCGATCTGCTGGCCGGCCGTCACGTGGTCGCCGGCGGCCACGTCCCGCTCGTACATGTGCCCGTACTCGGTGATGGTCCCGTCCGGGTGCAGGATCCGGATCCACTGGCCGTAGCCCTGGGCCGTACCGGAGATCAGCACCTGGCCGTCGCCGACCGCGTAGATCGGGGTGCCGTAGTCGTTGGCGATGTCGATGCCGTTGTGCCCCGCGGAGTAGTGCTGGGAGACCTGACCACGGGCCGGGCAGGCCGCCGCGAACCCGGCGGCCGTGGCGGCCCGGGCGACAGCGGCCGTGGCGGGGCGGACACGGCGGGAGCCGCCACGGCGGAGGCTGTCGGCGCGGCGGAGGCTGCCGGCGCGGTGACCGGCAGCAACAGGGCGGCGACCGCGACCAGGGCAGGCCGCGAGAAGCGGGAGATCATCGGAGCGCCCCTCACGCCTTGCGGAGCCGGTCGATGATGCCGTCGATGTCGCGCCGGAACATGTAGTCGCGGATGAAGTGTCCGCCCGGCTCCTCGTGGGCCTCGTACGGGATGCCCGCGCCGTCCAGCAGGGCGCGGAACTCCCGCTGGCCGGCCAGCACCGCGGTCTCGTTGAAGGTGTCGAAGGGGTTGGTCGGGTCGGGGCTGGTCCCGGCCACCAGGAAGATCCGCTTGTTGCGGTAGCTCTCCAGGCGCTCGACCGGGTTGTCGGCGGTGACCCTCGCCTGGTCCCACAGCGGCGCGCCGTAGATGGTGCCGCCGGCCAGGTCCTTGACGGCGGCGGACACGTTGGCCCAGTGCACGACCGCGCCGTTGTCGCGGCGCAGGCTGGCCGGGCCGGAGTGGGCGCTGACCGAGGCGAAGTGGCCCCAGTACTTGGCGGCGTACTTCAGGGCGCCGAAGCCGCCCATGGAGAAGCCGGCCACGGCGCGGCCGTCGTACTCGGCGTAGGTACGGAAGTTGGCGTCGACCCAGGGGATCAGCTGGTTGATGTGGAAGGACTCCCAGTTGCGGGGGCCGACGTTGGTGCTGACCGGGTTGGAGTACCAGCCGGCCTGCCCGCCGTCGGGCATCACGACGATCAGCGGCTTGCCGACGGTCCAGTCGCGGACGCCCTGGTGGTCGAACTCGATGAAGTCCTGGAGGCCGCCGTGCAGCAGGTAGAGCACGGGGTAGGTGCGGCCGCTGGTGTGATAGTCGTCGGGGAGCAGCACGTTGACGGCCGGGTCCCAGCCGATCTCGGCGGTGTGGAAGCGGTAGTACCACATCCGGGCGTCGCCCTCGTTGCGGTCGGTGATGTGCAGCCCGAAGCCGTCGTCGGCCGCACGCGCCGCCGAGGCCGTCGCGAGGACGCTCGCGCCGCCGAGCGCCAGCGCGGCGCCGAGCCCGCCGGCGGCCTTCAGGACGTTCCTGCGGGTGGGGTGGTTCGCGGTCACCGTGACCTCCAGAAGGCGCGCGTGACGGCGGCCCGTCCGGACCGCCGGATGTCCGACGGTTCGGACGGTAGCCACCCGCCGCGACGCACGGAACCCGGAACCATACGGACTGACAACGACGGCGCCGGGCACGGAAACTGATGCGTTCCCGCCGGTGCTCGGTCGGGTCTCGTCGACGGCTGCGGACGGCCCTTCCTCGGGTGCCTGCCGAACACTTGGAAGGTGGTGTCGATGGGTGGCAAACGAGGAACGGGGTCCGAGGGCTTGCCCTCGGACCCCGTTCCTCGCACCGGGTGTGGATCAGCCGTTCAGGTGCGCACGCGCGAACCACTTCTGGTTGCCGTCGGCCGAGCAGGTCCAAACGATCACGCGGGTGCCGTTGGTCGTGATGCCGTGGGGAATGTCGATGCAGAGGCCGGACTGGACGTTCCGGATGGTCCCGTCATAACTGCGGATCCACTGCTGACCTTCGCCGTCCTTGGAGGCACTGCCGCTCGTGGCGTCGCACGGGCGAAGGACGACAGGCGTGCCGCTCGTGCCGGCGTTGTCCTTGGTGCCGAGGCACTTGCCGGCGCTGGTGATGGTGCGGTCGTCGTTGAAGGTGAAGTGCTGGTTGGCATCGTTCCCACAGTCCTGAACCGCGATCTCTCCGCCACCTCCCCAGTTGTTCAGGCAGGTCGCCGTGCGCTGCAGGCTGTGGATCTGGACGCTGGAGTTGCTGGTGGCGAGGTTGTTGGCCTGTTGCTCGGTGAGCGGATACGGGTACATCCGTACGTCGCTGACCGACCCGTCGAAGGCGGGACTCGCGGGGGAGGAATTGGTGATCTGGGCGCCGATGGAGAGGGGGCCGGACGTGGTCCAGGTGCTGGGGTTGACGGTGCTGCCGACGGCTTGGCCGTTGACGTAGAGGGTCATGGTCTTGTCGCCGGAGCTGTAGACACCGATCAGGTGTGTCCAGACACCGACCTGTGGTGCGCTGGTCGAGTCCCAGGCGGCGTAGTAGGCGTTGGTGTTGGCGTTGTCCTCGCCGGGCGCGACGAAGGCCCAGCGGCCGTAGGCCTTGGAGTACTGGAGGTAGAAGGGACTGTGCTGGTTGCCCACGAGGGTCGCGACGGTCTGGTAGCCGTTCGTGTTGTTGATCTTGACCCAGGCGGCAATGCTGTAACTCTGCCGGGTGTCGATGTTCGGGCTCTGCGAGGTCCGGTAGTAGCCGCCGTTCAGGGCGATGGCACCGTTCGGGACGCCGTTGTGGTCCGCGACCGCTGTCGGGCTCCCGGTCGTCACGAGGGGATTGGAAGCGGAGCTGTCGACAGTGGTGTTGGCGGGCTTGTTGTCGAGGGCGTACCAGACCGGGCTGACCTTGGTGTCGGCGACGGTGACCGGGCCGGCCTCCCAATCGATCCCGGGCGCGGAGGGGGTGCCGGTGCGGTGGCCCCACCAGATCTGGATCTGGCCGTTGGCACTGCGCCCCCACAGGGCGGGCGCACCGTTGCCGGTGAGGTCCCCGTCGGAGCCGAGGACGGGAAAGTCGTTCGGTTGGACGAAGCCCAGGTAGGAGTTGGTGTCGATGCCGACGAGCGTGGGAACGCTGATGGGCTGGCCGGTGACCGGGTCCAGAACGGGCTCGCCGTCGACGGTCGGTGCGTAGACCCCTGTGGTGAACGTGTAGCCCCTGAGCTCGCCGGTGGTCATGTTGCGTGACCACAAGCCGGGGTGCCCCTGGTTGGCCCAGTCCCCGGGGCTGAGCAGTTCCATGTTCTTCCAACCGGTCGCACTGAGGCGCACCGGTGCGCCGAAGCCCGTGTCTCGGGTCGGGTAGTACCAGAGTGCGGCGTCGGCACCGTTCGCGGTCGTCTCGGTGGTGAGCAGTCCCGCTTCGTTGCGGAACTGGAGCTTGTAGTCGAGGTCGGAATGGATCGGGTCGCCGACTGAGGCGAGGCGAACGACGGTCGACCAGTTGGTGCTGTAGCCGTCGCAGTAGTGGGAGTCGCTCGCCGGGGTTTCGCAGGCGGGTTTGTTGAGGAGTTGCTTGGTGTCGAAGCGGCCGGTGTAGTGGGTGTTGCCCGGGTTGCCGTAGTACCAGAGCTTCGTGTCGCCCTTGGCGTGGACGATCAGGTCGTCGACGTTCTTGCCACCGGTGAGCGCGCCGCGGTGGGTGAACTGGATGTCGGTCTTCCAGTCTCCGTCTTTCACAGGGGAGTAGGACTTCAACGCGGCGACCGAAACGGCCGGGCTCTTGGCCAGCGGGTTGCCGGGCACGCTGTAGGCCTGGAGGTTGCCGGCCTGGTCGGCTGTGAGGATGTCGGGGGCGCCGTCGCCGGTGATGTCCCCGAACACCGGGGGCGGGCCGGCCGGGTTCCACGGAACGTGGAAGGCGTAGGACTGGATCGGCGACTGGTTCCCGGCGTTGTCCATGACCTGCATGAAGAGGATGTTGGTGCCCCAGCTGCCGGGTCGTACGGAGACGCCGCCCTGCGGCAGGGACGCTCCGCACTGCCAGGTGCTGCCCGCCAGTTGAGGATCCCAGCCCCATCGTGCACAGGCGACCCCCGACGGCGATCCACCGTTGGGCGCCGGGTCGACCGCGCTGAACGGGACGACGCCCGAGTCGCCGAGGCGCTTCTTGCTCGTCTGCCCGTTGCCGGCCGGCGGGAACTGCTCGGCGAGAGCGTTGTCGGGAAGCTGGTCGTTGAGTGTGGGGAGGCTCAGCCGCGGCGGAGTGGCGTCCACCGCGAACCGGCAGTCGGGCGTGGAAGCGGAGAGGCCTACGAGCATGTCGCCGGCCATGATGCTGTAGCCGTACGCGTGACCGTCCTGGATGACGTTGCTCGGTACGACGAACGCCGCGTTGCTGCCGTTGGTGACGAGGTCGGAGAAGCCTTCCGCGACGTTGGGAGATCCAGGGAGGTTGTAGTCCCAGATGTGCGACCAGGAGTACAGCTGGCCCTGCACCGGGCTCGAGACGGTGGCGTTGAGGGTGACAGCCCCCTGCGCCAGGGCGCTTGAGTTCAGCCAGCCCCATGGGGCGCCCGCGCACCCCTGGGTGACCTGACTCGGGTCCATCGTCTTCGGATCCGGGTAGACGTACTGGTTGGTGGGGGTGTCGGGGGTGCGGTCGTAGGTGACGCTGAGGCTCGCGCCGTAGTCGAAGCGCTTGAACGCGTAGATGTTGTTCTCGTCCGAGGCCTGCAATCCGACGGTCAGGACGTTGTTGGCCGGGATGTACTGCTTGAGGCCGTCGAGGTTCCAGTAGGGGACATCGACGTTGTCATGGCAGGGGTTGCGCCCGGACCCAGCGACCTGGGTCGAGTCGAGTCGTCCGCCGACCGGCTCCGGCTTGTTGTTCCACACGGTGCCGGAGTTGATCTGGCGGTCGACGAGGTAGACGTCGACACCGTAGGTCTTGTTGCAGTCCCAGTCGGCGGAGTTGTACTCCCAGAAGTCCAGGCGGACGTTCTTGATGATGGCTCCGCGCAGGTCGCTGGTGTCGAACTGGAAGTACGAGCGCATGAGGTCGGAGGGGTTGCAGCTGGGCGCACTGGGATACACGCCGCACCTGCCGACGCCCAGGTGGTCGCTGTCGTTGGATCCGTTGACGTTGTAGTGGGGTGTGTTCGGGTACTTCGACTGGACGTAGGTCGAGCCGTTGCTTCCGCGCGACCACGGAATCCAGTCCGGGTCGATGAAGTACGGCGCCGTGCCGGTGGAGAGGACCTCTTGATCGGTCGCCAGATCGATGCCGGTGCTGGAGACGCTGACCGGCATGGTCGAGACCTTGGCTCCGGCGCCGGGGCCGTCGGGGCTGCTGGAGGCGGGAGCTGCGGGTTTGCCGGAGGCGTCGGCGGAGGCCGTCGGCGCGGGTGCGGGCGTACCGGACGTGGGCGTCGGCTGCGCCGCCTGTGCCAGGGCCTTGACGGCCGTCGTGGGAGCCGGAGTCGGTACGGGCGGGGTGTTGACGGGTGCCGCGGGGGTGCTGTCCCACATGCGGGGCGCCGGGGCGCTCCAGCGCGGTACGCCGTCGGCACCGGTCGCGGTGACGTTGTGGTCGGCGTCCGACGTGAGGGAGACGCCGTCGGTGCTCGTGCCGAAGTGGAGGTTCTTCAGCGCCGGGTTGGCGGCCGCCTGGGCGGTCTTGACGACGACTACCGTGCGCACACTGCCGTTCTTGCCGACGCTGACCCTGAGATCCGTGTCGGGTCCGATCACGCCGGGGTAGAGCAGGGAGTTGCCCTCGACGCGCGGTGCGGGCAGGTCGAACGGCGCGCTCAGGGAGAGCCTCTTGCCATCCGGGCTGGTCATGGTGGCCAGGGGGCCGTTCCCGCCGGCGGAGAGCGTGACACCCGACGGGACGGCCTTGGGGGAGTACGTGCCGTCCGCGTGCGCGGACAGGGTGGCGTCCAGTGTCCGCCAGGTCCCGTCGGCCTTGAGCCGTTGCTGGTCGGGGTGTCGGACCTGCCGGAGATGCCCTTCCGGAGTGGCGAGCGTCTCGGTGAACTCCGTCGTCAATCGTTCGATCGGGACGTCCTTGCCGGTGGCCTTGGCCTGGGTGAACGCGCTGTCGTCCGGAAGCTGGGGGCGCTCCTTGCGATGAGCGGCATCAGCCGCGTCCATCACGTCGGTGTTCGGTATGCCACCGGTGCTCTGGCCGGCAAAGGCCACAGGCGACGTGACCCCGACGGTGAGCACCGTGGCGGCGAGGGCTGACAGCAAGCGGAGCCGACTCTGCGGGTGGCCTCCGCGTCTGAGTGGTGGAGCAGATGGAGTTTTGGGCATGCCGAAGCGCTCCCGGAAGTGACGAGGGTGCGGTCACCGCCGGGTATCGGGCGGATACACACAGGACACGCACAACCTGACTGATCATCAAGTGATCCGTCAACTGACAATCGGCGCGAATGCCCGGTTTGCTGATGTCGGCGGCCTTTGCCAAGCGAGGTGATCTAGATCACTTCATTTTAATCGAATCTTCATCTCGACTGACATGTCGACAAGTCCGTAGAGTCGCCGACGTTTTCATGGCCGTCCCTGTGTCTGCGAACTGACATCGGGACTCATCTGGGGGGGTTGGGTGTTACTTCCTCGTGTCCGCTCTGTGCGTAGACACGCTGTCATCGCGACTGGCCGTTCACGGGTCGCACTGTTGAGCACCTTGACAGTGGTCGCGGCGTTACTGACCCCGGTCGCCGGGCCCGCGTTCGGCGCCACGGTCGACAAGGGCAAGGTCTGGTCCCCGCCGACCACGCCGTTGCCGAGGACTGCCTCGGTCTCCGGCAAGGATGCGGCTCCTCCGAACCCGGTGGCTCCGCCCACGGGCACTCCGGACTGGGTGCCGCCGAAGTCGCCGGCCGCTGCGCAGCGTGGCAGCGCCACTGTGGACCTGTCCGCACGCCAGGCCACCGAGGCCCGGGCGGCATCCGGAGGCTCGGATGCGGCGGTGCCCGTTCAGGCGCCCGCAGGCGCGTCGCAGCGGGCCGGGACGTTGCCGGTCTGGCTCGCCCCGGTGGCAGCGGCAACAGGACAGCACGCTGCAACGACCGGCGCCGAGGTCGCCGCGAAGAGCGGCCCTGCCACTGCGGGCC
Organism: Kitasatospora sp. NPDC096204; assembly: GCF_044763205.1. NCBI lineage: Bacteria > Bacillati > Actinomycetota > Actinomycetes > Kitasatosporales > Streptomycetaceae > Kitasatospora > Kitasatospora sp. NPDC096204. The sequence continues at coordinate 19,872 of NZ_JBIWFT010000005.1, forward strand.
CCGTTCTCCGAGTAGAGGTGACCGACGCGAAGGCGGCCGAGGCCGTGGGATCCCACGGCGGCCTCGTCACCCTCACGCCGACGTCCGGTGCCGGCGGCAAGGTCCAGGTGGCCTTGGACCCTGACGTGATCAGCGGCGGCATCGGTGCCGGGTGGGCCCAACGGGCCGGCCTCTATGCCCTGCCGGCCTGCTCACTGACCACTCCCCAGGCGGGAGGCTGCCAGGAGCGCACGCCCGTCGCGTCGCACTACGACGCCGCCACCAAGCGGCTGGTCGCAGAAGTGGACCTGCCGTCGACGGCGGCGGCACCGGCCCAGGGTGGTGTCTCCGCCAAGTCGGTCACGGCGCTCGCACCGATGGTCCTCACCCTGGACGCACCGACCGACGCCGGAGGCGGTGGAACCTTCAGCGCAACCAGCCTCGCCCCGAGCCAGGCCTGGACCGCAGGTGACGCGTCCGGTTCGTTCAACTACACCTATCCGATCCAGTCTCCGCCGACCCTCGGCGGCACCGCTCCCCAACTCGCCCTCGGGTACAGCTCGGCCTCGGTGGACGGCCGTACGTCGTCCACCAACTCGCAGGCCTCATGGCTCGGTGACGGCTGGGACCTCGGAACCGGGTTCGTCGAGCGGGTCTACAAGCCGTGCTCCAAGGCGGGCATCGCGGGATCCGGCGACCAGTGCTGGGGCGGGGCCAACCTGACGCTCTCGCTCGCAGGTCATTCCGGTGAACTGGTCCCGAAGGACGGCTCGTGTGCCACCGGGACCTCCACGGACGAGCAGTCCAAGTGCACCTGGCGCCTCAAGAGCGATGACGGCAGCCGCATCGAGTTCCTGACCGGCGCCGCCAACGGCACCTGGAGCGGCTCCTACATCAAGCTCACCGACGCGGCGGGCACCGCCTACTACTTCGGCCTCAACCACCTGCCGTCCGTCGGCGGTGGCGCAACGGCCGCCGGGCCGGACTCCAACTCCGCCTGGACCGTCCCCGTCTACTCTCCCAACGCCGGCGATCCCTGCTACAACGCCGGCCAGGGGCAGGCATCGTGGTGTCAGATGGCCTGGCGCTGGAACCTCGACTACGTGGTCGACGTCCACGGCAACCTCACCACCTACACCTACGCCCCGGAAACCAACTACTACGCACGGGGTGCCGGCCAGAACCGCGGCAACGGCGTCAACAGCGCCTACACCCGCGGCGGTGTCGTCCGGACCATCGCCTACGGTCAGCTGCTCAGCGACCAGATCGCAGCGAACGGCAACTACCAGGGCGCATCGAGGATCGTCCTCGACAGCGGCGAGCGCTGCCTCACCAGCCCCACCGCATGCGACCCGGGACAGCGCACCGCCGCCAACGCGGTCAACTGGCCCGACGTACCGCTCGACAAGCAGTGCCAGCAGAACGACCCCTGCTCCAACAGCGGACCGAGCTACTGGACGACCAAGTGGCTCAACACCGTCACCACCCAGATCCGCTCGGGCGGTGGCTACCGTGATGTCGACCACTACGAGCTGACCCACGTCTTCAAGCAGGTCGAGAACCCCACGGAGAACACCGCCGTCCCGTGGCTCGCGTCGATCCGGCGCACGGGCAAGGACACTGCCAACGGCCAGGCCGAGGTCAAGGTCCCGCTGGTCACATTCGCCAACATGCTGCTGCCCAACCGTGTCGACGGCGCGGGCCCCGCGCGTCCCGAGTACAACCGGCCGCGCATGGCGTTCGTCACCACCGAGACCGGTGGCACCATCGGCGTCGACTACTACTCCGCCTCCTGCTCCCGGACGGCGGGCGTCATGCCGACCTCCGCGGACAACAACAAGCTGGCCTGCTACAACGTCAAGTGGTACCAGACCAACTCCAAGCCCACCGACCCGCCGGTCGACGACTGGTTCCTGCGCTACCCGGTCAAGTCCGTCACGGTCGACCCGCGATCCGACCTGGTCAAGGGAGCCCTCCCGCAGACGACCACGTACACGTACGGCGACGCGGCCTGGCACCGGAACGACTCCCCGTTCATCGAGGACAAGGACCGCACCTGGGACGAGTTCAGAGGGTTCGCCTCCGTCACCGCCGTCACCGGCAACGGCAAGGACGGCGTCAAGGGCAAGACCTCCCGGACCTACTACCAGGGCATGGACGGCGACATCACCACCACGGGCACCCGCTCGGTGAAGGTGAAGGGCCCGGTCAGCGCAGCGGTCCAGGACTCCGACTGGCTGTCGGGGGAGGTCCTCGAAAGCGACACCTTCGCCGACGCCGACGCCGCTGCGCCGCTCGCCTACAGCATCAACACCCGCGCCGGGGAGGTGGAGACCGCCAGACACGCGCGCGGAACCCTGCCACCACTGATCGCCCGGTACTCGGCCACCACGTCCGTCACCACCGCGGGAGCCCTGAAGAGCGACGGCACCTGGCGCACCACGACGGAGACCACCACCAACGACCCCGACCACTCCAACCGTCCCAAGACCGTCCTCAGCGCAGCCGACGGCACCCCGGATGTCTGCGCCCGCACCTCCTACGCCGCCAACAACGACCCGGTCATGTCCGGCATGGTGGCCGAGACGATCTCCGTCTCCGGGGCGAACGCCTGCACCACCGCCGCCACTGCGGCCAACACCATCAGCGGCGCCCGCACGCTGTTCGACAGCCAGCCCTACGGCTCCGCCGGTTCCAAGGGCCTCGTCAGCGGCATCCAGGCCCTCGACGGCTACGACGCCAACGGCAACGCCCGCTGGATCACCACCGGGCTGACCACCTACGACGCCTACGGCCGTACGGTCACCGTCACGGATCCGACGGTCACCGACGCCAAGCACCCCTCCGGTGCGTCCACCACCACCACACGCAGCTCCGCCAACCCCGGTGAACTGCCCAACCAGACGACGATCACCGCCCCGGCGCCCGCGGGCGCCCCCGACGCGGACACCGGCCGCGTCTCGACCGTCACCCTCGACCCGGCCCGCTCCCTGCCCCTGGTGAGCACGGACGCCAACGGCCGTTCCATCACCGAGGCTTACGACGGCCTCGGCCGGCTGACCTCCGCGTGGCAGGCCGGCCGCACCACCGCCGACCCCGCCAGCCAGGTCTTCACCTACGACCTCAACGGCTCGGCGAAGCCCAGTACCATCACCAGCCGGACCCTGCGGGCTGACGGCAGCAGCTACGCGACATCCATCCAGATCCTGGACGGGCTGGCCCGGGTCATCCAGACCCAGACCGACCCGGCGATCTCCGCGTACACCGGCCGGTTGATCACCGACACGTACTACGACTCCCAGGGCCGCACTCCGCGCGTCAACAACACCTACTACAAGGACCTTGTGGGTCCGAGCACCACTCGCTTCGAACCCGACGACGCGACCGTCCCCAACCAGACCTACACCGTCTTCGACGGCATGGGCCGGGCCGTCAGCACGCAGACCCGCGCCTTCGGAACCACCCAGTCCACCATCACGACCGCCTTCCCGGGCGTCGACCGTACCGACGTCACGCCTCCGGCAGGAGCGACCCCGGGCAGCAAGGTCACCGACTCGCGCGGCCGCACGACCCAGTTCTGGCAGTACCGCACGCCCACCGCCACCGGCAACGCGGGCGACGCGGACGTCACGACGTACACCTACAGCCCCGCGGGGAAAGAGACGTCGCGTACGGACGCCGCCGGTAACACCTGGAGTTACAGCTACGACCAGCGTGGCCGCCAGACCAGCGCCAGCGACCCCGACACGGGCAACAGCACCACCGTCTACGACAATGCCGGGCGGGTCACCTCCACGACCGATGGCCGCGGCAAGACCATCGCGACCACCTATGACCTCCTGGGCCGCAAGACCGGGACGTACGACGGCACCATCTCCCCGGCCAGCCAGCTGACCGGCTTCGCCTACGACACCGTCGCCAAGGGGCAGCTCGACACTTCCACCCGCTACGCCAACGGCGCCGCCTACACGAAGGCAGTCCTCAGCGTCGACATCGCCTACCGTCCGACCAAGACCACGCTGACCATCCCCGGCAGCGAGATCGGCAAGACCGGCAACGTCACCTTCACCAGCAAGGCGAAGTACGACCCCATCACCGGCGCACTGAACCAAGAGACCCGACCCACCGTCGGCGACGTCTTCGCCGAGACCATCGAATACGGCTACGAGCACTACGGACCGCTTCTGAGGTTCGGCGCGGTCGCCGGCCAGACGTACGACCTCCAGTCGGACTACGACGCCTTCGGCCGCAACATCCGCTCCACCATGAACCCCTGGGGCACCCAGGTCGTCACCACCAACACGTACGACGAGTCGACCGGACGTCTGCTCACCCAGTTCGTCGACACGCAGACCTCGACCACCGGCGTCGTCCAGAACACCACCTACGCCTACGACCAGTCCGGACGCATCACGGCGATCCGCTCCATCCCGAACAGCGACCCGAACGCCACGGACCTCCAGTGCTTCGGTTACGACTACCTCGGACGCCTGACCACCGCCTGGACGGACACGGGCCGGCTCAACCAGGTGCCCGGTCCCAGCGTCGGAGGACAGGGCGCCTGCGCCAACAACAGCCCCACGAGCGGGGTCCAGGCACCCGCTCGGACCACCGTCGGTGGGAGCGTCCCGTACTGGCACACCTACCAGTACGACCTGACGGGCAACCGCACGCAGTTCGTCGCCCACGACCCGGGCGGTGACACCACCAAGGACACCACGGTCACCCAGACCTTCCCGTCCAGCGGCACCCGCAACACCCCCACCACCGCGCCCAACACCGGCGGCGGCACCGGAGGCCCGCACGCCCTGCTCACCTCCAGCAGCCGCACCGGCAACAACGCGCCGACCACCAGCACCACGCAGTACGACCAGGTCGGCAACACGACCGCCATCACCGACACCGCCGGCACGGCGACGCTCACCTGGAACAGCGAGGGCAAGCTCGAATCGCTCGCCAAGACCAGCGCGGGCACCACGACGTACCTGTACGACCCCGAAGGCAACCAGCTGATCCGCCGGAACCCCGGCAGGACCACCATCACCATCGGCGACGACGAACTCGTCTACGACACCAACACCAAGGCCACCGTCGGCACCCGCTACTACAGCATTCCCGGCGGCACCACCCTCGTCCGCCAGGGCGGAGGCCGGCTCACCTACCAGATCGCCGACCACCACGGCACCGGCGGCCTGGCGCTCGACGCCGCCACCCTCACTGAATCCCGCCGGCCGACCGACCCGTTCGGCAACCCCCGAGGCACCCAGCCCTCGGCCTGGGCCGGCGACCGCGGCTTCGTCGGCGGTACCAAGGACGACGTCACCGGCCTCACCAACCTCGGCGCCCGTCAGTACCAACCAACCACGGGGCGCTTCCTCAACCCGGACCCGATCCTCAGCAGCGCCGACCCGCAGCAGTGGAACGCCTACGCCTACAGCAACAACGATCCGGTCAACAGGTCCGACCCGAGCGGGTTGTTCTCGTTCGACATCATCGCCAACATGATCAGCAATGCCGCAAATGTGGTTGCGGCTGGTGTGCAGACGGCTGTGACCCTAGCGACCGAGCACCCCGAGATCGTGCAGCAGGTCTTTGCTGTGGAGAAGGCGGAGGCGTCGAAGAAGAGGGCCGACGAAACGAAGCAGAAGGTGATGAACGCCGGCAAGCAGCTGGCGAAGATCGCCGCCGACGAGCTCGGTATCACCGATGCCTTCGACTGTGTCACCAAGGGCGACCTCGGAGCCTGCGGCGAGACCGCCCTCAACGTCGTCACCAGCCTCATCGGTGGCGGCCCGCTTGCCAAGCTCGCCAAGAAGTACGCGTTCCACTGGGACAAGGCCTGGGAACTGGTCAAGACCATCAAGCGGCTCGCCAGTGAACTCTGGGACGGCTTCCAGGCCTGGCGCAAGGAGTCCAAGCTCGCCCGCGAGGCCGAACAGGTCGTGGGCAGTTGCCCGATCAATGGTGTGAAACACAGTTTCACACCAGGAACACTGGTCCTACTAGCCGACGGCAGCAGTAAACCCATCGGCGACGTTCAGGCGGGCGACTCCGTCCTCGCCACCGATCCCCAGACCGGCGAAACCGCGGCCGAACCCGTCACCGACGTCATCATCACCCCCGACGACCACGAGTTCACCGACCTCACCCTCACCTCCGACGCCGGCTCCCGGGCCCCGCTCGTCACCAGCACCTCCACCCAGCACCACCCCTACTGGAACGAAACCACCCAGCGCTGGACCGAAGCCGCTGACCTCCACTCAGGCGACCAGCTCCGCGCAGCCAACGGCACCCTCCTCACCGTCCAGACCGTCCACAACTACGAGACCGCCCCCCAGGAAGCCCGCAACCTCACCGTCGCCCAGCTCCACACGTACTATGTGCTCGCAGACACCACGCCGGTACTCGTCCACAATTGCATTACAGGTCGGGATACGCCTCGGGGATATCCGGACCGGGAGCTCCCGCGGGACCCCCGGACCGGAGAGCCGGCTCCTGACCCGGCGGCTGAGGGGTATCCGCACACGCAACTCGGGGTGAAAAACAGCAAGCGGAATCCCCCGTACGCTCAGGCCCGAGAGTTCGATGCGGATGGCAAGCCCGTCAGGGACGTCGACTTCACTGATCATGGAAGGCCGCAGAACCATGACAATCCGCACCAGCACCCCTGGAATGAAAACGCGACCGGTGGCACCCGTAGTCGTGGTGGCGCGGAGCCGTTGGATTTCGGGTAACGATGAGTGAAATAGTGGAATTTCGGATGCACGACGCTGACGGAAGAATAGTCGGTCTCGACAGCTTGCTTGCCCTGGTCCCGGACAACAACTGGGTGTGGTCCGTGCTCGAATTCGACGGGATTGTGCGAGGAGAGTTCGGCCTGGGATATGCAGAAGTTCGAGATAAGGTGAACTCCTCGCCTGAGGGGTACGTCATGTCGTGGCCTCAGGTTCAGGAATTCGCGACCGGTGTCCGCCAGTGCTTTGATCTGCTGCTTGTGGCGGAGAGATGCCCTCGCTTGGTTGATCCGGAACGATTCGCTGCGGATGATTTCGGAGCATGTCCCCTGGTTCTAACTGCGAGTGATAGCACTTGGTGGACGGTAGAAGTCGACGCCGATACCGAGGAGGCATCTGGTCTGGCGGCAGAGCTCCGAGCTCGCTATGAAGTCGAGATGGGATAGAAGGAAATAAATACGGGTATTAGCTGAGGCAAATCGAAGCCCCGCCAGATCTATTCTGGCGGGGCTTCTGGGCCGTCTGGCGGCAGGAGCTGACGGCAACTCGGCGAGCGAGACCAGCGCAGGGGTGGCGATTTCATCATCGTCGATCCTGGCCGCCTCGCGTCCTGTCTGGCCGGCGAGGGCGGCGCTGAGGCGCCAATGGCGTCGTGCTGGAACGGGAGTCGGAGGGTGAGCTGTTCAGAGTTTCTTTGCTGGGTCAAGGAGGCCCGCCGTCGCGGGCCGCGCGCTCCGGCCCGGCGGGGCCGCCCGCCCGTGCGGCCATCTCGGCGCCCTGGTCCCAGGTCAGCGAGCGCACCAGGTGGCCGGGCAGGGTCCGCACGGTCTCCACGAGGGCGTCGCGCACGAGTTCAGCGGTGCAGTCGTTCGCCAGGTGAAGCAGCATCACGTAGCGGGTGGCGCGTTCGACCACGGTGCCGATCGTTGAGGCGCCGACCTTGCCGGTGATCAGTCGGGTAGCGGGGACGCATTGCTGCGTCCCCGCCCCCTCAGAACCGTGCAAGCAGCTGTTCACCGCACACGGCTCAAGCAAGCCCCGAGGGCTCGCGGGCAGGCGAAGGTGCTGGACTCGTCAGCTCGGCGGCTCCGTTCCGCCGTTGACATTGGGTGTGGAGGAGACGGATTCGTTGATCGCCCGGCGTGCTTCCGCCCAGGAATGCGACGTACTGCTTGGAGATCGCATTCCGGATGACGGCCCGCCATGTCTCCCATTCCTGGGGACTTCGCGGCGGGTGATCGGCGTGCAGCAGGAGCCCTCCGCAGACCGGGCAGCGACCGTGCTGAGCCTGGAGCAGGCGCATGGTCATGCCGTCGACCGGCGGAGGTGGTCCCTTGCGACGTCGCTCGGCCCAGTACGACTCCAGAGCCGGGTCGTCCGGAGACGCCCTGCCCTTGACCAACTGGTGCCGGACGATCTTCGTCCAGGAGAACTTGAGCAGGTAGGCGCCGCTGTCGCGGTCGCCGAACACCCAGCGGTCCTTCCTGGCCTTGTTGAACCGGCCGAAGTAATTGCTGGAGATCCAGTGCTTCGGCTTGTTCGGGTGGCTGTGCTTGGCCCACTTGCAGGCGAGCTGCCACATGTAGCTGTCCAGCGCGCTGAAGATCTCGCTGGACACCACCGTCCGGTAGTAGGCCGACCAGCCCCTCACGATGGGGTTGATCTTCTTGAGCACGGCCGCAGCGTTGGCCCCTCGCAGGGCCAGTATCTCGGCGTGCAGCCGTTCCCGGATCCGTCGTTGTGCCGCAGTGCTCGGCTTGACCAGCAGTTTGCCGTGATACCGGCGGACGTTGAACCCCAGGAAGTCGATCCCGCTCTCCGCGTGGACGATGCGTGTCTTGTCCTCGTGGAAGGCGAGCCCCCTGGGCGTCAGCCATGCCGCCAGCCGCGCCCTGACCCGTTCGGCCTGCTCACGGCTGGTGCACATCGCGACAAAATCGTCTGCGTACCGAACCAGCACGGGACTTCCGCTCTGTGCACTCCCGGCGTCTCGGCCGGCGGTGTAGTAGCGGACCCCTGCGGCTTCCTCTATCCCGTGCAGGGCCACGTTGAAGAGCAACGGGCTGATCACCCCGCCCTGCGGAGTTCCCTCCTCGGTCGGGGCGAACCGACCCTTGTCCACGACCCCGGCCTTCAGCCACTGCCGGACCAGTCCCCGGGCGGGGAAGGTGCCGAGCGTGGCCAGCAGCCGGTCGTGGTCGATACGGTCGAACGCCGCCGTCAGGTCCGCGTCGAGCACCCACACACGCTGCGGGTTCTTCCCGTTCAGCGTGGAGTAGATGGCCCCGATCGCGTCGTGACAGCCGCGGCCGGGCCGAAAGCCGTACGACTTCGGCTCGAACCGCGCTTCCCACTCGGGTTCCAGTGCGCCCAGTGCCACGGCTTGCAGGCACCGGTCGACGATCACGGGAATCCCGAGTCCGCGCTTCTTCGGGGTCCCCGGTTTGGGGATGAACACCCGCTTGACGGGCTTGGGAGTCCAGGGTCGGGCCTGGTGCTGGACCCAGTGGGCCAACGCGGCCTTGGACTGGGCAAGCAGCACCACCTGACCGTCGACTCCCGCCGTCGCGCGTCCCGCGTTGATCTCCGTGACCCGCCGCACGCTCAGGAGCGTGTTCGAACGGGACCGGAGCATCAGCTTCTGCAAATTGCGGACCTTCTTGAGGTCCCCTGCCTGCGATGCCGTGAAGATTCTCCGCCGCAAACGCCGTACGTCCTCCTCGGCCCGGCGCCAGTCGATCGACGCCCAGTCCAGGTCTTCGCCCTCGGGTCCGTTCACCGTCGCGGCGGCGGCCGGGACGGTCGAGACCGCTCCGTCCGCGTCCGTCATGGTGTCCAACTTGTCCCTCGGTTCCGTCGTCCTTGTCCAGTGAGTCCGCACAGACTCACCCGGCCCACGTCAGCACCCTTTCGGGTCCAGGCAGCCGCCTGTATCCGGACGGTTATGCGGGGCGACCGGCGGAGAGGCCGGTCATGCTGCCCCGGGTTCCCGTTTCCTTTCGGCTTCCGACATTGGCTTCTTGGGCCGTCCTTTTCCCGCTGGGGAGTTGAGCCTTCCTCACGGTCGGCCGACCGGGCCGCGACGGCCCGGACCCCAACGGGGTTTCCACGTTCCACACGAATGAGATGCGACCGGGGTGGGTGCTCCCTTTACCCCGAGGCGGCGGTGTCCACCTGGCCGGAACGACCTCTACCGGCCAGCGCCTGCCGCTTCTCAGCGGCCAGCCATGCACCCCGCTGGTGCTTTCCATCGGCGGGGCTTGGGTTCACGAGGCATCATCGGGAGTTCACTTGGGTTCACCCGTCCGGTCTTCCCCTTGCCGGTAACTCCCGGATGGAACGGGAGTCCTTGGGCTTCCCCTCGGGCTTCGCACCACGCCGTTACCGGCATCGCACGCCAAGGGCGGGGACGGGTCATACGGACACGGACCCGTGACTGCACCTACGGCCCCACCATCAGCCGCCTCTCCATTCGGTCAGCCCACTCAAATTCGTGCAACTTCGTGTCGCACGGTCGCCCTCCCAGTGGCCGGGGACGGCCCGGTCCTCGGCCTCGGCCGGGCGTTCGCTGATCATGACCATCGGGTCGGCGAAGCGCGGCTGGCGGCAGTTGGCCTGCCGCTGGGGCCTGCGGCGGGCCCGGCCACTGCGCAGGGCGCCGGCCAGCTCACGCCGCAACTGGCCACGGCCTTGGACGTAGAGCGCCTGGTAGACGGTCTCGTGGACCACGTGCATCTCCGGCCGGCGTGCAGGGTCTTCTACTGGCTGCCGAAGGCGTCGAACAGGTCGAGGGCCCGCTGGCGGGGGTTGCCCTCGTCGTCCCACGGCTGCAGGAACAGTAGGGGGATGGTGACCTGACGGGTCTCCTCGCGCTGGGCGTGGGGCACGTAGCCCCCGGCGAAGAAGCTGGCGGCGGCGGAACGGGGCCGGGCACCGCACCCGGCGGCGGCGATGGGGGCCGCCGGGTAGCCCTGCGCCGCGCAGTGCCGGGCCCGGGCCACCAGGCGGGGTTCCCGCCTGGGCAGGCCGTTGTTGTGGGCCGGCAGGATCAGCGGGGCCGGTGCGGAGGTGGACCCAGGAGGCGACCACAGGGTGCCGGGGATCTCGCCGAGGGTGAGGCGAGGGTGAATTCGCGTTCGAGGACGTTGTCGCCGGGGCGCTGCTCGGAGGTGAGGTGCAGGGTCGTGCCTTTCGGGGTGCTCGGAGACGGCGCTCCCGGACGACGACCTGTCGCCCGACCGTGACCCCGGAGGGGGCACCCGTGTCGTTACTGCGTTCACGGGTACCACCTCCTCGTTCTCTCGCGAGGCCTCCGGCAAAGTAGCAGTCGTCACCGCGATGCGCCGAACGGTTCCCGCGCGGGCGCCGTGGCCGGATGTCACGAAGCCCCCGCGCCCGGAGCCGAAAAGCCCGTACCGTTCGCCCCCTGGATGGAGCAGCATGGCCCCTGTGTCCGATACCTCAGTACTCACTCGCGCCGAGGCCGTCGAGCGCCACCGGCTGCTCGGCGTCCACACCGTCCACGTCGACCTCGACCTGACCCGCGGGCAGGAGCTGTTCGGCTCCACCACGGTGATCCGCTTCGGCTGCGCCACCCCGGGCGCCGGGACGTTCCTGGACGTCAAGCCGGCCGTCCTGCACCGGGTGGTGCTGAACGGCCGCGAACTGGACGTCGCCGCCCTGCGGGCCGGGCGCTTCCCGCTGACCGACCTGGCGGCCGACAACGAGCTCTCCGTCGAGGCCGACATGGCCTACTCGCACACCGGCGAGGGCATGCACCGCTACACCGACCCCGCCGACGGCGAGGACTACGTCTACACCCAGTCCTTCCTCGACGACGGCCCGCGGGTGTTCGCGTCCTTCGACCAGCCCGACCTCAAGGCGCGGTACACGGTGTCCGTCACCGCGCCGCGGCAGTGGACCGTGGTCGGCAACGGCCTGGGCCGCCAGGTCTCGCCCGGCCGCTGGGAGTTCGCGCCCACCCCGGCGATCAGCAGCTACCTGGTCTCCGTGGTGGCCGGCCCGCTGCACTCGGTGCGCGCCGAGCACGACGGGATCCCGCTCGGCCTGCACTGCCGCCGCTCGCTCGCCGCCCACCTGGACGCCGACGTCGACGAGCTGCTGGAGATCACCCGGCAGGGCTTCGACCACTACCACCGGGTCTTCCGGCACCGGTACCCCTTCGACAGCTACGACCAGTGCTTCGTACCGGAGTTCAACGCCGGCGCGATGGAGAACCCGGGCTGCGTCACCCTGCGCGACGAGTTCGTCTTCCGGTCCGCCGTGCCCGACACCAAGCGCGAGGACCGCGCCATGGTGGTCATCCACGAGATGGCGCACATGTGGTTCGGCGACCTGGTCACCATGAAGTGGTGGGACGACCTGTGGCTGAACGAGTCCTTCGCCGAGTACATGGCCTACAGCGTCACCGCCTCCTCCACCCGCTTCACCAGCGCCTGGACCGGCTTCGCCGCCAACCGCAAGACCTGGGGCTACGACGCCGACCAGCGCCCCTCCACCCACCCGGTGGCACCCGGCACGGTGGACGACACCGCCCGGGCGCTGCAGAACTTCGACGGGATCTCCTACGCCAAGGGCGCCGCCGCACTGCGCCAACTCGTCGCCTGGCTCGGCGAGGAGGCCTTCCTGGCCGGCGTCAACGACTACTTCGACGAGCACGCCTTCGGCAACGCCACCCTCGACGACCTGCTCCGGGCCCTCGCGGTGACGAGCGGCCGCGACGTCCACGGCTGGGCCGACCGCTGGCTGCGCACCACCGGCGTGGACACCCTGCGGCTGACCGACGGCCGGATCGAGCAGAGCTCGGCCGACGGCACGCTGCGCCCGCACCAGCTGACCGTGGCTCACTACCGGCGCACCGCCGAGGGAGCGTTGGAGCAGGCCGACCGCGTGCCGGTCGACGTCGCGGCCGACGCCACCGCCGCGCAGCCGGCCGTCACGCGGCCCGCGGATGCCGAGCTGACCCTGCTCAACGACACCGACCTCACCTTCGCCAAGATCCGCCTGGACCCCGGCTCCTGGCAGGCCGTGCGCTCCTCGCTCGGCGCCGTGCCCGAGGAACTGGCCCGCGCGGTGCTCTGGAGCGCCGCCCGGGACCAGGTGCGCGACGGGGAGCTGGCGCCCGGCGAGTACCTGCGGCTGGTCGCCGACCACCTGCCCGGCGAGACCTCGGTGCACCTGGTGGACGCGGTGCTCTCGTTCGCCCGCGAGTTCGTGGTGGATTGCGCGGTGCCGCCGTCCGGGCGCCCGGAGGCACTGGCCGGCCTGGCGCAGGTCTGCCGAACCCTGCTGCGGCGCACCGAGGGCGATCCGGGCGGCACCGGGCTGCGCCTGGTGGCCGTGCGCGGCGTGATCGCCACCGCCGACGGCGAGGAGCAGGCCGCCGAACTGCGCGACTGGCTGACGGCCGGCACGGTACCCGGCGGGCCGGCGCTCGACCCGGACCTGCGCTGGCAGCTGCTGCTGCGGCTGTGCGTGCTCGGCGCCGCTGGCGAGCCGGAGATCGCCGCCGAACTCGCCGCCGACCCCAGCAGCACCAGCCAGGAGGGCGCCGCCCGCTGCCGCGCCGCGCTGCCCGACCCCGCGGCCAAGGAGGCCGCCTGGCAGGCGCTGTTCCACGGCGAGCTCTCCAACTACCTGGCCATCGCCACCGCCCGGGGCCTGTGGCAGTCGGAGCAGGCCGAACTGCTGGAGGAGCTGACCGCGCGCTACTTCAAGGAGCTGGGGCCGGCCGCCGGCCGCCGAGGCCCCGCGCTGGCCCGGGTGCTCGCCACGGTGGGGTTCCCGGCCTTCGCCGCCACCGAGCAGACGGTGCGGGCGGCCGAGGTCTGCCTGGCCGACCCGGACCTCACGGCGGCGACCCGGCGCGGACTGGTGGACCAGCTGGACACGCTGCGCCGCGCGGTCCGGGCGCGGGCGTTGACCGAGCGGTAGCACCGGGGCTGACGGCTGACGGCCACCGGAGCTGGAACCGGAGCCGGCACCGGGTCGGGAACCGAACCCGACCCGGCGCCGGCGCCGGCACCGGCACCGGCTCCAACCCCTCCCGCCCACCGGAGGCCTCAGCAGCTCTCCTCGATGTAGAGGAGGGTCAGGAGGCCGTCCGCGGAGGCGAACTCGTAGGGGTGGTAGCTCGGTGCTTCGTCCGCGTGCAGCCTGTCCTTGATCTCGTGCCAGGCCGCGAGCCGGTCGTCCGGCGGGACGTGGCGGAAGTGGCCGCCGGCGCCCTCTCCCACGATCAGCTCGTCCGCCTGGGTCGCCAGACGCCTGGCGAGGTTGCGGTGGAGCGGACCGCGGACCTTCCGCCACAGCCGGCCGTCGTCGTCGGTGAACTCCGCACGGCCGGCCGGGGACGGGATGCCCTCGCCGTACCAGTGCTCGACCGGCGGCAGAGCGGCCGTGATCTCGGCCAGGGTGGCGGTACGGTGGCACTTCTTGGGCATGGCCCAACTCTCCCAAGTCTTCGGGATCCGGACAAGGTGCTGGTGAGAGGACCCGGGCAGGCCGACGGGACCCCGGTTCAGACGTCGGCCCCGAGGCCACCGTCGCCCTCGCCACGATCACCGCCCGCTGGAGCCCGGAGCACCTGCCCGGTCAGGGGAAGCTCCGCCCCGTCCCGGGAGCGTCGTTCGGACCGGGGGACCTCCGGATGCGGGCAACGCCCCGGCAGGGGTGACGGAGGAGCGGGTCCCGTTCGTCACCCTGCCATTGGGTGAATGCAACAGCTTTCAACAGTAAAGCTTTTAATAAGTCGTTATGGTCGCCGACCTTCCTCAGCGACGGCAGACCCGCAAGGCTTCGCTCTGTTTCCGCCGGAACGCGCGACCGCGCCCGGCGCCGTACGGGGAGGACCCACCATCGTGCCCAAGAGGCAACACCGACGGCTGCTGCTGCCCGCCGTCACCCTGACCGTGCTCGGGCTGACCACCACCCAGGCCCTCGCCGCACCCTCCGTCGACCCCGGGCCGCGTCCGCACCAGGCCCGGCACCAGGCCGAGATCGGGCAGAAGCACGCGAAGAAGGTCCGGGAGCAGGCGGCCGCCGCCGGCCCGTCGTTCAGCGCCAAGGCCGAGGCCCCCGGGGAGGACGGGGGCGACGAGGCGGAGAACGCCGCCGAGGGCACCGCGCAGTACACCGAGGCCCGCACCGCCCCCGGCGTGGTCGCGCCGGGCGCCTACGGCGCGGCCTGGGCGCAGCTGCAGTCGATGCCGCACACCGGCGGCAACTGGGACCACGTCACCGACAAGCCGTACGACTCCGACGACCCGCGCTACCGGGACGTCAACTCCAACTCCAGCGGCGGATCCGGGTACGTGACCGGCCGGATCACCGGGATCGCGGCCGACGCCGACGGCTACGTGTACGCGGGCGGCGCCAACGGCGGCGTGTTCCGCTCCCGCACCGGCGGCGGCCAGTGGCAGTCCATCTCGGACAGGCTCCCGTCCCTCTCGACGGGCACCCTGAACCTGGACCGCGGTGGCCGGCTCTGGTACGCCACCGGTGAGTCCAACACCGGCGCGACCTCGTACGTCGGCACCGGCGTGTACGTGCTCGCGGACCCGAAGCGCGGCGAGTTCCAGCCCGGCATGCGGGTCGGCGGCGCCGAGCTGGAGTCCACCGTCATCCACGCGCTGCGCTTCGGTGGCGGCAAGGTGTGGGCGGCGACCAGCCGGGGTGTGTGGAGCCACTCCACGACGGACCTCTCGGGCCCGTGGGTGCTGGAGTTCGCCCCCAACCCCGAGTACCTGCCCGGTGGTTCGAAGGCCGGCGACCCGGCCGCGCCGTACAAGAACATCGCCAACGACATCGCGATCGACCCCAGGGACCCGGGCAAGGTCGTGCTGGCGGTCGGCTGGCGCGGCGGCGACACCTACAACGGCTTCTACAGCAAGGCCGCGGACGGGAGCTGGCAGCGCGTCGGCTCGCTCGGCGACCTGCCGACCGACGCCGCGAACGTCGGCAACGTGACCTTCGCCGCCTCCGCGGACGGCTCCCGCTACTACGCCATCGACCAGTCGCCCGAGGTCGCGGCGACCGACCCCGACACCGGTCTCAAGGGCATCTACGTCTCCAAGTCCGGCTCCCCGTTCGGGCCGTGGACCCAGATCGCGGACAAGGAGAAGCTCAGGAACTCCGGCTCCGCGCTGCAGGACGAGGGCTACCAGCCCGGCATCCAGGCCTGGTACAACCAGTCCCTGCAGGTCGACCCGGCCGACCCGGACCACGTCTACGCGGGCCTGGAGGAGGTCCTGGAGACGAAGAACGGCGGCTCCACCTGGACCGTCCCGGGCCCGTACTGGAACTTCGGCTTCCCGTGCTGGAGCATCGACCCGGCCAAGCAGAGCGGTGACTGCCCGCAGACCACCCACTCCGACCAGCACGCCGTCGCCTTCGGCGGGTACAAGGGCAAGTCCAGCGTGTACGTCGGCAACGACGGCGGCATCTACAGCCGCCCGGTCAACGGCGCGGCCGACGCCTCCGGCCACGCCACGGACTGGAAGTCCCTGGCCGACGGCACCATGGACACCCTGCAGTACTACTCGGTCGGCGTCGGCAAGGACCCGGCGGACCGCTCCGGGCGGGGCGTGATCGTCAGCGGCGGCATGCAGGACAACGGCGAGTCGATCCTGCGCGCCCACGACAAGGTGATGGGCTCCAACTTCGGCGGCGACGGCGCCGACACCATCGTCGACCCGAACAACGGCTGCAACATCGCCGAGGAGTACGTCTACCTCGACATCTGGGTCACCCAGAACTGCGCAGTCAACGACGGCAGTTGGAAGACCGACCCGGCCAAGGCCACCTCGTACGAGGTCGCCCCGCCGGACAAGGACGCCGGCACCGCCCGCTTCATCGCGCCGATCACCGCCGACCCGAAGGACGTCGACACCTGGATCGCCGGCGGCCGGCACGTCTGGGTGCAGCACAAGGGCTACGCGATCCGCAGCGGCAGCGAGTGGACCAGCGCGTACGACCTGGGTGCCGGCCACGTCGCCACCGCGGTGGCGACCGTGAACGGGACGGTGTACGCGGGCTGGTGCGGCCCGTGCAACAACGTCGGCTTCAGCCGCGGCATCGCGGTGGGCAAGACCGACGGCACCGGCTGGCACCAGCTCGACCTGCCGGTCGACGGCGCCCTGCCCAACCGTTACATCTCCTCCTTCGCGGTGGACGAGAACGACGCCCGGCACGTCTTCGTCGCCTTCAACGGTTTCTCGCGGACCTGGACCGAGGGCCCCGGCGCCGGTGTCGGCCACCTCTTCGAGACCCGCGACGGCGGCGCCCACTGGACCGACGTCTCGGCCAACCTGCCCGACGTCCCCGCCACCTCGGTCAGGATCCTGCCCAACGGCGGCCTCGCCCTCGGCAGCGACCTCGCCGCCTTCTACCGCGCACCGGGCACCACCGACTGGCGGGTCCTCGGCCGAAACCTGCCCACCACCGCGGTGCAGCAGCTGAAGACCGGCCCCGACGGCAAGCTCTACGCCGCCACCTTCGGCCGTGGCATCTGGTCCTTCGACCTGCGCCGCCTCGGCCACGGCCGCTACGACGAGACGGACGGCTGACCGGCCGCACCCTCCCCGACCGCCGCTGCCCGGCCCGCTCCGTACGAGCGGGCCGGGCAGCGGCGTCCGTGCACGGTGAGGCGGGTGAGCGGGGGCCGGTCAGGGCGCGGGCCGGGCCACCGTGTCGTCCACGAGGTCCGCGTCCTCGGCGCCGGCGGCGTCGCTGAGCCCGAGGCGCAGGTGCTCGGTGTGGTAGACGGCCTGGTCGAGGAGTTCGGCGACATGGTTGTCGTACAGGGCGTACACCACCGAGCGGCCCTGCCGGGTGCCGACGACCAGGCCGAGGTTGCGCAGCAGCCGCAGCTGGTGGGAGCAGGCGGACTGCTCCATGCCGACGGCGTGGGCGAGTTCGGTGGCCGCGCAGGGCCCTTCGCGCAGCCGGGCGAGGATCAGCAGCCGGGACGGGGTGGCCAGGGCTTGCAGGGTGGTGGCCACCCGCACGGCGTTGTCCGCGTCCAGGCGGGTGCGCGGGACGGCGTTGTTCGCGGGAGCGGCTCCATGACCCATGCGCCAATACTACAGATGACACATGAAGATGTGTTCATGTATTCCTGTATCGTGGATCGGGTCGTCACTCCTGCCCGTGGCCTGTGCGAAGGGTCCTGCCTGCCATGTCCTCCACCCTGATCGAGCGCTCCGCCCCCGAGGTGGCCGCCGCGTCCGGCACCGCCCCCCGTCGGCGGACGCGGATCCTCTCGCTGCCCGAGGCCCGGTGGGCCCTCGCCGCGACGGTGCTGTTCCTGATCGCGCTGCCGCTGCAGCTGACCGGCGCCCCGGCCTGGGCCTGGGGCCCGCTCTACGCGCTCGCCTACGCCACCGGCGGCTGGGAGCCCGCCTGGGCCGGCCTTCAGGCGCTGCGCGAGAAGACGCTCGACGTCGACCTGCTGATGATCGTGGCCGCGCTGGGCGCCGCCGCCGTCGGCCAGGTGATGGACGGCGCCCTGCTGGTCGTCATCTTCGCCACCTCCGGCGCGCTGGAGGCCGTCGCCACCGCCCGCACCGCCGACTCGGTGCGCGGCCTGCTCGACCTCGCCCCGACGACGGCGACCCGGCTGCTGGACGACCGCACCGAGGAGAGCGTCCCGACCGGGCAGCTGGCCGTGGGCGACACCGTGCTGGTGCGGCCCGGTGAACGGATCGGCGCCGACGGGCGGGTCCTGGACGGCGCGAGCGAGGTCGACCAGGCCACCATCACCGGCGAGCCGCTGCCGGTCGCCAAGGAGACGGGCGACGAGGTGTTCGCCGGCACCCTGAACGGCACCGGCGTGCTGCGGATCAGGGTCGAGCGGGACGCCTCCGACTCGGTGATCGCCCGGATCGTGAAGATGGTCGAGGAGGCCTCCGAGACCAAGGCGCCCACCCAGCTGTTCATCGAGAAGGTCGAGCAGCGCTACTCGATCGGCATGGTCCTCGCCACCCTCGCCGTCTTCGCGGTCCCGCTCGCCTTCGGCGCCGCGTTCACCGGCTCGCTGCTCCGGGCGATGACCTTCATGATCGTCGCCTCCCCGTGCGCGGTGGTCCTGGCCACCATGCCGCCGCTGCTGTCCGCGATCGCCAACGCCGGCCGGCACGGCGTGCTGGTCAAGTCCGCCGTCGTCATGGAGCGGCTCGGCGAGGTCGACGCCGTCGCCCTGGACAAGACCGGCACCCTCACCGAGGGCACGCCCCGCGTCACCGACATCCGCCCGCTGGCCGACGCCGGACTGGCGGAGGAGGAGCTGCTGGCACTGGCGGCGGCCGCCGAGCACCCCAGCGAGCACCCGCTCGCCCGCGCCGTCGTCGACGCCGCCCGCACCCGCGGCCTGGCCCTGGCGCCGGCCGAGGACTTCGCCTCCGCCCCCGGCATCGGCGTCACCGCCACCGTGGCCGGCCGCGCCGTCGCGGTCGGCGCCCCGGCCCGGCTCGGCAACAGCGCCGACGGCGCCGTCGGCGCCCTCGTCGCCGAACTGGAGGACGGCGGCCGCACCGCGGTCCTGGTCGAGGCCGACGGTGTCCCGGTCGGCGTGTTCGGCCTCGCCGACCGGCTGCGCCCGGACGCCGCCGCCACCGTCACCGCGCTGACCGCCCTGACGGGTACGGCGCCGATGCTGGTCACCGGCGACAACCCGCGCGCCGGCGCCCGCCTGGCCGCCGAGGTCGGCATCACCGACGTGCGGGCCGGGCTGCTGCCCCAGGACAAGGTCGCCGCCGTCAGGGAGCAGGAGACGGCCGGACGGAAGGTGATGGTGATCGGCGACGGCGTCAACGACGCCCCCGCCCTGGCCGCCGCCCACACCGGCATCGCCATGGGCCGGGCCGGTTCCGACCTCGCCCTGGAGACGGCCGACGCCGTCATCGTGCGCGACGAACTCGCCACCGTCCCCGCCGTCGTCGCCCTCTCCCGCCGAGCCCGCGCCCTCGTCGTGCAGAACCTGGTGATCGCCTCGGTGTTCATCACCGGCCTGGTGGTCTGGGACCTGGTCGCCACCCTCCCGCTGCCGCTCGGCGTCCTCGGCCACGAGGGCTCCACCGTCATCGTCGGCCTCAACGGCCTGCGCCTGCTGCGCGAGGCGGCCTGGACCCGGGCCCGCACCGAAGGCCGCCGGTGAGCCGACGCGGCCTCCGGGCCCGCGCACCGACCCGCGCGCGTCGAGGCCCTCGCAGCCACCCGGCGTGATCGGCATTCGGCCGATGCCGCCGGGCGGCGGAGGCGGCGGATGTCCAGCGTGGCGACCCGGGGGCCACACGGAGCACTTCCGCGGGTCGGGACGACCGGTCCCGTCCGCCTTCCAGAAGGCAGTACACATGAAGCTTCGGGCATGCTCGAGCGCGCTGGTGACCGGCGCGCTCACCCTCGCGCTGACCGCCGCCGCGGCCCCGTCCGGGGGCGCCGGCCAGCCGTTCCTGAACCGGCTCGACACCGTGTCCACCGTCGCGTCCACCGTCCCCGAGAACGGCGACGTCAACCCGTACGGCGTGTTCACGATCCAGGAGAGCACCGGAAACCTGCACCGGGGCAACGTCCTGGTCAGCAACTTCAACAACGCGGCGAACCCGCCCGCGGGGGAGCAGGGCCGGGGCACGACGCTGGTCCAGATCACCCCGGACGGGACCCGGACCACGTTCGCCACCATCGACCCGAACAACCTGCCGGGCCCCTGCCCCGGCGGGGTCGGGCTCACCACGGCGCTGACGGTCCTGCCCGGCGGCTGGGTCGTGGTCGGCAGCCTCCCCACCGCCGACGGCACGTCCGACACCGCCCAGGCCGGCTGTCTGCTGGTGCTCGACAAGCACGGCACGGTCCGCGAGACCATCGCCGGGGGCGGCATCAACGGGCCGTGGGACATGACCGCCGTCAGCTTCGGCGAGCGGAGCGAGCTGTTCGTGACCAACGTCCTCAACGGGACGGTCGCCGCCGGCGGTGCCCAGGTCGACCGGGGGACCGTCCTGCGGATCACCCTGTGCACCGAGGAGGGCGGCCTGCCGCAGCGGGTGGCCACCACCGAGATCGGGTCGGGCTTCCCCGAACGGACGGACCCGGCGGCCCTGGTGGTCGGTCCGACCGGCGTCGGCCTCGGCCACGACGGCACGCTGTTCGTCGCCGACACGGTGCTCAGCCGGATCACCGCGATCCCGCACGCGCTGGACCGGCAGGACAGCGCCGGGATCGGGCGGGTCGTCACCTCGGGCGGCGCCCTCAACGGCCCGCTGGGGATGGCCCTCACACCCCGCGGTGACGTCCTGACGGTCAACGGCGGGGACGGCAACATCGTCGAGACCACCCCGGCCGGCCGGCAGGTGGCGGTCAAGCAGATCAACAACGAGGGCACCCCGCCCGGCGCGGGCGCGCTCTTCGGCCTCGCACTGGACCTCGACCGCGACGCCGTCTACTTCGTCAACAACGCCGACAACGTCCTCGACGTCCTGCACTGAGCGGGAGATCCCCGGGGGAGCCGGCGCTTCGCCCCTCGTCTCGAAGTCCGTTTCCCACCAAGGGAGTAGGGTCCGTCCCCGGTCGCGGGGCGGACCCTTCGCACGGCCGGCCACCGCGCGGCGTCCGCCGGGTAGGGTACGTACCGATCTTGGCAAGTTCCTTGTTCGGCAACCTTCTTGACGCGTGGGGGCACGGTGACAGACCTCTCGGACTCCATCGAATCGGTCCGGCAACTCGCCGTGGGCTGGCGGGCCATGGTGCTCGACCGTGACGCCGACGCCGACGTGCGGGACCTCCCCGGCATAGCCGTGCGCTGGGCCGACTGCCGGTTCGCGTTCTGGAACTGCGTCACGCTGACCGACGTGGGCGCGGGCGCGGACCTCGTCGGGGAACGGCTGCGGCAGGCCGCGGACATCATGCGCGCCAAGGAACACCCCGGCTTCCTCTGGCTGTTCGAGGACCTGCTCACCGACGAGGCCAGGGCGGCGCTGGCGACGGCGGCCGACGAGGCGGGCCTCCGGTACGCCTTCCCGGGGACGGGCATGGCGGGCGACCTCCTGCCCGTCCCGGAGCCGGCCCACCCCGAGCTGACCTTCGTCCGGGTGGCGACCGACGAACACCTGCGGGCCTATGCGGACATCAACTCCCGCGGCTACGGCTTCCCCCTGGAGGACGGCCGCGACGGCCTGCTCGGATCCGTCCTGTGGAAGAAGGACGTCCACGCCTACCTGGCCCTGCGCGACGGCGTCCCGGTCGCCTGCGCCGCCACCGTGGAGACGGACGGCCGCCTCTTCGTCGTCCTGGTCGCCACCGACCCGCAGTGGCAGCGCCGGGGCTACGGCGAGGCGGTCACGCGCAAGGCCCTCCACGAGGGCGCCCGCGCCACCGGGCTGACCCGCGCCACCCTCCACGCGACCGTCGCCGGGGCGCCCGTCTACCCGCGCATCGGGTTCGAGCCGAACTCGCCGATCCGCTTCTACGGCCTGAAGGCCTGAAGGCCTGAAGGCCCGAAAGACCCGAGGGCCCGAAAGACCCGAGGGCCCGAGAGCCTGAGGGCCCGGGCCTCGACCGGAGGCGCGGAACCGGGCCCCGGGCGCGCGCGTCCGTCCTTCACGACGGCGGCCGATGATCACGGCTGTCGGCCGCCGCCCCTGGAAGGAGCACCGTGACGGACGGTAGGTCGAAGAGCGCGTCGCCCGCCGGCCGAGGCCGTTGGCGTCGCGCCGCGCTGATCGGGTGCGGGGTGCTGCTGCTGGGCCCGGCCGTGCTCGCGGTGGTGCGGCTGTGCGGGTGGGACGACGGCACGGTGTGGGCCCTGCCGATGGCCGGGCTGCCGTACGCGGCGCTGCTCAGCGTGCTGCTGCTGGCGGTGGTGACGGTGCTGCGCGGACGGTGGCTGGCCGGGGCCGCGGCCGTGCTGGTGGGGCTGCAGCTGTGGTGGCTGGTGCCCCGGCTCGTCCCGGACGGGGCCGACGCGCCCGCCGACGCGCCCCGGCTGCGGGTGGCGACCAGCAACAACTTCATGGGGCAGGTCTCCCCGAAGTCCCTGGTCGACCTGGTGCGCGAGCAGCGGATCGACGTGCTCGCGGTCGAGGAGCAGAGCGACTCCGCCGCCGACGCGCTGGACGCGGCGGGCATCCGCGCCCTGCTGCCGCACCGCGAGCGGCCGGCCGGCACCGACACCGCGCTCTACACCCGGCTGCCCGTCAGCTCCGGCGCCGACCCGGCCTGGCCGACCACCAACCTGACCGTCGACGTCGGCGGCCGCCCGGTGCAGCTGGTCGCCGTGCACACCTACTACCCGCTCGGCGACGCCCGCCGCTGGGCCGAGGGGCTGCACGACCTGCGCGCCGCCGCGCCCGGACGCACCCACAACGCGGTCCTGCTGGGCGACTTCAACGCCACCCTCGACCACAGGCCGATGCGCGACCTGATCGGCACCGGCCTCACCGACACCCACGAGGAACTCGGCGCGGGCCTCTTCCCGACCTGGCCGCAGGACCACCCGGACTACCGCGTCCCGGCCGTGATCCAGATCGACCACGTCCTGCACGGGCCCGCGCTGACCGCCGTCGACGTCACCGAGCACGCCCTGCCGCGCAGCGACCACCGCGCCGTGGTCGCCGAACTCGCCGTCCTGCGCTGACCGCCCGGCGGCGGCCCGTGCTCCGATGACGGGCACGACCGGCCCGTCGTGCCCGTCGTGCCCGTCGTGCCCGCCGTGCCCGTCGCCCCGTCGCCGGAGCGGCCGGAGCGGCCGGAGCGGCCGGAGCGGCCCGGAGGCCCCCGGTGCCCCGGGCCTGGGCGGCATCCCGTCCGCCGTCACCGGCGTCACCCCGAGCGCCTGGACGACGGCCGGCGCCGTCAGCAGGACCCAGCGGCGGTACGCACGCGTCATCCGCTCAGGCAACGGAGTGGGTCAGCGTTCCGGAGTAGGACCCGCCGACGGCGCCGGCGGGCAGGTCGACGGAGATCGCCGGATCCCGGCTCGCGGTGTTGTCCCCGACGCCCGCGCTCCCGGTGACCACCACCTGCGGGGAGTTGCTCAGCGTGATGTTCGTCGGAGTGGCGGTGATGGTGCCGGTCGTCGTCACCGCCCCGACCGTGTAGGTGGCCCTGGTGGCGGCGATCGTCGACGAACCGTTGGTGAAGTCCGTCGACGACGCGGCCACCGACCAGGAGGCCGAGAGGAGGGCGCGGTCGTCGGTGACGGTCACGGCGCCGATCGGCGCGCCGACCTGGGTGCCGGGCGCTCCCGAGCCGAGGTCGGCGCTGACCGGCACCGACATCGACAGAGCGCCCGACGTGACGACGAACGTGACCGTGGTGCTGGGGTCGGACGCCGCGCCGGCGAGGCCCGGCTGGACCAGGACCAGGGCGACGGACGCGGCCGCGACGGATGGGATTCGCAGACGCACGACGACTCCTGGGGTGGCCGTCCGCTGGTGGACATGCCGGTGACGTGAGGTCAGGCGAACCGGCGCCGCCCCGACCCGCAAGCCGAGGCCGACCACGCTCCGCCACCGGAATGACCGCATGTCAGCCGAATCCACGCCCGGCCCGCCGCGCCGTCACCCGCATGCCGCCGCTCCCGCGCCGGCTGCTCCCGCGCCGCCCGTTCCAGGGCCTCTCCCCGTCCCGCCACGGCGTTCCAGGAAACGACGAAAGCGCAGGTCACGGGGGGTGTCACCGTTCCATCGTCCCGAACCGCCGGGCACGGCTGGCGGGCGGGACGGATCCCGGGACAGTCTGTGGTCCGGCGGCGATCGGCACCGAGCCCGAGGGGCGGGTGGCCGACGCCGTCCGCCCGCCGCCGAACGCGGCCACGGCACCGAACGCCGCATCACGCACCACCGACCCAGAAGGAATCCCCGCCATGCGCACCTCGAACCGACGCCTGACCGCCACCCTCCTGGCCGCCGTCGGACTGCTGGCCGCCGGGGCCACCCCGGCCGCCGCCGTCCACGGCGGATCGGACACCACGACCAAGTCCCACCCGTTCGTCGTGGCCCTGGAGACCGCCACGGGCGAGCAGTGGTGCACCGGCGCGCTGATCGCACCGACCAAGGTGCTCACCGCGGGCCACTGCGTCGCCGAGGCACAGGACCCGCGCTCACTGCGGGTGATCGCCGGGCGGACCGACCTGACCGGCTCCGGCGGCCAGGTCCGCCGGGTGAAGGACTACCGGGTGGACCCGCGCTACACCGCCGCCCTGGACCACGACTCCGCCGTCCTCACCCTGGACCGTCCGCTGCCGCAGACGCCGGCCCGGGTGGCCCGCGAGGGGGACGCGGCGCTGTACCGGTACGGCCGCACGGCCACGCTGCTGGGCTTCGGGCGCACCGGCTCGGACGGGCCCGGCACGCACCTCAAGCAGGCGCAGCTGACGCTGGCTCCGCCGGCCTCCTGCGACCCGTACACCTTGCCCGGCGACTCGCCGCTGCTCAAGGTCTGCGGTCTGCCGCGGGCCGGTACGACCGACAGCGTCTGCAAGGGGGACTCGGGCGGGCCGCTGGTCGTCGGCGGCGTGGTGATCGGCGTGGTCTCCACCGGCAACAAGTACTGCGACACCCAGCTCCCGCTCTCGGTGTTCACCCGGGCCACCGACGTTCCCGCGCAGCTGCTGTCCTAGGGCCGTCCAGCCGGTGCCAGGGTCCTGCGGCCCGTCCGCCGGGAACCGGATCGGCGCCTTGAAGTAGCGCCGCCCGTCGGGTCGATCGCCCATGGTTCCCCCCGCCGCTCCGCCGACGAAGGTCATTGTCGGGGGAGGCGGTGGGCGCAGGCCGCCCGTGGTGGGGCGGTGTCGGTGGGGAGGCCGGGGGCGCCTCGTACCCGGGGCCAGGAGGGTGGCAGGTGCTCTGTCGGTGGTCAGGGGTGGTGGGTGGGGGAGAGGAAGGTGGTGAGGAGGGGGTTGAGGGTCGGGGCGGCGGCCATGGGGAGGTTGTGGTGGGAGGTGTCGGGGAGGACGGCGACTTCCGCGTGGGGGAGGGTCCGGGCGGTCCGGGCGGCGTGGTGGGGGTCGTGGGCGCGGCTGTGGGCGGCGAGGAGGGTGAGGACGGGGGCGGTGAGGGTGCGGAGGCGCTCGGCGGAGGGGCGGGGGCCGGTGACGACGCGGGAGGCGGGGAAGTCGGCGTAGCCGAGGGCGTACAGCTCGCGCCAGGCGGGGTCGAGGGCGGGGGTGCCGCCGGTCTCCCAGTCGAGGTAGGAGCGCGCGCGGGCCGGGGTGCGGCCCGGGAGGAACAGGGGGAGGGCGCGCAGCAGGTAGCCGGGGCGGTAGCCCGTGAGGCACAGGCTGGGATCGAGCAGGGCGAGCCGGCGGACCCTGGCGGGGGCGTGCAGGGCGTACTCCAGGGCGATCCAGCCGCCGTAGGAGTGGCCGCAGAAGTCGGCCCGGGGGACGCCGAGTTCGTCGAGGACGGCGTCCAGCCAGCCGAGCAGCCCGGGGACGCCGTCGAGGGCGGCGCCGTCGTGGACGCTGCGGCCGGGGTCGCCGATGAGGTCGACGGCGAGGACGCGGTGTCCGGCCCGGGCCCAGGCGCCGGCGTTGGCGAACCACATGGTGGAGGTGGCGCCGCCGCCGTGGAGCAGGACGAGCGGGCGGCCGTCGGCGGGTCCGCAGGCGTTGATCCGGGTGGTGCCGTGGGCGGTGCGCACGGTGAGCGCCTCGACCGGGGCGGGCCAGCGGGCGAGCAGGGCGTCGTAGGCGGCGAGGAAGGGGGTGAGGGAGGGGGCGGTGCGGGCGGACATCCGGGCCTCCGCTGGTGTGGTGTGATGACGGCCGAGTGGCTGGACCACTCGCCCAACAAGTGTCACGCTGAGCAAGTATCTCGCTGAGCGAGAGAATAGTGGCACATGCCTGCCCGAGGAAGGACGACAGGGTGTCCGAGGTTGCCGAGCCGATGCGGCTGGTCCATCTGCTGCGCGGTCTGACCGTCGAACTCGACCTGTTCGGCGCCGAGTTCGCGGCCCGCAACGGTCTGCACCCGACCGATCTGCGGGCGCTGATCCATCTGCTGGACGCGGCCAGGGCCGGGGAGGTGGTCACCCCCGGCCGGCTCGGCGAGGCGCTGGGTCTGAACTCGGCGGGCACCACCGGGCTGGTGGACCGCCTGGAGCGGCTCGGGCTGATCCGGCGCGAGCGCGACCCGCAGGACCGGCGCCGGGTGCGGCTGCTGGTGGAGGAGCGGGCGATGGAGCTCGGGGAGGGCTTCTTCGGCGGGCTGATCGGCGATCTGGTCGCGGCGATGCGGCAGTTCGGGCCGGGGGAGCTGGACACGGCCCGGCGCTTCCTGACGGCCGTGGCCGAGGTGGTGGCGGCCGCCCGGGAGAAGTGAACGGCCGCGGCTACGCGGGACCGAGGGTCCAGCTGATCACCGACAGGGTCGCCATCGACAGCAGCGTCGACCAGAGCACCGCGTCCCGGGCGAGGGCCGTGCCCTGTTGGTACTCGCGGGCGTAGGTGTACACGTTCTGCGCGGTGGGCAGCGCGGAGAACAGCACCACGGTGAGGAGTTGGTGGGCCGGCAGGTGGAGGATCGGGCCGGCCACGGCGAGGGCGACCAGCGGCTGGACCAGGGTCTTGAGCACGACCGTCAGTCCGACCTCGGTGCGGCGCGGACGGCTGTCGACCGGCGGGCGGTTGTGCAGCGAGATGCCGAGGGTGACCAGGGCGGTCGGAACGCCCGCGCCGCCGAGCAGTTCGCAGGAACGATTCAGCTCGGCGGGCAGGTGTGCGCCGGTCGCCGAGGCGAGCGCGCCCAGTGCGGTGGCCAGCAGGATCGGGTTGCGGACGGGCAGGGTGAGCAGGGCCCGCCGGCCGGCCGCGCCGCCGTCCAGGACGGCCAGGACGGCGGGGGTGACCACCAGGATCTGGAACAGCACGACGGGCGCGACGAAGGAGGCGTCGCCGAGGACCTGCATGGTCACCGGGATGCCGAGGTTGGCCGAGTTGACGTAGCCGGAGGCCATCGCGCCGACCGCCAGTTCGCCGGGCTCGCGGTGGAACAGCAGCCGCCCGGCGAGCAGCCCGAGGCCTGTCGCCACCACGGTGCCCGCCGTGAAGGCGAGCATCGAGGCGTTGGCGAAACGGTCCAGCGGGGTGCGGGAGATCATCAGGAACAGCGCGGCCGGCATCGCCACGTGGAAGACGAACCGGTTGAGCACCGTCTCGGCCTGCGGCCCGAGCAGCCCGGTACGGCCGACCACGTAGCCGACGCCGGTGAGTGCCCAGATCGGCGCGAAGGCGGACAGCAGGGGGTGCAGGGCTGGCATGGTTCCTCGGATCGCTCGGACGGGTCTGCCGGGTGCGACGGGGATCTCCCGTCGGGGGCGCGACTCCCGAGCGCGGTGACCCCCCGAAGCCCATGAACCCCCGGGGCAGTAAACCAGTGGCCGCCGGCGGGGTGGTCGACGGGCCCGGCCCGGAGCGGGCCGGGGAGGCCGGGGCCGGCCGTACGGAGCCGGGCCGGCCGTACGGAGCCGGGCCGGTGGTACGGAGCCGGGCCGGAGCCGTACCGGGGCCAGGCCCCCCGGGTCAGGCCGGCCGCCCGGGCCTACGATGAGCCGATGGAGGACCAGTACCTGAGCCTGTCCGAGGTGGAGGCGATCGCACGCCGGGCCCACCAGGGGCAGGTGGACAAGAACGGCCACCCGTACGGCGAGCACATCGCGGCGGTCGCCCGCGGGACCGCGGTGCGCGGCGGCAGCGACGCGCAGATCGCGGCGGGCTGGCTGCACGACACCGTCGAGGACGACCGGCTGAGCCGGGAGTGGCTGGCCGGCGCCGCGCTGCCGCGGGAGACCAAGGCGATCGTGGACGCGCTCACCCGGCGCCCGGACGAGCCGGTCGAGGAGTACACCGCGCGCATCCTGGGCACGCCGGGCGCGCTGCTGGTCAAGCGCGCGGACCTGGCGCACAACTCCGATCCGGCCCGCCTCGCCACGCTGGACCCGGCGACCGCCGAGCGGCTGACCGCCAAGTACGCGCGGATGCGCGAGCTGCTCGGGCTCACCGGCGAGCTGTAGTCCACGTACGGACCATCCGGGCACGTACGGACCATCCGGGCCGCCCGGAGAGCCACACCCGGGCCGCCCGGGGAGACACACCCGGGCCGCCCGGGAACCACGAGAGGGCCCGGACCACGCGGGTCGCGCGGGTCCGGGCCCTCTCGGGCACCCCGGTGGCCCCTGTCCGACCCCCGGGGTGTGGGGGAGTGGTCAGGTCACGGGCGGGGTTCGGTGAGCCGATGGGTCGGCTTAGTACCAGTGGTGGGACTGCCAGAAGTTCCAGGCGGCGTTCGGGCTGCCGTAGCGGGTGTTCATGTAGTCCAGCGCCCACTTGATCTGGGTGGTCGGGTTGGTCTTCCAGTCCGAGCCGTGCGAGGCCATCTTGGAGCCCGGCAGCGCCTGCGCCAGGCCGTACGCGCCCGAGCTCGGGTTGGTCGCGGTCACGTTCCAGCTCGACTCGTGGGAGATGATCTGGCTGAACGACGCCAGCTGGTTGGCCGGCACGATCTGGGCGGCGATCGCCTGCGGGGAGGCGGTGGCGGCGTTCGCGGTGGCGGGCATGACACCCGCGCCCAGGGCGGTCAGACCGGCGGCGCCGGCGAGAATCGCGGCGGAGGTGCGCTTACGGAACTTGAAAGCGGGCATGAAGAACAGGACCTCAATCGGGTTGGGCCGGATCGCTCCCCGCCCAGGACCACGGCCGGACAGGGGCCGGAAGGTCACGGGGAGCGATTTCGGCAGCACGCCGTTCACCGGCGGGACAGGAGCCGGTGCGGCTGACGACGGAGCCATTGTTGGCAGACCGGGCGGGCCGTCGCCAAGACCCCCTCGGTACGACTCACGGTCGTACGGAACGGCCCGCCGTGGATTCGAAAGCGCGCTCGCGCGCGGCGCTCCGATCGGCGCTGAGCTGCGCGAACGCACGGGCACGGGGGAGGCGCGGGCGCTCCGGAGCCGTCTACTACCGCCCGTCGTGGTGGTTGATCACGTGTGAGCGCACTCACCGTGCGGGGCCCGGCGGGCGTCACGCGCCGGCCCGGGCGCGGCACGGTGGGTACAGACGATCAACCCGGCGCTGAGACCGGCGCCACACCGTCACCCCGAGACCGGGGCCACACCGCGGTGGTCAGGAGGCTCTCCTCAGCGCAGGTCGCCCAGCCGCCGGTGCCGGTGGGCGCGAGCCGCGAGCCGGTCCGCTTCGGTGGCCGCCGCCAGGGTGCCCAGCGCCGCACCGACGGCCTGCCCGAGCCGGGTGCAGAAGGCCTCCGGCTCCTCGGCGGCGTCCGGCAGCTCCGGGACCACCTCGTCGACCAGCCCGACCTCGGCCAGGTGACGCGCCCCGATCCCCTGGGAGCGGGCCAGCTCGGCGGCGTGCGCGCCGTCCCGGTGGACGATCGCCGAGGCGCCCTCCGGCGGCAGCGGCGCCAGCCAGGCGTGCTCGGCGGCGATCACCCGGTCCGCCGGGAGCAGGGCGAGCGCCCCGCCGCCCGAGCCCTGGCCGAGCAGCACGGCCAGGACGGGCGTGCGCAGCGCGAGCAGGGTGGTCAGGCAGTGGGCGATCTCCACCGCGATGCCCTCCAGCTCGGCCTCGGCGGACAGCTCGGCGCCCGCCGTGTCCACCACGGTGACCAGCGGCAGCCCGAGCTGCTCGGCCAGGTGGGCGGTGCGCCGTACGGCCCGCAGGTCGGCGGCGGTGAAGGGGCGATCGTGGTCCGGGGTCTGCCGCTGCTGGCCGACGACCAGGACGGGCCGCCCGCCGAGCACGGCCAGCGCCCGGACCAGCGCGCCGTCACGGCCGCCGGGGGCGTCCAGCAGGACGAGCTCCTCGGTGGTGTGCCGCAGCAGCTCGCGGGTGCCCGGGCGGTCCGGGCGGCGGGTGCGGCGGACCGAGTCCCAGGCGTCGGGGTCTCCCGGCGTGCGCGCGGGCTCCGTAGGAGGGGACGCCGCTGCCGTAGGAGGGGACGCCGGCGCCGTGGGAGACGCCGGTGCCGTAGGAGGGGAGGGCGGCGTGGCGGCGAGGACGGCGAGCGTACGGCGGAGCAGCTCGCGCAGCTCCTGCGGCGGTACGACGGCGTCCACCAGCCCCTGACCGGCGAGCGTCTCGGCCCGCTGGACGTCCGGCGGCAGCTCCACGCCGCGCAGTTCCTCGTACACGCGCGGGCCGAGGAACCCGAGCCGGGCGCCCGGCTCGGCGAGGACCAGTTGCCCGAGCGTTCCCCAGGAGGCGAAGACCCCGCCCATGGTGGGGTTGCGCAGATAGGTGAGGTAGGGGAGGCCGGCGGCGCGGTGGGCCTGGACGGCGGCGGTGATCCGCAGCATGCAGAGGAAGGCCGCGGAGCCCTCCTGCATCCGCGTCCCGCCGGAGACCGGCAGGGCGAGCAGCGGCAGCCGTTCGGCGGTGGCGCGTTCGACGGCGCGGGTGATCCGCTCGGCGGTGGCGACGCCGATCGAGCCGCCGAGGAAGCCGAACTCGGAGGCGACCAGGGCGACCGGCCGGCCGTCGATCAGGCCGACGCCGGTGAGGACCGCCTCGTCCAGGCCGGTGCGCTCGCGGGCGCGGTCGAGCGAGGCCCGGTAGCCGGGGTCGGCCCGGTCGACGGCCGGCGGCTCGTCCCAGCCGCGGAAGCCGCCCGGGTCGACCAGTAGTCCGATCAACTGGTGGGCCGTCAGTGCCGTGCCCGAGCCCGTACCCATGTCCACCCCGTCAGAGATCGTCCGGCCCGCCGTGATCCGTCACTCTATGCGGTGCGGTCCGGGCGCGGCGAGGCCCGGACCGGCGCGTGGGACGGCCGCGGCGCAAGTTCGACGGCGGTCGACCCCTGCGCCGGGCGGTCGGTTCGTGGGCGTTCCGCGGTCGGTTCGAGGGGTGGCCGCAGGCAGCTTGCGTACAGCTCAAGTCCCCTTGGGTAAAGGGTAGTTACTCGCTGGTTAATAGTTTCCCTGAAGGCTTCCGGAGTTGACGGTGTCTCGCCACACTGGTGGACATGACTCGCACTCTACGCGCGTGGAAGTCCCGCGCCGCCGCCGTCACCGCCGTCGCCCTGATGACCCTCGCCCCGGTCGCCGTCGCCACCGACGCGCACGCCGACGTGAGCGGCTCGGTCTGCCTCTCCGCCCTCCCGCCGCAGGCCACCGACACCCTCGACCTGATCGCCTCCGACGGGCCGTTCCCCTACTCCCAGGACGGCGTCGTCTTCCAGAACCGGGAGGGCGTCCTGCCCAGTGAGTCCTACGGCTACTACCACGAGTACACCGTCATCACCCCGGGCTCCCCGACCCGCGGCGCCCGCCGGATCGTGACCGGTCAGGCCTACCAGGAGGACTACTACACCGGCGACCACTACGCCACGTTCCGCCTGATCGACCAGACCTGCTGAGTTCCCGCCGCCCGGCCGCGGCCGCCGCGGCAGCGTGGCAGCCGCGGCCGGATTCAGAGCTCGGACGGCCCCCAGGCCCCCACCGTCAGCTCGTCCCCCACCCGCAGCGTGCCGGGCCGCAGCACCGCGAACTTGCTGCCGAATGCCACCCCGCCGGCCGCCGCCCGGCGGTACCGGGCCAGCGTGCGCAGCGGCTCCGGGCCCGCCTTGGTGCCCCGGTCCTGGTCCACCAGCGTCACCGCGCAGCGGATCGCGAGCTTCGCATAAGCCAGTTCGGCCCCGCCCACCTCGACCCGGCGGACCAGGTCCTCGGTGTGCGGCTCGCTCCAGCCGTCCACCACCACGTTCGGGCGGAACCGGTCCACCGGCATCGGCCGGACACCGGAGAGCTCGTCGAAGCGCTCCAGCGAGGCGCGCGACAGCATGTGCACCGCGCAGCTGTCCGCGTAGCCCGAGGTGCCCGGGACCAGCCCGTCGGTCACCCGGTCGTGCTCCGGCGGCACCCGGACCAGCCGGCTGCGCGCACCCAGCACCTCGGAGAGCCAGCCGGCGGCCTCCTCGCCCTGGTCGATGCCGAGGAGCGGCAGCTTGAACAGCCGCACCGCGCGGCGCGGACCCTCGGCGTCCACCGCGAACGACACCGGCTCCACCCCCGTGGCGGCCAGCGTCAGCGTACGGCCGTCCTCCGCCACCGTCGGTCGGACGGTGGCCAGCGCCGGATCCAGGCGCTGGGAGCGGAACACGCCCTCCTCGTCCACCACCATGAACGCCCGGTCGTGGGCCAGCCCCGCCGGGGTGAGCTCCGCCTGCGCGGCCGCCACCGCGGCGCACCCCTTCACCGGGTAGTACCGCAGCTCCGTCACCGTGGCCATCGTCCTGCCGCCCCCTTGCCGTCCGCGTTCCGTGGATCGTGCCGATCCCAGAGGGTAGTTGAGGGCCCCGGCCGGCGGGGCGGGCGGTACCCGCGAGCGTGGTGGGCGGCCCCGCCTGGCGCGAGTCGTCAGACACGCCCTAGGGTCGGGGGCATGGCACCACCGAGCAGCGCGAACCCCCCGGGGCGGCTCCGGCGGGACGCGCAGCGCAACCGGGACCTGCTGCTCGCCGCCGCCCGCGACATGTTCTCCCGACACGGCCTGGACGTGCCGTTGGACCAGATCGCCAAGGAGGCCGGGGTGGGCAACGCCACCCTGTACCGGCACTTCCCCACCCGCGAGGCGCTGGTGGGCGAGGTGTTCGCGGACGCCGGGGGCGGACTGGCCGCCGCGGGCGAGGAGGCGCTCGCCGCCGAGGACGCCTGGAGCGGCCTCGAACGGTACTTCGGGTGGATCTTCGAGCTGGTCGCCGCCGACCGGGGCATCAACGACCTGGTCACCCAGGCCATCCCGACCATCCCCGGAATGACCGAGATCAGCCGTCGGCACGCCGCCACCGTCGGCGCCCTGATCGCCCGCGCCCAGGACCAGGGCACCATGCGCCGCGACGTGGTCACCATGGACCTGCTCTTCCTCCTCGGCCCGCTCTGCCGCGCCCTGCCCGCCGCCACCGAGCTGCGCCCCGACCTCTGGCGCCGCTACCTCGCGCTCCTGCTCGACGGCTTCCGCGCCGAGGCCGGCCACCCGCTGCCGGTCCCGCCGATCGGCGAGGAGCACCTGGACCGGATGTTCGCGGACCTCTGGGAGGCGGAGCCGCCGCAGGCCTGAGCACCCGCGGCACCAGAGCGCGCACAGGCATCAGGGACGCGTACGGAAGCGCCACCGCCGCGTCAGAGCCGCGTCAACGGGCCGGAGCCGCGGGGGCGCGGGCCGCTTTGCTGGGGTGGAACCGGCGCGGTCCGGTTCGGCGCGGTCCGGTGCACGGGCACCCGGACGCGCGGGCGGACGGAGAGGCGGGAGCGGGGCCATGAGGGACAGCGGTGCGGACGACGGCCGGATCGTGGTCGGTGTCAGCGGCTCGCTCGGCAGCCTCGCCGCGCTGCACCACGCGGTGACCGAAGCCCGCCGGACGGACACCGAGGTGCTCGCGGTGCTCTGCTGGACCCCGCCCGGCGACGAACTCGGCTACCGCCGCACCCCGTGCCCGCCGGTGGTCGACGCCGGCCGCGACGCCGCCGTGGCCCGGCTGCGGCAGGCCCTCGACGAGGCCTTCGCCGGCCGCCACGCGGGCGTCCGGCTGCGCTGCCAGGCCGTCCGCGGCGACACCGGCCACACCCTGGTGCGGTGCGCCGACCGGCCCGGGGACCTGCTCGTCCTCGGCGCCGGACGGGAGCGCGGCCGTCTCGCCCGACTGGTGCACCCCTCGGTCGCCGCCTACTGCGTCCGGCACGCCACCTGCCCCGTCCTGGCCGTCCCGCAGCCGCCGTTGCAGCGGGATCTGGAGGCCCTCCAACGCGGCCACGGGCTGCGGGAGTTGGCGGCGGGGGACGGCGGCCGGGGTGTCTTCGGCAATCCCTAGGGCAGCCCGGCCGCCTCGGCGAGGACGGCGGCGGTCCGGCGGCCGGCGGCCAGGGTGGCGGCGTCCGTGGCCGGGAGGCAGCGGCGGGCCTCGGGGGAGTAGGCGGTCATCACGACGCCGGCGTGGTCCGTGGGGAGTTCGAGGGTCCGTGCCGCCGACATCTGCTTTGTCAGGGCAGCGCTCAACCGCCGGGTGTGCTCCACGTCGACGATCTCGTCCGCCGTGCCGTGGACCAACCGGAGCGGGACGGGGGAGCGGGCGGCCGACAGGTGGTCGAGCGGGGCGTCGCCGGTGGTGACGGCCGCGGCCGAGTAGTGCGAGGCGATGCCGACGGCGGCGCCTGGGCGCAGCCCGGCGGGGGTGTCGGGGTGGGTGGCCACGGCGATCGCCTCGCGGCCGCCCAGCGACCAGCCGGCCAGCACGAAGCGCGCCGGATCCCCGCCGTGCCCGGCGGCGGCCCGGCGGGCCCCGGCCAGGGAGGCGAGCAGTTCGGCACGGCCGCCGTCCGGCTGCCCGGCGTCCCAGTCCGGAACGAACACCAGCAGCCCCAGCCCGGCGGCCTCCCGGGCCAACGGCCGCAGCACGTCACGCTCGTTCGGGCCGCGGCCGTGCCAGAGCAGTACCGAGGGGGCCGCCCCGGTGGTGCCGGCGGCCGGAACGTGGACGTCCATCAGCCGCCCGGCGGCGTACGGAACCACCTGGAGCCGAGTGCTCGTCATCCGGGATTCCCCTCCGATTCGGTGAATGATCACGGGGCTGCTACTGTACTTCTCGTCGCGAGGGAGTGATTCCTCGTCAGGCGTCAGTGGTGCTACCAGAGCACGCCCTACTTTCAGTAGGGAGAGTCCGTGCGATCCGGGCCTGGCGCTCCAGAACGGACGGGGTCCGGTGCCGAGGAATCGGCGCCGGGCCCCGTCCGCGTTTCCGGGAGGAAGCGGAATCAGGACGGCTGGCGGTCGGAGCCCAGCTCCCGGGAGATCCGCAGGCCGACCTGGGCGACGACCGGCCCGAGGGCGCGGACCCGGGCGGCGGTCATCCGTGAGGTGAGGCCGGAGACGGACAGGGCGGCGGTGACCTCGCCGGTGTGGTCGAAGATCGGGGCGGCGACGCAGCGGACCTCGGGCTCGTTCTCCCGGTCGTCGATCGAGTAGCCGCGGGCGCGGATCCGGGCCAGGTCGGCGCGCAGCCGGGGCTCGTCGGCGATGGTCCAGGCCGTCACCGGGCGCAGGCCGGCCGCGACCACCTCGGCGACGGCCTCCTCGGGCAGCCAGGCGAGGATCGCCTTCCCGGTGGCGGTGCAGTAGGCGGGGGCCCGGCTGCCGACCCGGGACGCCATCCGGACGTTGGTCTCGTCCTCGACCTTGTCCAGGTAGACGATGCCGGGGGCCTGCCAGACGGTCAGGTGGACGGTCTCGCCCGCCTCGCGCTGGAGCCGGCGCAGGTGCTCGGCGGCGACGCTGCGCAGGTCGAGGGTGGTCAGGTAGGCCTGACCGAGCCGCAGCGAGCCGTGGCCGAGCCGGAACCAGCCGGTCTCGCGGTCCCGGTCGAGGAGGTGCTCGTCCAGCAGGGGGCCCGCCAGCCGCAGCACGGTGCTCTTGTTGAGGCCGAGTCCGTCGGCGAGCTGGGCGAGCGGGACGCCGCGCCCGTCGCCGTGGTCGCGGACGTAGCCGAGGACGGCGAGCGCGCGGCGCAGCGAGGAGGACTGGTTGCGTTCGGTCGCGGATTTCTTGGGCGCCGTCTCCGTCATGGGTCCGTTCCCTGGTGTTGTTCCGGCGGTGTTCCCCCGCTGGTCGGCGGCGGTTGTCAGAACGTACCCGTTCACGGCCTGATCGCCGCATCCTCGACACAACGTTGTGCAGTGCAAAACTTTCACCAACTCCCCCTTGTTGGCGCCGATCGCCCCCGCCTAACGTCCCTGCCATCGAGCAGGCGACGTCGCCCCACCCGAGCGCTGCGCCCTGCCGTACCCCCACCACTTCACCCACCATCGGCCCCGGTCAGGGCCTGCTTCGACGTGCCCGTCCCCGGCGGCGGACGTCTCGGCGGCAGCTGTCGGGAGGGGAGGTCTCCACCATGCGACTCATCGGACGGACCGCCGCAGCCGTCGTGCTCGCCGCCGGCTGCCTGGCCGCCACCGCCTGTGCCCCCGGCACCGCCTCGTCGGTGGGCGGCAAGGCCGCCGACGACCGGACCGGCACCTTGCAGGTCTGGCTGTACAGCGAGGCGGGCAACGCGGCCAAGGAGGCCGTGATCGCCAAGGCCGTGACCGAGTTCCAGGCCTCCCACCAGGGCGTCACCGTCAACGTCAGCTACATCGACACCGACGCCTCGGCCCGTGCGGCCAAGATGAAGGGCGCGTTCAACGACCCGAACAGCGCCCCCGACCTGGTCGAGTTCGGCAACACCGACCTGCCCGGCTACGTCGCCGCCGGCGGCCTCGCCGACATCTCCGCCGACCTGGACAGGTGGCAGGACAAGGGAGACCTCGACCCGGCGATCGCCAGGACCGCCGTCGTCGACGGCAAGACGTACGGCCTGCCCTGGTGGGTCGGCGTGCGCGCGCTGTACTACCGCACCGACCTGTTCACCGAGGCCGGCCTCACCCCGCCGACCTCGTACGCCGAGTTGGTCGCCGCCAACCGGAAGGTCCACGCCGCGCACCCGGACACCTTCGGCATCGCCGTCGGCGGCAAGTACACCTTCGGCGCGCTGCCCTTCGTCTGGGACGCGGGCGGCGACATCGCCACCAAGGACGGCTCCACGTTCAAGGCCGCGATCGACTCGCCCGCCTCGCAGGCCGGGATCAAGCGCTACACCGACCTGTTCGGCGCGGACGGCTGCCCCGCCCAGCAGTGCGCGGACCTGACCGGCGGCAAGATCATCGACCTGTTCGCGGCCGGCAAGTCCGCGATGGCGCTGATGCCCAACTCCGCCCGCAGCAAGGTGGACGCGGGCGCGGTCAAGGGCAAGTACGGCGTGGTGCCGCTGCCCGGCGAGAAGCCCGGCTCGATCGCCCCGGCCTTCGCCGGCGGCAACAACCTGGGCGTGATGAAGGCGGCCAAGCACCGCACGCTGGCGGTCGAGTTCGCGCAGCTGCTGGCGAGCCCCGGGTACCAGGAGCAGATGTACGACGCGATGGGCAACCTGCCGACGCTCAAGTCCGTCAACGGCAGGGTCGCGGCGAAGGACACGTTCCTGAAGCCCTTCACCGACACGATCGCGGCCGGCACGAAGTTCGTCCCGCTCGACCAGGCGTGGGCGCAGATCGACGCCCAGGCGGTGATCCCGACGATGCTCCAGCAGGTCGTCACCGGCAAGGCGGACGTGGCCAAGGCCTCGGCCGACGCCGCCGCGCAGATCTCCTCGGCCTTCGCCGCGCACTGACGGCCCCCTCCCGGTTCGCCTCAGAGAGCAGGTCCCGCACGTGTCCGTATCCACCCCGACCGCCCCGGCGCCGCCTTCCCCGCAACGGCGCCGTGGGGGCAGGACGCCGGCCGCACCCCCGGGCGGCCGGCGCCGGCGGCCCCCGCTGCTGCTGCTCCTGCCGGCCGCGGTCGTCCTGATCCCGCTGGTCGCCTACCCGATCTACCAGCTCGGCCTGCTGTCCGTCCTGGACTTCGGGCAGGCCCAGGCCTCCGGCGGCGCCCCGACCTCCTTCGTCGGCTTCGGCAACTACACGAGGATCCTGGAGGACAAGCAGTTCTGGACGGTGCTCGTCCAGACCATCGGCTTCGCCGCGTTCTGCGTGGTCGCCACCCTGGCCGTCGGCGCCACCCTCGCGGTGCTGCTCACCAGGGTCGGCCGGTGGCCGCGGCTGGTGCTGACCACCGCGGCGATGGCCGCCTGGGCGGCGCCGGCGATGACCGGTTCGACGGTGTGGAGCTTCCTCTTCGACACCAACCTCGGCCTGGTCAACCACACCCTGGAGGGGCTCGGGCTCTCCGGCTTCCACGAGTTCAACTGGTTCTACGACAAGTGGACGGCGTTCCTGATCGTCGGGGCCGTGGTGGTGTGGCACTCCTACCCGTTCGTGATGGTCACCCTCTACGCGGGCATCCGGGCCATCCCGGAGGAGATCCTGGAGGCGGCCGCCCTGGACGGGGCCGGCACCTGGACCACCTTCCGCCGGATCACCGCGCCGATGCTGCGGCCGATCCTGACGGTCGTGGTGATCCAGTCGGTGATCTGGGACTTCAAGGTCTACACCCAGATCTACGTGATGACCGAGGGCGGCGGCGTCGCCGGCCAGAACCTGGTGCTCAACGTGTACGCGTACCAGAAGGCGTTCGCCTCCTCGCAGTACGGGCTGGGCGCGGCGATCGGCGTGATCATGCTGCTGATCCTGGTGATCCCGACGGTCCTGTACATCCGCACGCTGCGACGGACGGGGAACGAACTGTGAGCCCGGCGAACTCCCTTCCCGCCGCCGCCGCCGCGGCGCCGGCGTCGGCCAGGCCCATCCGTGGCCGCCGGAACACCCGGGGCCGGTGGCGGCTGGCCGCCAACACCGGCGCGATCGTGCTGGCCGTGGTCACCGCCTTCCCGATCTTCTGGATGGTGCTCTCGGCCTTCAAGCCCAAGGGCGAGATCCAGTCGCTCGACCCCAGGCCGTGGACCGCCCACCCCACGCTGGACAGCTTCCGTCAGGTGCTCAGCGTGGACGGCTTCGGCCGCTACTTCGCGAACAGCCTGGTGGTGGCGCTGTCGGTGGTGGTGCTGTCGGCGATCGTGGTCTTCCTCGCGGCGGTGGCCGTGACCAGGTTCCGGTTCAGGTTCCGCACCACCATCATGGTGATGTTCCTGATCGCCCAGATGATCCCGGTCGAGGCGCTGACCATCCCGCTGTTCTTCATGTTCCGCGACGCCGGCCGGTTCGCCCCGGGCGTCGGGCTGAACACCCTGGCCTCGCTGGTCCTGGTGCAGCTGGCGTTCTCGCTGCCGTTCGGGATCTGGATGATGCGCGGTTTCGTCGCGGCCGTCCCGGTCTCGATCGAGGAGGCGGCGCAGATCGACGGGGCCAGCCGGACCCGCATCCTGTGGCGGATCCTGCTGCCGCTGGTGGCGCCGGGCCTCGCCGCGACCAGCGTGTTCTCCTTCATCGCGGCCTGGAACGACTTCGTCTTCGCCAAGACCTTCATCATCAGCGCCACCCAGAACCAGACGCTGCCCTCGGCGCTGCTGGTCTTCTTCAAGCCGGACGAGAACGACTGGGGCGGCATCATGGCGGCGTCCACGCTGATGACCGTGCCGGTGCTGATCTTCTTCATCGCGGTACAGCGCAAGCTGGTCTCCGGGCTGGCCGGCGCGGTGAAGGACTGACGCCGGCCGAGGGCCGCGCACCCGGGAGTCCCCGCCATCGGCCGGGACTCCCGCAGCCGTCGGGGGACCGTGGCGGTCCGGTTCCCGTGGCGGTCCGGGGCCCACGCCGACGGCCCGGGCCGTTCGGCCTCAGGAGACGAAGCCGACGATCTGACCGCCCTTCCAGCGCTGCGCCAGCCGGAGCCAGCCGACGACCTCCGCGACGGCCTCGGCCACCTCGCGTTCCGGCAGGGGGGAGCGGCCTTCGCGCTCGGCCCGCTCGAACTGGTCCAGCGCCGTCCGGCACTCCTCGGCCGACCAGGTGCTGCAGGAGGGCACGTCGCAGTGGGGCAGTCCGTCGGGCAGGCCGCCGTACCGGAACTCCTCGACCGAGACGGCGGTGATCCCGTACGCCTTCAGGCCCCCGTCCACGACCTCCAGCCAGTCGCCCCGGAACGGGCCGAAGGAGTCGACCTCCAGGGGCTGCCCGACCAGCCAGCACAGCCGCCGGTAGGCGTAGCCGTACTGGAAGGCGTGGTCCTCGTCCTCGGAGAAGGGCCCGCCGTGCACCACGGCGCGCAGTGCCTCCCGGGCGGTCGGAGCGCCCTGGGCGATCTCGTCGGCGAAGTACTCGTCGGACCTGTCCAGGGACGGGCCGAAGTACGCGAGGGCCTCGTCGACCGCCCCGTCGTTGCCGCTGCCGACGCGGGCGCGGAGCTCCGCCGGGTCGACCAGGTACGCGCGCAGGAAGGAACTCATGCCAGCACGGTAGCGGTCGCAACGGACAGCGGGCCGGGCGGGGCCGATCGTCCCGGGCGCCGATGGGCACGTCGAACGTTCTTGCCACAGAGGCAAGTTGACTGATCGGAAGGAGCGGAGCCGGTTCCGGGGCCGGGGGGCGCAGGCGACGGCGGCCCGGGCTCAGGCCACCGCCGCGGAACCGCGGGACGGGACGGCGACGAGCACGAACCGCGCGCCGGCGTCGTCCCGGACCAGCGCGGTGCGGCCGTACGGTGCCGGGGCCGGCCCGGAGACGACGGTGCCGCCGAGGGCGCGCAGCCGGTCGACGGTGCGGTCGGTGTCCTCGGTCGCGAAGTGGACCAGCCAGCGCGCGCCCGCGCCCTGGCCCGGGCGGGAGGGGCCGATGCTGCACGCGGGCAGGCCGCCCACCCGGGCGAGGGCGTGGCCCGCCCGCGGCCGGTCGTAGGTGTAGCCGAAGACCCGGCGGTAGAACGCCCGGGCGGCGTCGGGGTCGGGAGAGAGGTGCTCGTTCCAGGCGAGCGCGCCCGGCTCGTCGACCAGGCCCGCGCCGTCGATGGTGCCGGCCCGCCAGAGCCCGAAGCGGGCGCCGAGCGGGTCGACGGCGAGCGCGGCGCGGCCCTGCTCGGGCACCTCGTACGGCTCGCGGGCGAGGCGCCCGCCGGCGGCCCGGACGGCGGCGGCGGTGCGCAGCGGGTCCGGGCAGGCGAGGAAGGTGGTCCAGGCGGCCGGTTCGGCCGGCAGGGCCCGTTCGACGGCCGCGACCTGGGCGCCGTACCGGGTGGCCACCGTCTCGGTGGGGGTGGTCGGGACGAACTCCCAGTCGAACAGGGCGCCGTAGAAGGCCTGCGCCCGGGCCGGGTCCGGTGTGGTGAGCGCGACCCAGCACGGGACCCCGGCGTGGTAGCTGCCCGGCTTCGGCATGCGGCCCTCCTGGCGGGCCCGGCGTTCGGTACCCGGCGAGCGCCGAGCGCCACCGGCCCCACCCGCCAGCCTCCGCGCCCGGCGGGTGGGTGGCAAGCGGGGTGCCCGCAGGGTATGTCTCAGGACACCCCGTGCGGGACCCTAGGACTCCCCGTGCGTGACCCTAGGACACCCCGTGCGGCCGGAACTGGATGCTGATCCGCGGGCCCACCGGGCGGGCCGTCTTGGGGATCGCGTGCTCCCAGGTGCGCTGGCAGGAGCCGCCCATCACCACCAGGTCCCCGTGGCCGAGCGGGTGGCGGACGAGTGCCGGGCCGCCGGTGCGGGGCCGCAGCGCCAGGGTGCGCGGCTCGCCGACGGAGAGGATCGCCACCATGGTGTCCTCGCGGGCGCCGCGCCCGATCCGGTCGCCGTGCCAGGCCACGCTGTCCCGGCCGTCCCGGTAGTAGCAGAGCCCGAGGGTGCGGAAGGGCTCGCCCAGCTCCTGGGCGTAGTGCCGGCTCAGCTCCGCCCGGGCCAGGCCGAGTACCGGGTGGGGCGCTTCGGCGTGCGCCGGGTAGGAGGCCAGCAGGCGCGGGACGTCGACCGTCCGCTCGTACATCTCGCGGCGTTCGGCCCGCCAGGGCACGGTGGTGGCCAGCTGTTCGAACAGCTCGTCCGCCCCGTGCAGCCAGCCGGGGAGCAGGTCCAGCCAGGCGCCGTCGCCGAGCGGCTGCCGTCGCAGGCCGTCGAGCGGGCCGAGGCGGACGCCGCCGCGCTCCGTGTCGTCGAACAGCGAGGGCTGGAGGTGGACGGTGCCGTGCATGGGGCCAGGGTACGCCTTTATTCGAACACATGCTCGAATATGCGGGTTCTAGGCTGCGGGTATGGCGATCAACGGCTTCGGGGTCACCGAGTTCCAGCTGGTGCTGCTGCGCAGGATGGCCGACTTCCGGCCCGGGCTGGTCGAGGAGGCGGTGCGGCGGCTCGGCGCCACCAGGACGTCGATGCGCGAGGCCAACAAGCGCTGGCAGGCGATGGTCCGCGCCCCGCGGTTCCCGCGCGGCGCCGCCCGCTACGCCGCCGTGCTCGGGCCGGCCGAGGCGAGCGCCCCGCGCCGGATCGGGGACCTCGTCTGCGTCGCCCGGCAGTGGACGCTGCCGCTCTGGCCCGAGCTGCGCTTCGAGATCCTGCTCGGCCCGGCGGAGATCGGCGGGCCGCTGCTCAATGAGTGGCTGGTGCGGGCGGCGGACGCACCGGCCCCCGTGCTGCGCACCCTGGCCGACCTCGCGCCGTGGAGTTGCGTGGTGGGTGACGTCGGGGCCGCGTTCCCGCAGGCCGTGCCGCGTGAGGGGAGTGCGCCGACCAGGTTCCGGCTGGACTTCGTGGTGCCGGACGCCGACGGGCGGCCGTGCCCGTGCGAGGCCGACTTCACCTGGGGGCTGCTCCAGGAGGTCCGCCCGTTGGACGACCGGGGTCCGGGCGGGTCGGGCCGGGGTGGGTCGGGCCAGGGCATGGATATGCCGGGCGATGCAAGGTGATATTCAGTGAATACCTTCGATTTGCAGGCTAAACAAGGAGTGTGGCAGCCTAATCGCAGACATTGAAGAGCTTTGACATCGGAAAGTGAAGGATCATGTCGGACGGCGCCCGCGTCATCGTCGGAGTCAGCGGTTCACTGCACAGCCTGACGGCCCTGCACCGGGCGGCCGAGGAGGCCCGGGCCCGGCAGGCCGTCCTGGTGCCGGTGCTCGCCTGGACGCCGGTCGGCGGCGAGCGCAGC
This sequence comes from Kitasatospora sp. NPDC096204, assembly GCF_044763205.1. Classification (NCBI taxonomy): domain Bacteria; kingdom Bacillati; phylum Actinomycetota; class Actinomycetes; order Kitasatosporales; family Streptomycetaceae; genus Kitasatospora; species Kitasatospora sp. NPDC096204. The sequence continues at coordinate 63,161 of NZ_JBIWFT010000005.1, forward strand.
TACCGCGCCCGGCCCTGCCCGCCGCTGCTGCGCGCCTGGCAGGAACTGGCCGAGGCGCGGATGGCGGGCGTGCTGGAGCAGGCCTTCGGCGGCCTGCCGATCGGCGTGCCGGTGCGGCCGCTGGTCGTGTGCGGCGAGGCGGCGACGGTGCTGACCGGGCTCGCCGACCGTCCGGGCGACCTGCTGGTGGTCAGTACCGGCGAGCAGGGCGGCCTGCGGGTCGGGCTGCGCAGGATGGTGCGCCGCTCGGTCACCCGGCGCTGCCTGAGCCGGGCCCGCTGCGGGGTGCTCACCGTCCCGCCGTCCACGCTGCACGAGGACCTGCGCGCGCTGCACCGCGGCATCGACCTGCGGGAGCTCGCGACGGCCTGACAGGTCGTCAACTCCGGTGGGTGGTAAGCCCGTCGACGATCGTCCGGGTGGGCCGCAGCTCGCGCAGCGCGTCCACCGGGCAGTCCAGCGGATCGACCGGCCACACCGTGAGGTCGGCGAACGCCCCCGGCCGCAGGCTGCCGCGCACCGCGCTCTCGCCGGTCAGCCGGGCCGCGTTCACGGTGTGCAGCGCGACCGCCTCGGAGCGGCCGATCGCGTGCTCCGGGCCGACCACGCCGGCCGTGGTGCCCCGGGTGGTCATGCCCCACACCGACACCATCGCGCCGTACGGGCCGACCGGGAAGTCCGAGCCGCCGGTGATCAGCGCGCCCTCGTCCAGCCACTCGCGCAGCGGGAAGACAGCGGCGGTGCGCTCCTCGCCCCAGGCCCGCTGCTGGGTGAGCGCGCCGTCGTGCAGCAGCGGGTGCTGGACCGTCACCGGGATGCCGAGGGCGATCGCCCGGGCCCGCAGCTCCGGCCGGGCCAGACCGCCGTGCTCGACCACCAGCGTGCCGGGCGGCAGGCCGGGGTGGCGGGCGACCACCTGCTCGAAGACGTCCAGCAGGACGCGCAGTCCGCGGTCACCCCAGGCGTGCACACCGACCCGCCGGCCCCGCCCGACCACCCGTTCCACCGCCGCGAGCAGCTCGGCCGGCTCCCAGAGCAGCCGGCCGTGGTAGCACGGCTGCCCCCGGTACGGCTCCTCCACTGCCGCCGCCTCGAAACCGCCGTCGATGCCGAACTTGACGCCCCAGAGCCGCAGTCGGTCGTCGTCCCGGCCCGCGGCCTGCCAGTCGTCCATCCGGTCCAGCAGCGCGTCCACCTGCTCCGGCGTCCGGGCGGCGAAACCGGAGACCAGCACCCGGACCCGGACGGCCAGCGCGCCCTCGGCCCGGGCGGCGTCCAGCACGTCGAGGTCCTCGGCCGGCACCAGGCAGTCCCGGACGGTGCCGATCCCGGTGGCGGCGAACTCGGCGGAGGCGGCGCGCAGGCCCTCGATCCGGTCCGCGAGGGAGGGACGCGGCAGCACCCGCTCGACCAGCTCGACCGCCCGGTTGATCAGCCGCCCGGTGAGCCGGCCGTGCTCGTCGCGTTCGATCACACCGCCCGGCGGCGCCTCGGTGGCCTCGGTGATCCCGGCCAGCCGCAGCGCCGCCGAGTTCAGCACCATGTTGTACGCGCCGCGGCGCACCAGCACCGGGTGGTCGGCGGTGGCCGTGTCCAACTCCCCGGTGGTGGGCATCCGTTGCTCGGCCAGCAGGATCTCCTGCCAGTTGACCGTGGTGTGGATCCACTCCCCGGCGGGGGTACGGGCGGCGCGCTCCCGGATCAGGCCGAGGAACCCGGCGAGATCGCGGGCCCGGTGCACCGGCACGCCGTGGACGCTGTGCCCGGCCAGGATCAGATGGGTGTGGGTGTCGTCGAAGGCCGGCAGCACGGTCGAGCCAGGGGCGTCCACCACCTCGGTGCCCGGGCCGATCAGGGCGTCCAGCCCGTCGGGCGCGGGGGAGAGGGCGGTGATCCGGCCGCCGGTGACGGCGACCGCCCGGCGGGGCGGCTCGCCGGGCACCAGGGTGTGCACGGCGGCGGCGCGGATCAGCAGGTCGGCGGGGTCGGTCATCGCGGCTCCTGGGAACGGGACAGCCCGGTGACCTTCTCCACGTACCGAAGGCTGGGCTCGGCGAGCAGTCCGTGCAACTCGGTGAACACCGCGCGGGCCGGCACCGCGTTCCAGTCGGCGGGCAGCAGCTGCGCCGGCAGCCCCGGGTCGAGGTACGGCAGCCGGCGCCACCGGGTGAGCATCGGCACGAAGTCGCGGAACGCCTCGGCCGGGTCGACCGAGGCCCGTCCGCGCAGTTCCTCGGCGGCCGGGCGCCAGGCGCCGGAGAAGGCCGCGTACTGCGCCTCGATCGCCGGGAGGTCCCACCAACCCGCCACCGCGGTACGGAGATCGGCGAAGCCGGCGTACTCGGCGGAGAGGAACAGGTGGACGTAGGCGCTCAGCCCGAGCCGGTCCAGCAGCCGACGGGCGTCCGGCAGCAGCCGGGCGGGCGCCAGCCAGACCCCGGGGGCGGCGTTGCCGAAGCCGAGCCAGCTCAGCCGCGAGCGCAGCTGGTGGCGGTGGGCGCGGGCGGACTCGGGCACCGAGAAGACCGCCACCACCCAGCCGTCGGCGAGCGCGGCGGGCTCCAGGCTGTGGAAGATCCGCCGGTCGCCCTCCTCGAAGACCGGCTCCATCGCACCGGCGAGCCGGTAACCCGTTGCGGCGCGGCGCTCCTGGAGCAGGATGCCGGCCTTCTTCAGCCGGGAGGTCGCCGAGCGGACGGCCGGGCCGTCGACGTCCAGTTCGGCCAGCAGGGCGATCAGGTCGGCGATGGATATCCAGCCGCCGAGGCGGCGGACGAACTCGCCGTAGACGGTGTGGATCAGGGAGCTCGGCCGGGGTGTGTGCTCGGACATGCGCGGGCCCTCCTCCCCGGCGACTGGTGGCGATCATAACGAGGGTGCGGGTCCTGGGCGGCGTCTTGCCGATCTTTGCCGTCTCCGCCGATCGGGCGGGAACGGCGGGGACGGTCTGCTAAGGCGAGTCCGACGGCGCCCGCCGCGCTCCCGGCGGGCGCCGTGCGCTCGGCGGCGTCGCGCGCACGGCGGGAATCGCGCGCTCGGCGGGAATCGCCGGACACGCCCTCTGCTACGGGTAGGCGCCGGAGAGCAGGTGCCCGGCTCCGGGCGCGAAGGCGGGCAGGCCGAGGGCCCGCAGGAGCTGGTGGGCGGTGCAGACGGCGGCCGAGACCACCGGCTTGCCCAGCTGCTGCTCGGCCTCCTCGACGGCGGACAGGGACGGCATCTGCACGCAGGCCGAGAGCACCACCGCGTCCGCCTCGGTGTACGCGAGCGCGCGGGCGATCGCGGGGAGCCGGGCCGGGTCGTGGGCGGCCACGTCGAGGTTGTCGGCGATCTCCAGGGCCGCGTGGTCGAGCACCTCGATGCCCTCCGCGGCGAGGTACTCGACCACCGTGCGGGCCAGCGGGCGCAGGTACGGGGTGACCATCGCGACCTTCGCGGCCCCGAGTTCGTGCAGCCCGGCGACGAGCGCGCCGGCGCTGGTGACCACGGGCGCGGGGGCTCCGTTCTGGACGGTGCGCAGGTGCAGCCTCCGCTCGGCCCGGCGGTGGTAGCCGGGGCCGGTGGCCATCACGGCGACCAGGCAGGCGTAGCCGATCACGTCCACCCGGGCGTCCGACAGCTCGGCGGCGCAGCGGTCGGACTCGCCGTCCATGGCCCGCAGTTGCTCGGGGGTGACCCTGGTCATCCGCATCCGGCTGGAGTGGAAGGTGAACCGCTCGGGCGCGACCGCCTCGCGGGCCCGCAGCAGGGCGGGGACCTCGGTCTCCATGGTGACGTTGGAGCTCGGGACAATCTGGCCGATCCGGTAGGTGGTCATCGGGTGGTGCTCCTTCCGGTCCGGGGCGGGTCAGCGGGCGTCGATCACCGGGTTGGCGAGCGTGCCGATCCGCTCGATGGTGGCCTCGACCAGGTCTCCGGGCTGGAGGAACTGCGGGGGCACCATCCCGGCGCCGACGCCCGAGGGGGAGCCGGTGGCGATCACGTCGCCCGGTTCCAGGGTGACGCCGGAGGAGATGTCGGCGATCAGGCGGGCGACGCCGAACAGCATGTGGCGGGTGTTGGAGTCCTGCCGCAGTTCGCCGTTGACCTTCAGCGAGAGGTCGAGCCGCTGCGGGTCGGGGATCTCGTCGGCGGTCACCACGACCGGGCCGAAGGGGGCGTAGCCGTCCTGGCCCTTGGAGAAGAACCACTGGCCGGAGCGGCGCTGGTCGCGGGCGCTGATGTCGTTGACGATGCTGTAGCCGAAGACGTGCCGCAGCGCGTCCTCCTCGGTGACCCGGAAGGCCGGTGTGCCGATCACCACGGCGAGTTCGCACTCCCAGTCGAGCTGCTTGGTGAGGGCGGCGTTGTGCGGGATGGGCCCGCCCGGGCCGGTGACGGCGGTCGAGGGCTTGCCGAACAGCACCGGGCGGTCGGGCAGTTCGCGGTCGGTGTCCAGGGTGCGGTGCGACTCCGCCACGTGCTCCACGTAGTTGAGGCCGACGCCGACGATCTTGCCGGGGCGCAGCGGCGCGCACAGTGAGACCTCGGCGAGCGGCCTGGTGGCGGGGGACCCGGCGAGCAGCCGGCGGGCGGTGGCCAGGGCCGGCTCCCCGGCGCGGATCAACCCGAGGAGGTCAGGGGGAAGTTGGGCCCCGGCGGCGGTGGCGAGGGCGGTCAGGTCGGCGACCCGGTCGCCGTCGATCCGGACGCCGAGGCGGGGGGTGCCGTGGCCGCCGGTGCGGTCGGTGCCGCCGGTGCGGTCGGTGCGGTCGGTGCCGTCGGTGCGGAAGGTCAGCAGGTGCATGGTGGCGGGGCTCCTGGTCAGGCGGTGGTGGTGGGCTGCTGCCCGTCCGGGTGGGCCTCCTCGCGGTGCAGGCCGAGCGAGCGCATCACCGGGAAGTCGTTGAAGGAGAACAGGCAGGCGTCCTCGCCCTGGCCGAGGTTCGCGTGTTCGTGCCAGGCCCAGGACGGGACGACGAAGACGTCCCCCTGCTGCCACTCGAAGCGCCGTCCGGCGATCACCGAGACGCCGCGCCCCTTGGCCGCGGTGTACACCACCGACCCGGTGTGCCGGTGGGCGCGGGTGGCCTGGCCCGGGCGCAGCAGCTGCAGGTGGGCGGACATGGTCGGCATGACCGGGCCACCGGTGACGGGGTTGGTGTACTCCATGATCACGCCGTCGTAGGGCGATCCCTCCGTGGCGCGGGCGAGCCGGCACAGCGCCTCATAGCTGGGCTCCCAGGGCCAGCCGAGCAGCGGCGAGTAGGGCCGGGTCCACTTCTCGACGCCGTACGGCAGCAGGTTGCCGCCGTGGCTGAGCAGCGAGGAGTTGACGACCGGTCCGGGCCGCTGGTACAGCTCCGGGTGGACCTCGTAGAAGTTGGCGTCGAGGGTGTTGACCAGCGGGATGTCCAGGCCGTCCTGCCAGATCACCGGGGCGTCGTCGGCCTCGTTGCCGTGCTCGTGCCAGGTGTTGTTCGGGGTGATCGCGAAGTCGCGCGGGCCGACCCTGAGCTTCTGCCCGTCCACGACGGTCCAGGCGCCGGTGCCCTCGTGGACGAAGCGCAGGGCGGCGGCCTGGTGGCGGTGCGCGGTCATCGCCTCGCCGGGGCCCATGATCTGCAGTCCGGTGTACAACAGGCCGACAGCGGCGCTCAGTTCGCGTCGGCCGGGGTTCACCAGCATCACCACCCGGCGCCCGGCGTCGTCGGCCTTCACCAGCGGCAGCGCCTTGCGCACCAGCGGGCGGAGGTCGGCGTAGCGCCAGAGCACAGGGACGGACTTCGGCTGGGGGTACCAGGGCTCGATCTCGTTGGCGACCGTCCACAGGGCGCCGGCCTCGTGCTCGGCCAACTCATCGTAGTAGGCCAGCAGTTCGGGGCTGTCGGTGACCCGGGCCCGGCCGATCCGGTCGTCGTCGTGGACGTCGTCACGGGTGGGGGCGCGTTCGGTGAGACGCTCGGGGGCGCGTTCGGTGAAGGGTTCGGGGGCGCGTTCGCTGCTGGTCATGCTTCCTCCTCGGGGAACACCAGCGGCCGCAGCGGACGGTTGTCCACGTGCAGCCGGAAGACGTCGAAGCGGTTGTAGTGGCCGACGATGTCGTGCATCTGCTTGGGCTGGACGCAGCGGCCGAGGTCGATCTCGGCGTAGACGACGCCCTCCTCGTCCACCAGCGGCTCGGTGACCGGGCGGCCGTCCGGGCCGAAGATCCCGGACAGGGCGCTGTGCGGCCGGGCGAGCTGCTTGCGGACCCGCGGGTCGTCGCCGGCGATCAGGTCCACGATCTCGGGCGAGACGGTGGAGCAGGAGACCACGGAGAACACCTTGCCCTCGAAGCAGTGCGCGGCGGTGCGCAGCGCGATCGAGTCCGCCATGTCGTAGTCCTCGGGGCCCACCGGCAGCGCGATGTAGCAGGCGACGTGGACCAGTTCGCCCTGCGCCAGCAGGGCGAAGCGGGCCAGCGGGTTGGTGTTCTCGCCGCAGGCCAGCGCGCCGAGCGGGCCGACGGCGGTGGGGTGCACCGTGAGGGTGCTGCCGTCGCCCTGCCCCCAGGTCAGCTTCTCGGCCCAGGTCGGCACCAGTTTGCGGTGCGCGCCGAGCAGTTCGCCGTCCGCGTCGATGATCAGCAGGGTGTTGTACAGCAGCCCGAGGCCGGGCCCGCCGCGTTCGTTGACCCCGATCACCAGCACCACGCCGGCCTGCCGGGCGGCGGCCCGCAGGGTGTCGACGTACGGGCCGGGGACGTCCACGGCGGCCCGGTACAGGCGCTCGAACCAGGGCGAGCCCTGCACCGGGTTCATCGTCCAGTTCCAGTACGGGTAGCCGGGCACGAAGACCTCGGGGAAGACCACCAGTTCGGCGCCGTGCCCGGCCGCCTCGTGGATCAGCGCGACGGCCTTGTCGACGGTGGCGGCCGGGTCCAGGTAGACCGGGGCGGCCTGGACGGCGGCGGCGGTGAAGCGGGGCAGCTGCGGCATGGTTCCTCGTCACTCCTCGGGGGCGTCGGGACGGGGCGGTGACCAGCGGCGGTGGACGGGCGGGGGCGGCTCGCGCAGCAGTCGCAGGCGCGGGGCGACCCGGTCGGCGTTCGGGCCCGGCGGCTTGCGGCTGCCCGCCCGCCAGGGCTCCGGCCAGCGGGCGCCCGGTCCGGTGTAGCCCTGCTCGGCGGCGGCGTGCAGCGTCCAGAGCGGGTCGTACAGCTGCGCGCGGCCGACCGCGACCAGGTCGGCCCGTCCGGCCAGCAGCACGGAGTCGGCGTCGTCGAAGCCGGAGATCGCGCCGACCGCGATGGTCGGCACTCCGGTGGCGGCGCGGACCAGCTCGGCGAAGGGCGTCTGGTAGCCGCGCCCGTACGGCGGCCGCTGGTGCGCCACCACCTCGCCGGTGGAGACGTCCAGCGCGTCGGCCCCGGCCCCGCCGAGCGCGCGGCAGATCGCCACGGCCTCCTCCTCGGTGGTGCCGCCGGGCGCCCAGTCGCTCGCCGAGATCCGCACCAGCAGCGGCCGGCCGGCGGGCCAGACGGCGCGCACCGCCGTCAGCACCTCCAGCGGCAGCCGCAGCCGGTGGGCGAGCGGGCCGCCGTAGTGGTCGGTGCGGCGGTTGGTGAGCGGGGAGAGGAAGGAGGAGAGCAGGTGGCCGTGGCCGAACTGGAGCTCCAGCACGTCGAAGCCGGCCCGTGCGGCCCGCTCGGCGGCGGCCGCGAAGTCCGCGGTGACAGCCGCCAGTTGGATGTCGTTCGCCTCGTGCGGCACCGGGCTGTCCGGGTCCCAGGGGAGGGCCGAGGGGGCGATCAGCGGCCAGCCGTCGGCGAGCGGGCGCCCGACGCCGTCCGGCCCGGGGGTGGCGGTCGCGCCCCGGCGCCCGGCGTGGGTCAGCTGGATGCCGAGCGGGGTGTCGCTCACCGCCCGTACCGCGTTCACGAGTTGACGCCAGGCGCCCTCCTGGCGGTCGGTCCACAGGCCCGGACTGCGGTCGGTGGCCCGGCCCTCGGGGCCGACCGCCGTCATTCCGGCGAGCACCAGCCCCGCGCCGCCGAGCGCGTGGCCGGTCAGCTGGGCGCGGTCGAAGTCGCTGGGCAGCGTGTCGGGGGAGGTGTAGGTGGCGAGCGGGGGCACCACGATGCGGTTGCGCAGCTCCAACGCGCCCAGTTTCAGCGGCCGGAACATCGGCGGCACCCCGGGCGAGCCGCCGACGGCGGCGTCCACGGCGTCCACGAAGGCGGGGTCGCGGGCCCGCAGGTTGCCGTAGGTGACCCGTCGGCTGCGGGTGAGCAGGTTGAAGGCGAACCGGTCGGGGCCCTGGCCGGTGCGCCGCCCGATGGTCTCGAACCACTCCAGACTGGCCTGCGCGGCACGCTGGGTGGACTCCACCACCGGGCGCCGCTCGGCCTCGTAGGCGGCCAGGGCCTCGTCCAGGGTGGGTTGTTCACCCAGCGCGGCGGCCAGGGCGAGGGCGTCCTCCAGGGCGAGCTTGGTGCCCGAGCCGATCGAGAAGTGCGCGGAGTGCGCGGCGTCTCCGAGCAGGACCACGTTGCGGTGGCGCCAACCCGCGTTCCGCACCGTGGTGAAGCGGATCCAGCGGGAGGCGTTGGGAATCAGCCGGTGGCCGTCCAGGTGCCCGGCGAACAGCTCCGCGCAGCGCCGCACGCTCGCCAGGTCGCTCTCGCCGCGCGCCGGCTCCCGTGCGGCGAGCACCTCGAAGCCCGCGCGGCGCCAGGAGTCCGCGGCCGCCTCGACGACGAAGGTCGAGCGGGTGGCACTGTACGGGTAGGCGTGCACCTGGAGGACGCCGAAGTCGAACCGCTCGACGATGAAGGTGAAGGCCTCGAAGACCTTGTCGGTGGCGAGCCACATGTAGCGGCAGTGGCGCTCGTCCAGTTCGGGGCGGAAGCTCTCCGGGTGCGCGGCCCTGGTGCCGGAGCGGATGCCGTCGGCGGCCACCACCAGGTCGTGCTCGGCGGAGAGCCGGTCCACCGGCGGGGCGGGGGTGCGGTAGCGCACGTCCACCGCCAGCTCCGCGCAGCGCTGTTGCAGGATGGCGCGCAGCCGGTTGCGGTCCAGGGCGGCGAAGCCGTGGCCGCCGCTGGTGCGGACCTCGCCCGCGTAGCGGATGTCGATGTCGCTCCAGCGGGCGAACTCGGCGCTGATCGCGGCGAAGACGCGCGGGTCGGCCCGGGCGATGCCGTCCAGGGTCTCGTCGGAGAAGACGACGCCGAAGCCGGACTCGTTGTCCCGGGCGTTCCGTTCGAAGACGGTGATCTCCCGGTCGGGCGCCAACTGCTTGGCCAGGGCGGCGAAGTAGAGACCGCCGGGACCGGCGCCGACCACCGCGATCCGGGCGCGGTCGCGGGCCGCGCTCATGCGTCGGTCTCCTGGCTCGTGGCCGTCTCGGGCGTGGTGGCCGGTTCCTGGCTCGCGGCTGGTTCCAGGTTCGTGGCCGGTTCCTGGCGCGCGGCTGCCCGGGGGCTCATGCGACCACCTCCGGCCGCTGCGGCCCGGCCTCCGCCAGCGTCCGGCGGACCTGCGCGGGCCACGGCTGGGCGCCCCCGTCGTGCGGCGCGGAGTGCACCACCGACATCCGCCCGCTCGCGGCCAGCCCGTGCGGACCGTGCACCTCGAAGGCGTAGTGCAGCGAGGATCCGCCGACCCGGTCCACCCGCAGCTCGGTGCGGACGAGGTCGCCGAACCAGAGCCGTTCCCGGTAGTCGGCCTCGAAGTGCACCCGGGGGATCCGCCCGAACAGGTCGGCCAGCCCCAGCCGGCGCAGCAGGGCCGCCTCCGCCGCCTCGGCCCAGCGCTGCACGGCGGAGAAGTGGTAGTGCCCGGCGGCGTCGGTGTCGAACCACTCCACCCGGCGCTCGATGCTGACACTGGCGGGAGTCCGCGCGGCCCGTCGGCGCAGCTCGGCGCGGTGCAGCTTGCCGGTCGCGGTGCGCGGCAGCTCGGGTACGAACTCGACCGCCCGCGGGTACTTGTACGGCGCGATGGTGCGTTTGACGTGCTCCTGGAGCCCGCGCGCGGTCTCGGTCCCGGCCGGCACGCCCGCACGCAGCACCACGTACGCCTTGACCACCGCGCCGCGCCGCTCGTCCGGCGCGCCGACCACCGCGCAGTCGGCCACGTCGGGGTGGGCGGCGAGCGCCTGTTCCACCTCGGGCCCGGCGATGTTGTAGCCGGCCGAGACGATCATGTCGTCGCTGCGAGCCCGGAACCAGAAGTAGCCGTCGTGGTCCCGGACGTAGGTGTCGCCGGTGAGGTTCCAGCCGCCGCGGACGTAGTCCAGCTGGCGCTCGTCGTCCAGGTAGCGGCAGCCGGTCGGGCCCTTCACGGCGAGCAGCCCGGGCTCGCCGTCCGGCACCGGGCGGCCCTGTCCGTCCAGGACCGCGGCCCGGAACCCGGGGACGGGCCGGCCGGTGGAGCCGGGGCGGAGGTCCTGGTCGGCGGCCGAGACGAACACGTGCAGCAGCTCGGTGGCGCCGATGCCGTCGATCAGCCGCTGCCCGGTGGCCGCGTGGAAGGCCTGCCAGACGGCGGCGGACAGCGGCTCGCCCGCCGAGACGCAGCGCCGCACCCCGGTCAGCCGGTCGGCCAGCCCGGCGGCGAGGATCGCCCGGTAGGCGGTCGGCGCGGTGAACAGCACGCTCACCCCGTGGCGCCGGACCTGCTCGGCGAGCTGCTCGGGGGTGGCCTGCTCCAGCAGCAGGCTGGCGGCCCCCGCCCGCAGCGGGAACACCAGCAGGCCGCCCAGGCCGAAGGTGAAGCCGAGCGGCGGGGTGCCGGTGAAGAGGTCCTCGGGGGTGGGGCGGAGCAGGTGGCGGGAGAAGGTGTCGGCGATGGCGAGCACGTCGCGGTGGAAGTGCAGGGTGGCCTTGGGGCGGCCGGTGGTGCCGGAGGTGAAGGCGATCAGCGCGACGTCGTCGGCGGCGGTGGGGACGGCGGGGAATCCGGCGGGCTTGGCGGCGCAGCGGGCGGTGAGGTCCTCGGGGCCGGGGCCGCCGTAGCCGAGGACGCGCAGGCCGGGGGTCCGCGCCCGGTGCAGCTCGTCCAGGAAGCGGTGGTCGCACAGGGCGAGGACGGGCCCGGCGATGTCGTGCAGCTCGGTCAGCTCGGCGGCGCGCAGCAGCGGAACGGTGGTGACGGCCACTGCGCCGGCCTTCAGCACGCCGAGCCAACAGGCGGCCAGCCAGGGGGTGTTGGGGCCACGCAGCAGAACGCGATTGCCGGGGACGAGGCCGAGGTCCTCGGTCAGCAGCCGGGCGATCCGGTCGGCGTGGTCGCGCAGTTCGCCGTAGCTCCACCGCCCGGTGGGGGTGAGCAGGCAGGGGCGGTCGGGGCCGAGGCGTTCGATGGTGTCGTCGAGCAGGGCGGCGGCGCAGTTCAGGCGGTCGGGATAGGCCAACTCCGGGAGTTCGAAAAGGAGTTCGGGCCACTGCTCGAAGGGCGGGAGGTGGTCTCGACAGAACGTGTCCACGTGCGCCGAGGGTGAGAGCTCCATGGGCGGCACCTCGTTGTGCGAGCGGGGAGTGAGCCCAGTATCGCGCGTCGGTGACGCCAGTCAAGAGACCGGTACATGCATTCGGGCGACGGACCGCCGCCGCGGCGGTCGGCAGGGCCGGTGGTCGGCGGGCCCGGGCCCGCCGTGGCTACGGTCAGTCCCGTCGGACCGCCGTCGGCCAGGAGGAATCGGGCAGGTTCCCCTCCTGCACCTGCCGGGCACGCTCGGCGGCCAGCCGGGCGAGGGCGAGGAACCCGGGCATGCTGAGGTCGGTGCCCGGAGCCTCGACGCGTACGAGCAGCAGCACGCTGCCCACCCGGATCACGGCCACCGCCGACCGGCCGTCCTGGACGCGGACGGCGCCCTGATCGCCGATCAGGGGGACGGCCATCGACGGTTTCGGGTCACCGGCCCGGTCGAGCGCGGTGCGGAAGGCGCGGGTGGCGGCCTCCGGGGAGGCGAAGGTGGCCACGTCGAACTCCGCGGTCCGCGCCGAGTCCGTACCGTACGTCACGACGCCGTGGGCGAGTTGCTCGTCACAGGCGTCCGGCAACAGGCACGGCAGTTCGCTGCCGATGCCGGCCCCCGCCGTCGGCCCCAGCCGCAGCCGCCAGCCGTCCGTCATCGTCCCCTCGTCGGGCAGCACCCGCACCACCAGCCTCGGATCGTTCAGCGGCCGTGCGGCGTGCGCCAGATCGGGCCCGCCCGGCTTCAGCAGCGGGCGCGAGGCGAGGTGGACACCGAGTGCGGCCAGCGCGGCGACCAGCACCAGGGCGAGCGCCACCGCGATCCCGGTGCTGCTCCTGCGGGCGGCGAGCGCCCGGGCGCGGGCGTCCGCGGGGCCGGTCCGCAGACGGACGGTGGTCGGGCCCTTCGGGGGCGGCGCGGACGGCGGGTCGAACCGCAGCTGCACGGTGCCGGGCTCGCCGCGCAGCTGGACGGTCGGTGGATCGGTGGGCTTCCCGAGCCCGGTGGTGGCCAGGTAGTGCGCGAACGCCGGGTCCGAGGCCAGCAGGTGCGCGACGGCGGCGGTCAGCAGCGCCCGTGCCTGCGCGTCCCCCGGGCTCGCCTCCGTCGCCGCGAGCGCCCGGGCCCCCTCCAGCACCATCCGCAACCGTGCCCGCAGGACGTCCGCCACCGCCTGATGCGGCCCGCCCCCGAGCAGTGCCGCCACCGCGTCCGATGCCGGATCCAGGCCGTCCCCCATGGCAACTCCCCTTGCCGTACGAGTGGTTGCCCTCACCATCCCGGACCGCGGCCCGGTTCGTACCCACGCCGACCGGAACGGAGACGCAACCGCGACGCCACCCGGACGCCGCCGGTACAGGCGCGTCCCGCGGTTCCCCGCCACGCCGGCGGCCGCCCCGGCGTCGTCGCCCGCCGCCGATGGCCCCCAGCCTCCGGCCGGGAGGCGGCCCCGCCTCCGCTTTGCGGCGTGGGCGCGCTGAGCCGCGCCCAGCCTCCGGCCGGGGAGGCGCTCCCCGCCGTGGTGGCTCCGCGCCCCGCCTTCGGCCCGGAGGCGCTCCCGCCTTCGCTTCGCGGTGCAGGCACCCCGCCACCGCGCCGCCCCGGTCCGAGCCGGTCGACGGACAGGCCCTAACCGATCAGGGCCCGTTGGGCGTTCGGGGGCAGTGCGGGGTTGGCCGCGGCGGCCTCGGCCGTGCGGGGGTCCGGGGAGGTGAGGCAGCGGGCGAGGGCGTCGGGGGTGGCGTGGCGGTGGGCGGCGATGGCCCGCAGGGCCTTGGCGGGGACGGGTGTGGTGGTGGCGATGCGGTCGAGCAGGGCGGCCGGGGCGTCGGGGTTGGCGGCCAGCGCGGTGGCCACCTTGGAGCCGAACCGGTCGAGCAGGCCGACGAGCCGGGCGGGCGGGAGGCCGGGGTGCGGGGCGACGGCGTTCGCCACGCTCGCGTCCGGGTCCTCGGCCAGCCGGTCGCGCACCGGCGCGGGCAGGTCGCGGTGCTGGGCGACGAGCATCCGCACGCGAGGCTCCGAGTCGCCTGCGAGAGCGGCGAGTTCGTCCGGGGAGGCGTCGGCGATCCGGGGGAGCAGGGCGGGGCCGAGCCGGACGGTGACGGCGAGTCGGCCGAGGACGTCGAGTGGGACGTACGGGTGGTGGGCGAGCCGGTGTCGCACGTCGCGGTCCGGGTCGGTGGCGAGGCGGCGCAGCAGTGGCGGGTCGATCCCGGGGTTCCGGGCGAGGTTGTCCCGGATCCAGGGGGTGTCGTCCTCGGCGAGCCGGTGGTAGAGCCCGGCCGGCAGCCCGGGGTGCTCGGCGAGCTTCCGCCGGACCAGCGGGTCGTCGGTGAGGGCCCGGGCGGCGGCCGTCGCCGGGGTCGCGGGGTTGCCGGCCGCGTGGCCGCGGACGTGGACGTCCTCGTCGGCGAGCAACGCGGTGAGCAGTTCGGGCGGGGCCGCCTCGTTCGCCGCGACCCAGCGCCGCACGTCGTTCCCGGGGTGTCGGGCGAGGCGGGCCAGCAGGTCCGGCCGGCGGGTGTGGAGGCCGAGTTCGGCCACCACGTCGGTGTCCTGGTCGGCCGCGAGGGTTTCGGCGGCTTCGTCCGGAAGCCCCGGGCAGGAGGCCAGCCGGATCCGGAGGTACCGGTCCGCGACGCCGGACAGCGCAAGGGCCCAGGTCGGGGCCCCGCGTCCGTCCTCCAGCAGGGCGATCGCGACGCCCGGCCGGGCGAGCGGATCGACCTCTGCCGCGGGCAGCAGCCCGCCGGCGGCGAGTCGGACGGCGGCCTCCTCATGGCGCCCGGCGAGCCGCCGGACCTGTGCCGGGTCGAGGTCCGTCCGCCCCGCGAGGGCGTGGGCGAGTTCCTCGTCGGCGTCGGCGGTGTCGAGCAGCAGCCGCAGGAGGTCCGGTGGCAGGGCGGGGTTGCGGGCGACGGCGTACAGCAGCGGCGGCATCCGGGCATCGTGCCCGCGGGCCGGCCGGGCCCGCCAGCGGTTTTCGGGGTGCGGCCCGGCCGGTGGGGTCGGTCAGCGCAGGTCGAAGACCAGGCGGGCGGAGACCTTGCCGCTGAGGACTTCGTCGAAGCAGGTGTTGACGTCTTCGAGTCGGCGGGTCTCGCGGATGACCCGGGTGCGGCCGAGGGCGTGCAGGCGGAAGACCTCGGCGAGGTCCTCGCGGGTGCCGACGATCGAGCCGATGACCTTGGTGCCGTTCAACACCGTTTCGAAGACGGGGAGTTCGAGTTTGCCGCCGGCGGGGAGGGCGACCAGGACGAGGGTGCCGCCGCGGCGCAGGGCGCCGTAGGCGGCCTGGAAGGAGGCGTTGCTGACGGCGAGGGCGATCGCGGCGTGGGCGCCGCCGAGGGCCTGGACCTCGGCGGCGACGTCCTGGGTGCGGGCGTCGATGACGTGGTCGGCGCCGAGGTCGCGGGCGAGGGCGAGTTTGTCGTCGGTGACGTCGACGGCGATGGTCTCGGCGCCGCAGAGCCGGGCGTACTGGAGGGCGAGGTGGCCCAGGCCGCCGATGCCGGAGACCAGGACGCGGGTGCCGGGGCGGGCGCCGGAGACCTTGAGGGCCTTGTAGGTGGTGACGCCGGCGCAGGACAGCGGGGCGGCGTCGAGGGGGTCGATGCCGTCGGGGACGGGGACGACGTAGTCGCCGTGGGCGAGGGCGTACTCGGTGTAGGCGCCGTCGACGGAGTAGCCGCTGTTGTGCTGGTGGAGGCAGAGGGTCTCCCAGCCGGTCACGCACTGGTCGCAGTGTCCGCAGGCGTCCGCGAGCCAGGGGATGGCGACCCGTTCGCCGACCCGGACGTGGCGGACCAGCTCGCCGGCGGCCTCGACGATGCCGACGCCCTCGTGTCCGGGGACGAACGGCGGGCTGGGCTGGACCGGCCAGTCGCCGCGGGCGGCGTGGATGTCCGTGTGGCACAGGCCGGAGGCCTCGATCCGGACCCGGACCTGGTGCGCGGCCGGCTCGGGTACCGGACGGTCCTCGACGACCAGCGGTGCGGTGAACTCACGGACGACGGCGGCCTTCATGCGCTGGCTCCCTTCATGTGCTGGCTCCCTTCATGCGCCGGCTCCTCGGGCGTGCGGGCGGGTACTGCCGGCGGCTGCGCGGGGAGCACAGCCGCCACCAGCTTCACCCGACGGGGTGATCCCCGCCGTCCTAGCTAGGCCGAAGGAGTGATCGCTCGTTCGCGCGTCCCCGCAGGTCAGCGCACCGGCATCGACATGTACACCGCGCGCCGCCCGTAGGACGCCGGGACCGCCACCTCCCGGTGCGCCCGGTAGCCGAGCAGTCGCAGCAGGATGTCGGCGCCGCGCACCGCGACCATCGAGATCCGCTCGAAGCCCAGCTCCTCCGCGTGCGACCGGAAGTGCCGGATGAACCCCAGCGCGACCTCCCGGCCGCGCAGCTCCTCGGCGATCACCAGGTCGTGCACGTGCAGGTTGCGCGACTCGTACGCCGCCGCCTCCGGCCGGTCGAGGTCCGGGCAGTGCAGCGGCGGGTACGGCAGGCTCAGCAGGTAGCCGCACACCGTGCCCCGCCGCTCCAGCACGAAGCAGGTGCCGGGCGAGCTGAGGGCCCGGGACCGCAGCGCCTCCCGGCCCTCCGACAGGCCGTCGGCCGCGTAGGCGTCGTGCTCCAGCGCGACCACGGCGTCCCAGTCGCCCTCGGCCAGGAGCCGGATCCGGAGGTCCTCGCTCACCGGGCCGGACCCTCCGGGGCGGCGCCGAGCCCCTCCGCGCGGGAGGCGGCCACCAGCGCCGCCCAGGCCTCCACCAGCACCGCCCAGCGCTCGGCGTCCGCCCGCGCCTCGTCCAGGAGCTGCCGGCGCCGCCCGGCCACCACGTCCGCGAGCTCGGCGTACTTGCCGCCCAGCTTGCGGTAGGAGCGGTCCAGGACGTCCAGGCAGTGCTCGTTCCCGGCCCGGTCCCAGTCGACGCTGCCCCGCACCAGGTCGAGCACCGGCTCGACCCTCAGCCCGTGCCGCTCGTCCAGCAGCCCGCGGCCGAGGTCGATCATCCCGCCGTAGACCGGGTACAGGTACAGCATCGAGAGCAGGAACTTGACGAACCGCAGCTGGTAGGAGACGAAGCCGGCGCCGGTGCGGCGCTCGGGCGTGTAGTAGTTGACGATGTGGCGGTTGTGGACGACGCCGGGCATGCCGGAGTGGACCATGGCGTGCAGCAGGGCGTAGTCGCTGCCGATGGTCTCGATCGAGGGCAGGAGCGGCAGCACCTCGTAGGCCCGGTGGTCCAGGGCGATGTTGCACATGTAGACGTCCCAGATGTCGGGCACGCCGAGGACGGACTCGTCGGTGTCGAACGGTTCGGAGCCGGCGCCCTTGAAGGAGACGTCCACCATCGCGTCCTGTTCCTCCTGCGACCACACCGGCGGGGTCCACAGGCGCACCACCTCGCGGTAGACGGCCGGGTCCAGCTCCAGGATCTCGCCGATGTCCACGTTGAGTTCGCCGATGAAGGAGCCGCTGACCAGCATCACCGGCCTGTCCGCGTCGGCCGGGTCCAGCTCGGAGCGGGTGACGCCGGACACCGCCTCGCCGGCCGGCCGGCCGATCGAGAGCAGCTCGTGGTGGATCGGGAACATCTTCCGACCGTCGACGACCTGGTAGTCGAAGTCGTCGTTGCGCAGGTGCGCCGAGGTGCAGCCCAGGGCGGCCGCGCCCAGGAAGAGCCGGTTGACGCAGGAGCCGTACGCGACGGCCCGCGGGAGCATCAGGTCGAGCAGCAGCTCGGGGTCGGCGGCGCCGGAGCGCTCGGCCACCCGGCGCAGGAACTCCCGCTGCCGCGCCTCGCCCAGGTGGTGGACGACCACGCCGGGGGTGGGGGGCAGCGCGGCCACGGCGCCCGCGTTCCGCGCGAAGTCGGCGGCGTCGGTGGTGTCGAGGACGAGGAGGTGCACCTCGACCCCGAAGGTGGCGACGGCGTAGGCCGCCTCCTCGGCGAGGGCCGTGATGGTCTCGGGGCAGGGGCGCATGGTGGGCAGGGCGAGGCAGACTCTCTGCATGGTGCGGGCATCTCCGTCGGTTCGTCAGATTCCTTGCGGCAAAGGCAAGTCGGGCGCACGTGAGGACCCCGTGCGCAAGCTCGGGCCGGTCCGCCGGACAATCGTGGACTAGACCACTTTTGCTGTCAACGATTGACAGCGAGGCCCCGCCGGGGGTGGGATGCGCCCCCTTCCGGGCGACCGGGCGCCCCCGCACGGGCGCTCGAATCGCACGTGGGGGCGAATGCCCCCTGTCGAGTCGAACGGCCGCACGGGCGCGGGGGGTTCACCGCCGGGCGTCGCGCCGTCGGGGTCAATCGGCGACCCCCACCTGCCGATACCCGAGGTGATGCCCTTACGCCGTTCGGAGGAGCCCGTCATGCCCGACCTGTGGCTGCCCGGAGCCGAGATCCACGACCTCGGTGACCACGCGCCGACCGATCAGCAGTACCCGCCGAAGGCCATCGCCCACATCACCTGGGACCGCAACGCGACCGCCGCGGCGCCGCAGGACTGGTGCTCCTACGAGGACCTGGTCGGCTACTTCACCGGCAGCGGCGCCGGTGACGCGCCGCACCTGGTCTGGGACCCGTTCAGCGGCCGCACGGCGCAGCTGTTCCCGGCCGACTCCCGCTCGAAGAGCCTGCTCAGCCCCGCCCAGAGCCCGACCCGCACCAACCGGGCCGGGCGGGTGGTGGTCCAGATCGAGGCGGTGTTCTTCCCCTACTGCCGCTACCAGGGCCGTGTCTACCCGCGGCTGGTCGACACCCCCTGCGCGGGCTGGAACCGGATCCACGCCTGGATCTCCTCCTGGGGCGTGCCCGACATCTGGCCGATGGGCCGGCCGACCGACTTCTCCGGCCACCGCGACGAGCGGGCGTGGGAGGCCTTCGGCGGCTGGTACGCGCACGCCCACGTGCCCTACAACGACCACACCGACCCCGGCTCCTGGCCCGACTTCACCGCCGGGCCCGGCTTCCCGGACGACCCGCCCTCGCAGCAGCACCCGGTGCCCCCGGCCACGCCCGCCCGCTACCAGGTCAGCATCAACGGCCTGCCGTACGGCTACGGCGCCCGGGGCTACCAGGTGACGGTGGTCGGGCGGGCGCTGGTCTCGCACGGCTTCGGCGGCCACTACCGCTCCGGCCCCGGCCCGGACTGGACGGACGCGGACACCGACAACTACGCGGACTACCAGGGGAGTCTGGGCTACTCCGGGCAGGCGGCGGACGGCGTCCCGGGCGCGGGCTCGCTGCGCCGGCTGCTCGGCTACCTGCCCGGCCCGCGGACGGTCTCGGTGTCCCACGTGATCGCGGCCGCCCGCACCGACCCGGGAGCCGAGCAGGGGCACCTGACGTACGGGTCCGAGGCGGCGATCGTGGAGCAGGCGCTCGTCGACGAGGGGCTGCTCGACCAGCGGTGGGTGGACGGCTCGTTCGGCAGCCGGACGGTCTCCGCGTACGCGGCCTGGCAGCGGCGGTGCGGGTACGAGGCGGGGGCGGCGGACGGGATTCCCGGACAGGCCTCGCTGAGCCGGCTCGGCGCGGCACAGGGGTTCACGGTGGTCGACTGAGACCGGTGCTGCTTCCGGGGGAGGCACGGCGCCGCTGTCGCCGGGGGCGCGTACTCGCCCGGGAGTAGGCGAGGTTACTTCCACCGTCAGATGCCGGATGAGGCGCGGACGGGAGAGCCTGGGGCCGTCCTCGTGACCCCGACTCGAAGGAGGTACCCGTGCGCTCGCCCACCGGCGCCGTCTCGGCGTCCGAGCCGACACCACAGGCGGCACCCGTGTCCGCGTCCGCGGGCCGCCGTCTGCCGCCGGCGGCGCGCAAACCACTGGTCGTCCTGCACGTCGTCGCGTCGGTGAGCTGGCCGGCACTGATGCTCTGCCTGCTCACCCTGGCGGTGACGGCGCTGACGACCGGGGACGCCGACCGGCTGCGCACCGCTTACCGGGCGATGGGCCTGCTCGGCGACGCGCTGATCCTGCCGTTGAGCCTGCTCACTTTCCTGAGCGGGGTGGTGCTCGGGCTCGGCACGTCCTGGGGGCTGTTCCGGTACCACTGGGTGAGCACCAAGTTCTGGCTGACGCTCGGGGCGATGACGGCCTCCGTCCTCGCCCTCCCCGACCGGCTGCACGACGCGGTGCGGGTGGCGGACGCGCATCCCACCGGCCCGATCACGATGGCGGACCTCGGCTTCGTCCGCTACAACACGGTGATCGTTCCGGCGGTGGCGCTGACGCTCTACCTGGTCAACGTGGTCCTCTCGGTGTACAAGCCGTGGGGCCGCCGCAAGGCCACGGCCCGGGCCGGTGCCGGGGCCGGTGCCGGCGCCGAGCCCGGGCACCCCAGGCCGGGCCGAATACCCGGGGCGGGCGCCTGACCGGCCGACCTTCGGTCTCGGCCTCGGCTCCGGCTCCGGCTCCGGCGCCGGCGCCGGCCGTCGGTCTCGGCCCTGGCCCGGCTGGTCGGGAATGCCCGTGCGGCGGGCGGGCGTTGTCCGTCGAGTGACAAGTGCCGCGCCCACGATCAGGCTCTCCGTGCTCGACCGCTCCCGGACCAGACAGGGCCAGGAGCCGGCCCAGGCACTGCGGGACACGGTGGCCTTCGCCCGGGAGGCGGAGCAGCTCGGCTACCACCGGTTCTGGGTCTCCGAGCACCACGGGGTGCCGGGGGCGGCCGGATCGGCGCCCACCGTGCTCGCCGCGGCGGTGGCGGCGGCCACCACACGGATCAGGGTCGGCACCGGCGGGGTGATGCTGCCCAACCATCAGCCGCTGGTGGTGGCCGAGCAGTTCGGGGTGCTGGCCGCGCTGTTCCCGGGGCGGATCGACATGGGGCTCGGGCGCTCGGTGGGCTTCACCGACGGTGTCCGGCGGGCGCTGGGGCGGGAGAAGGACGCCGCCGACGGCTTCGGTGCCCAGCTGGCCGAGCTGCTCGGCTACTTCGACGGCTCGCAGCAGGCACACCGCGGAGTCCACGCCCGGCCCGCCGAGGGCCTGCACGTCCCGGCCTTCGTCCTGGCCACCGGCGAGGGCGCCGACCTGGCCGCCGACGCCGGGCTGCCGCTGGTGGTCGCCGCCCCGCGCGGGAAGGAGCGGATGCTCGCGGCGATCGACCGCTACCGCAGCCGATTCCGTCCCTCCGCGCAGGCCGCCGAGCCGTACGTGGTGGTCTCGGGCACGGTGGCCGTCGCCGAGACGGCCGAGCGGGCGCGCGAGCTGCTCGTCCCGGAGGCCTGGTCGGGGGCGTACTCCCGCACCCACGGGGAGTTCCCGCCGCTGGCCCCCGCCGCCGGGATCCTCGCCCGGGAGATGACGGCCCGGGAGCGGGCCGCGTTCGAGCAGTCGTTGAAGGGCCACATCGCGGGCACCCCGGAGCAGGCCGCCGCCGAGCTGGCGGCGCTGGTCGAACGCAGCGGGGCGGACGAGTTCCTGGTCACCACCAGCACCTATGACCGCACCGCGCTGCTCGACTCCTACCGGCTCCTCGCCGAAGCCGTCGGCCAGGCCTGAGCGGGGCCCGGGACGAACCGGGCCCCGCTCAGGCCTGGCCTCCGGCCGCCGACCTTCGCTCGGCCCGCGGCTCAGCCCGCGTCGACCTCGGTCGTGCCGAGCCGCGCGTACACCTCAGGCCGGCGGGCCCGCAGCCGCAAGGCGATCCCGACGCCGGTCAGGAACACCACCGGCACGATCGCGACCAGCGGCCAGTTGACCTCCGGCCCGGCGCCGGTGAACAGGTCGAGCCGCCACACCACCAGCCCCGTGGCCCCGCACAGCAGCACCGTGGCGGCCAGCGGCGCCACGACGGTACGGAACGCCCCGGTGCTCGCGGCGGCCGCCCGGTCGCGGCGGAAGAAGGCGAACACCGCGAGGCCGGCGAGTGCCTGGAGCACCAGGATGCCGACCACCCCGGGGGAGTTCACCCAGAGGAAGAACTGGTTGTACGGGTCCGCGCCGACCAGCGCCGCCACCCCGACGGCCACCGCCGCCAGCACCGACTGGGCGATGCCGCCGATCCACGGCGAGCCGTGGCGCGGGTGGATCCGGCCGAGCGCGGCCGGGGCGGCCCCCTCGGCGGCCAGCGCGTAGCCGTACCGGGTGATGGTGTTGTGGAAGGCGAGCAACGCCGCGAGCAGGCTGGTGACGATCAGCACCCGCTGCACGTCCGTCGCCCAGCCGCCGACGTAGTCGGTCATCGCGGTGAAGAACATCCCGGCCGGGTCGGCGGTGGCGGTCGCGACGGCCTCGGTGTCGCCGAAGGCCTGCACGATCATCCAGGTGACGAAGGTGTAGAAGAGGCCGAGGAAGGCGATCGCGGCGTAGGTCGCGCGCGGCACGGTCCGGTGCGGCTGCCGGGCCTCCTCGCGGTAGATCGCGGTGGCCTCGAAGCCGATGAAGGCGGCGAAGGAGAGCCCGAGCACCCCGCCCATCCCGCCGGAGAACACGTGCTCCGGGGCGAACGAGGACAGGCTCAGCCCGTGCGCCCCGCCCTTGACCAGCACCGCCACCGCGAGCACCAGCAGGATGCCGGTCTCGGCGATCAGCAGCGCCCCGAGCACCTTGGCCCCGAGGTCTATCGAGCGGAAGCCGAGGAACCAGACCACCACGACCCCGAGCAGCGCCCAGACCGGCCAGGGCAGGTCCAGCCCGAGCAGGTCGGCGGCCGTGGTGTGGGCGAAGAACCCGAAGGCGCCGAACATGCCGATCTGGATCGCGTTGTACGAGAGCACCGCGAGCAGTGCCGCGCCCAGTCCGGCCGCCCGGCCGAGGCCGCGGGTGACGTAGGCGTAGAAGGCGCCCGCGTTGCGGATGTGCGCGGTCATGGCGGTGAACCCGACCGCGAAGAGCGCCAGCACCACCCCGGTGGCCAGGTAGGCGACCGGTGCGCCGATGCCGCCGAAGGAGATCGCGAACGGCGCCACGCCGGCCATCACGGTCAGCGGCGCGGCGGCGGCCACGACGAAGAAGACGATGTCGCCGGTGCCGAGCACCCCGCGCCCCAGCCCGCCGGGGGATCCGGGGGAGCCGGCCGATCCCGCCGGGGCCGGAGCGGTGGCGGCGGATGAGGCGTCGGGAGCAGCGGAGCCGGGCGGACGGAGTGCGGCGGAGGAGGCCGCGTCGGAGGGCGGGGTCATGGGGGAGCTCTCCTGGGGTCGTACGAACGGGGGGTGGGGCGGTCGGCGGCGGACGGGGCGTCGGCCGCCGACCGGGGAACGAGTCATGGCCGCCGTGGGGGACGGCCGGAACCAGCCGGAACCAGCCGGAACCGGTCGCGAGCCCGTCGGAGCGGGCGCGCGCCCGGGGGCCGGGTGGCCGGGCGACCGGGAAGCCTCAGCGGCTTCAGCGTGTGGAGCGTGTGGAGCGCGTGGAGCGAGTGGAGCCCGCCGAGCGGTCGCGGTCGCGGTCGTCACCGGGCGGCCCACCGTGGGTGCGCCGCCCGCCGAGCCAGGTGCCGGCCACCTCGATCGAGGCCAGCTCACCGGCCGGCACCGCGTACGGGTCGGTGGCCAGGTGCACCAGGTCGGCCCGCATGCCCGGCCGCAGCACACCCCACTCGGTCTCCTCGAAGGCCTGGTGCGCCACGCCGGTCGAGTACGCCGCCAGCGCCTCGGGGAGCCCGATCCGCTCCTCGGGCAGCCAGCCGCCGTCGGGCAGGCCGTCCGGGGTCTGTCGGGTGACGGCGGTGGCCAGCCCGGCCAGTGGCTCGTAGCGGGTGACCGGCCAGTCGCTGCCGAAGGAGACCCGGGCGCCGTCGCGCAGCAGGGCGGCGATCCGGTACTGCCGGGAGCCGCGCTCCGGGCCGATCCGGGGCAGGGTCAGCTCGGTCATCAGCGGGTCGGTCTGTGCCCACAGTGGCTCGAAGTTGGCGATCACGCCGAGTTCGGCGAAGCGCGGCAGGTCGTCGGGGTGGACCAGCTGGACGTGGGCGATCACCGGCCGGCGGGCGCGCGTCCCGTTGCGGCGGACGGCGGCCTCGACGGCGTCCAGCGCGATCCGCACACCGCGGTCGCCGATCGCGTGGATGTGCGGCTGGAAGCCCAGCGCGTCCACGGCGGTGACGGCGTCCGCCAGCTCGGCGCCGGTCCAGTTGGCGACGCCGTGGGAGTGCGGGCAGTCGCTGTACGGCTCCAGCAGCGCGGCCGTCCCGGACTCGATGACGCCGTCGGCGAAGAACTTGACCGCCCGCGCGGTGAGTTGCCCGCGCCCGGCGGCCTCGACCCGGTCCCGGTCGGCGGCCAGGCGGGGGAGCCGCTCGCGCCAGCCGTCCGGTTCGAGCAGCAGGGCGAGCCCGGCCCGGACCGGCAGGCCCTCCCCGGCGACGGCCGCCAGCCAGGTGTCCACCTGCGCGGGCTCGACCCAGGCGTCCTGGAGCCAGGTGAGTCCGGCGGCGGCGAGCGCGGCGGTGGTCTCCCGCAGCGCGGTGACCTGCTCGGCCAACGGCGGTGGCGGGACGAGCGCGAGGACGGGGTTGAGCGCGCCGAACTCGCGCAGGGTGCCGAGCGGGCTGCCGTCCGGCCGGCGGACGATCTCGCCGCCCACCGGCTCGGGCGTGTCCGGTCCGTACCCGGCCCGGCGCAGCGCCTCGCTGTTGGCCCAGCCGGTGTGGTGGTCCATGGTGCGCAGCAGCACCGGCCGGTCCGGGACGGCGGCGTCGAGCAGCCGGGCGTCGAACAGCCCGCCCTCGGCCAGCCACGGGTCCACGGCGTCGCCGGTGATCCACTCGGCCTCGGGGTGGCGCTGGGCCCAGTCGCGGACGGCCGCCACGACCTGCTCCAGGCTGGTGCAGTCGCGGACCGGCGCGCCGCGCAGGCCGATGCCGCCGAGCAGCGGGTGGACGTGGCCGTCGCCGAAGGAGGGCAGCAGGGCGCCGCCGCCGAGGTCGACGGTCTCGGTGCCTTCGTCGCGCAGCGCGAGGGCGGCGTCGCCGAGGGCGGCGATCCGCCCCGCGCTGACGGCGAGGGCGTGGGTGCGGGGGAGGGCGGGGTCTCCGGTGTGGATCCGGCCGCCGGTGAAGATCGTTTCGGCACGCATACGGGGGTGTGCGTCCTCTCCGGGGCAGGGCGGGCCGACGGGTGCGCGGCCTGCCTAACCGAATGGGGTTCGGTTACCGTAGGCGCGGCACCGGCGGGTGCGGAAGGGTTTTACTGAAAGCCGTTCAGTAACGCTTGGATAACGACGATCTTGGTCTGCCGGGGCCGACGGGCGGCTCGGCGGCCCCGAAGGTGAGGAACCGGGCATGCCCAGGCCGCGCACACCCCTGCTGGACCGGCAGCGCATCGTGGACGCCGCGCTCCGGCTGGTCGACGAGGCGGGGGACCTCACCATCCCCGCGCTGGCCGGTGCGCTCAAGGTAAGCCCGTCCGCGCTCTACCACCACGTGGCCGGCCGGGCCGAGATCGTCGCCCTGATGCGCGCCGAGCTGGTGCGCACGATCGGCGAGCAGTCGATGTGGGACCAGTCCTGGGACGCCGCGCTGCGCACCTGGGCGCACGCCTACCGGGACGCCTTCGCCGAACACCCCGGGATCGTCCGGCTGCTGGCCACGGCGCCGCTTGCCGAACCGTTCATGCACGAGCTGTACGAGCGGGCCGTCGCCACCCTGGAGGACGCGGGCTTCGCCGCCCGGGACGTGATGGGCCTGATCACCGCCCTGGAGAGCTTCGTCCTGGGCTCGGCGCTGGACCTCGTCGCCCCGGACGTCATGGTCGACGCCGTCGACCGCGCCGCCTCCCCGCGGCTGGCCGGGGCCCTGGACGCCGTCCCCGCCGGGCGCGAGCGCGCCGACCGGGCCTTCGAGCTCGGGCTCACCGCACTGGTCGAGGGCTACCGGGCGCTGCTGGGTCGACCGCTTCCGGCTGGCCCGGGCGCCCCGGCCGGGATTTCTGACCAGGCGTGACGGCCTGCTAGTGTTCTTCCCGTCGAGAGGAAGTGACCTTCCGGGAAACGGATCTCGAACAGGCGTCAGCGGTGCTACCAGAGCACGCCCTACTTTCAGTAGGGAGAGTCCGTGCGATCCGGGCCTGGCGCTCCCATCGAAGGGGCTCGTTCCGTCCAGCGGAACGGGCCCCTTCGTCGTGTCCGCACGCCAAGGCCGTGTCCTCTTATCGCACTTTCAGCCTCGAAACCCTCCCTCGGGGCTCGATGTCGGCCAAGGTGCCGTGCCAGGTGGCCGATGAACGGTGCCCCAACGGTCCCGGTCCACCAGTGGCGCGGCCATCCGGCCCGTCCTGATGCCACGTCAGTTCTTGGCTGGAACTGGTCTCTACTGATGTGAATATGCCATTGGAATGTTCGTCGTACGGAATCCGGCAGTAGCCTTCCGTGTCGAACTAGCCACTGCTGGTGGTGAATCGGTCGGCGCCGCGCCCGGCCGCCCAGACCCCGCGAAGGAGCCGGTGTGCCCGGTATCGACGAATGCCTCTCCGGAGCGATGGCGATCCCCGGGGCCCGCGCCGCGAGCCTGGTCGACTGGAGCAGCGGGCTCGCCCTCGGGAGCCTCGGCGACAGCCCGGCCGGAGAGCACGAGACCTCCGCCGCCGAGGCAACCGACCTGGTACGGGCGGCCGTTGAGAGCCAGACGTTCACCGTCACGGAGGACGCTCGGGCCCCGCTGGAGGACATCATCGTCACCGCCGGCCGCAGTTACCACCTGATCCGCTTCATCGACACCGTCTTCGACAGCAGGCTCGTCCTGCACCTCTGGCTGGACCGGGCGGAGGGCAACCTCGCCGTCGCCCGCTTCCGGCTCCAGGCACTCACCGAGGAACTGGTGCTGGGGTGAGCGCGTGACCGCCGCAACCGGCACCGTGCCGCCGCTCCCGCTGGAAACCGCCACCCCGAGGACCCCGGGCGAGGCGCTCACCCTGCTCGCCGACCGCCACGCCACCGGCGCCCTCCACGGGCCGCTCGGGAGCCTCCACCTGGTCGACGGCCAGGTCACCGCCGCCGAATCCCCCCGGGCACCCGGCCTGGCCGACCTGCTCACCGGCTGCGGCCGGATCACCCCCGAGGACTGGACGGAGCTGCTCCGGGCCCACGGCCCGCGTGCCACGGTCGGCGACGCGCTCGTCGAACGGCGGCTGCTCACCCGGGGAGAGCTCGAACTCGGCCACCTGGGAACGCTGTTCGACGCCGCCTTCTTCGTCCTCGCCGACCCGGGCGGCGGCGTCTGGCGGTTCGAGGCCGACGCCAGGCACTGGCTCGGACCGGTCGCCCGGGTCGCCCCGGGCCGGATCCGCCGTGAGGTCGAGCGCCGACGCCGGCTCCTCGACGGGATCTGGCCCTGGGGGCAGCTCGACACCGCGCCCGTCCGGCCGGCCGGGCACGGCCGCCGACCCTCCCACCGCCCCTCCGGCCGCCGGCGCCGCGAGCTGCTGGACCACGCCGACGGCCGCAGGACCCCGGCGGACCTGGCCCGGCTGCTCGGCCGCTCCGGGTTCGGCGTGACGGCCGACGTCCGCCGACTGGCCGCCGCCGGACTGCTGGACGCGCCGCGGCCGTCCGACGCCCAGCGTCCGCCGGGTTCCTCGTGCCCAGCGGGCGCCGCGCGCCCGGCCGCCGTGCCGGAGACGGCCCCGGTGCCCGAGCGGCCGCGGACAGCCGTACCCGCGGCCGAAGTCGGCCCGCCGGTCACGAGCAGACCGGCCGGAGGGCTGCACCGAAGGGTCCCCGGCGCCAGCCTGCGCGGGGCCGGACTCCCCGGCGCCCCGGTCACGGCCGCACCCGTCTTCGCGCCCGCACCCGCCGCACCCCACGCCGGGGGCCCAGCGGGGCCCCACACCGGGAACCCAGCCGGGCCCGACGCCGGGAGCCACGCCGGACCCGACACCCCCACACGCTCCGAACGCCCGCCCACCGCGGCAGCGGCCCACCCGCTGGCCGTCCCCGACCCGGACATCGCGCTGCTGACCCGGGTCCGAAACCTTCTGGAGGCCCGACTTTGACCCACTCCCCGCCCGCGACCCCGTCGTTCCGGCCATGAGGCGGGCGCTCAAACAGCGTGTCGGAAGGAGACAACTGATCGCCTTGGAGACCGAGTTGCTCGCCGAACTGCGCGCCGTCAAACACCGCGTCCCGCACCTCGCGGGTGGGCTGGTCGCCAGCGTCGACGGCCTGTTGATCGCGCACGACACCCACGGCACCGAACCCTCAGGACTGGCCGCGATGACGGCGGCCTCGCTCTCGCTGGCCCAGCGGCTCGCCGACACCACCGGCCAGGGCGAGTTCCGCGAGTCGCTGGTGCGCGGCGAGAACGGCTACGTCGCCACCTACGCGGCCGGCGGCAGCTGCGTGCTGACCCTGCTGGCGCACCCCGACGTCAACGTCGGCCGGCTGCACCTGGAGGCCCGCCGCAGCGCGCAGCGCATCGCGGGGCTGCTCAACGACGCCCTCGTGCCCAAGGATCCGCGCGAAGCGGGCTGACCGGGGCCGAACACCGCGCCATCACCTACCCGAACCACCCACCACTGAACGGGAGTTACCCAGATGACCGACGCAGCCGGCGCGCTCAAGCAGGCCATGACCACCATCGAGGGCGCCATCGGCGCGGCCCTGGTGGACTACAACAGCGGCATGGCGCTGGCCACCCTCGACGGCCCCGGCGGCCTGGACCTCAACGTCGCCGCCGCCGGGAACACCGACGTGGTCCGCGCCAAGATGCGCACCATGGACATGCTCGGCCTCCAGGACGGGATCGAGGACATCCTGATCACCCTGACCAGCCAGTACCACCTGATCCGCCCGCTCACCGGCCGCACCGGCAAGGGCCTGTTCCTCTACCTCGCCCTGGACAAGGCGCGCGCCAACCTCGCGATGGCCCGCCACCAGCTGAGCCGGATCGAGGCCGACCTGGAGGTCTGACGCACCGCTCCCGGCGGGTCCGGCCTCCAGACCGGACGAGGGCCTGTCCTTGGATCCTTGCCGGGTCCGCGAAGATCCAGGAGACAGGGAGACAGGCCCTGGCCCCGGCGGCGGCCCAGGCCCCGCCGGGGCTCCTGCCGCCAGGCCTCACCCCCGGGGCGGGTCCGCCTCCACGGCCCGTCCGCGCACCAGTTCCACCGGCCCGCCCGGCCGCTCCCGGCTGGCCAGCGCGGCGGCCGTGCGGTCCCAGGAGGGGCCGGTCAGCAGGGTCCGCGCCTCGGCCGGATCGCAGAGCCGCCACTCCACCAGCTCGGCCTCCGGCAGCGTGATCGAACCGAGCATCCGCTCCGTCACCGGGCCCCCGTCGAACACGTACACCAGGACGGCGGTGTCCCGGCCGGTCGCCGGGTCCGCCTCCGGGTCGGCCGCCGCACCCGGCTGCCAGTCCAGCGCCAGCAGCGGCCCCGGCTCGACCTCCCAGCCGAGCTCCTCGCGGATCTCCCGCCGGGCCGCCGCCCTGGGCATCTCCCGGTCCGCCTCGACCCCGCCGCCCGGCAGCGTCCAGTACGGGACCCGCCCGCGCGGTCCGTCCCACGGCCGCAGCCGCACCAGCAGCACCCGGCCGGCGTCGTCGGTGAACAGCGCCCGCGCCTTCGCCCGGATGCGCGGCCGGGTGGCGTAGTAGGTGTCCCGGTCCATCGGCGGCTCCGGCCGCTCCTCGGTCGACGGCGTCAGCCCGGGCGCGGCGGCCAGCCCGGGCGCGGCGGCCAGTCCGGCGTACGCGGGCACCGGCCCGTCGGCGGGCAGCCAGCCGAGGGTGTGCCCGACCGGCCGGCTGTCCTCCAGCTCCAGCGGCCCGGCCTCGCGCGGCGCCCGCAGACAGGCCGTCATCCGGCGCGACAGCCGCGGCGGCAGCGCGCGCCCGGCCTGCTCCGTCGTCAGCCAGGTCCAGCCGCCGACCTCCGCCGCGTCCGGCCGGAACGCCGCGACCTGTTCGGACGTCAGCGGCTCGGCCCAGTACAGGTACACCACGATCGGTCGGTCGCCGTCCCGCAGCAGCGCCCAGTCCACGCCCGCCAGCGGCCCCAGCCGGGGTGTGAAACCCAACTCCTCGCGGATCTCCCGCAGCGCGGTCTCCCGGGGCGACCGGTCGGTCGGCTCCCACCCGCCGCCCGGGATCGCCACCGGATGCTTCCGGTCGTACGGCAGCCGCACCACCAGCACCCGCCCCGCCCCGTCCGGGAACAGTACCCCCGCCGCCGCCATGACCTCCCGGCCGCCCGCGCCCGCGCTCTCCACCCTGACTCCCTCCGCCGCACCCTCCCCGGACACGACAACCCGGGCCACCCCGATGGTTCCCACCCGGCGGCACCCCCGACCACCACGATCGGGCGACCCGGGGTTCACAGCCGGGGCACCCCCGGCCGCTCGGCGGAGGCGGGCGGCGCGGCGAGCGGATGGCCCGGGCAACGGCGCAGAAGCCGGCCTCCCCGGCGTGACCGTCCCTGGGTCAACCCGGCGGGCCCGGGGCCCTGGTGACTCGTCGACTTCGCGACCGGCGCCGTCCCGGCGGAGTCGTCGGTCCAACGCCCGGCAGCTCCGGCCGGCTTGCCGGTCCGCCGGGCTCCCCGGAGGGCCCCGGCGGACCGGCCACCCGCATCGGTCGCGAGGGCCCCGGCTGCGCGAAAACCCGAGTTGCGGGCTGCCGAGACGGGGCATCATGCCGGCATGGGCGATCAGGCTTCCGAATGGGTGACTCTCTTCTGCTACCAGAACGTCGCGGGCTCCCCGCGGCCGGGCCGGCTGACGGCCGTTTGACTGCGGGACCGGGGGACCGACTGGTACCCGTTCGCCGACGACGAGGTCAGGTGCGACCTGATGTGCGGTGTGGGCCCGGACGGGCACTGGCACGGCACGGTCGCGGTTCGCTTCCGTGCCGACGCGCTTCGGCGGCTCGGGCTGCACCCCGACCAGCCGACGTCGGCGCCGGCGGACCCGCTGCCGCCGAAGTGGTGGGGGCCGTGGCGCCGGTGAGTTCCCGCCCCGGCCGCGCCCCTCATCCCAGGGAGGCCAGCGCCTGTGCCGCCGCCCGGGCCATCCGCTCGTCGTGCCGCCCGCTTCCGCCGCGCAGGCGGGCGGTGCCTTCGGCGGCCGCGAGGGCGAGGAGGCCCGGCAGGAGGTCGGTGCTGCGGGCGGCGAGCCAGCGGGTGCCCCGGGTGGCCATCCACCAGAGGTCGGCGGCCAGGGTCGGTGGGGGTTCGGCGGGTGCGGCGACCGGGGGTGGGCCGAGGGGGTGGCCGGACTCGGTGAGCAGGTCGTGGAACCGTCGGGCGATCAGGTGGTGGCCCTCGGCGCTGGGGTGCAGTCGGTCCACGCTCAGCAGCCGTCGTTCCGCGAGCCAGGGCAGGTCGGCGATGTGCAGGTGCACCGCCCGGTGGCGTTCGGCGAGGGCGTGCACCACGGTGTTGACCGCCCTCATCCGCCGTGCCAGTGGACGGGCGAGCGGCGCGGGGAGCCGGAGCAGGCTGCCCGGGTCGGGGAGGCAGGCGGTCAGCAACCTGGCGCCGTGGCCGGAGAGTTCACCCATCGTGGCGTCCAGTTCCAGGGTGGCGCGCCGGATGTCGAAGCCCGTGCGCAGGGTGTCGTTGCCGCCGACCACCACCGCCGCGAGCTGGGGCCGTCGCGCGATCGCCCCCGGTAGCTGACGGGTCGTCAATTCCGTGGTGAGCGCCCCGCTGTACGCCAGGTTGGTGAACTCGACGCTCCGCCCCTCGGGTGCCAGCGACTCGGCCAGGACGGCGGCCCAGCCGCGCCAGCCCTCGCCGACCTGGTCGCCGACCCCCTCCGTGAGCGAGTCCCCGAGTGCGACGAAGCGCAGCAGCTCGCCCGCCGCGGGGCGCTCCCGCGCCGCCCGGTCACGCCCGGCTTCCAGCATGCTCGTCCCGACCCCCGTCCACCGCTTCGTCGCCGCGTGCGCCGTGCGCCGCAAGGAACGCCGCCACCGCCGCCGGCCAGCCGTACCGTTCGGCCTGCGTCCGGGCTGCGGCCCGCCGCAGTTCCTCCGGTCGGTCCAGCAACTGCCGTACCGCGGAGGCGAATCCACTACCGGTGTCGACAGCCGCCACCCCGGCGAGCCCGACCAGGCCGGGGAGCGCGGAGGAGCGGCTGACCGCCACCGGGGTCCCGCAGGCCAGCGCCTCCATCGCGGCCAGCCCGAAGGTCTCCACCGGCCCGGGGGCGAGCACCACGTCCGCGCAGCCCAGCAGCCGGGCCAGCTCCGCGCGTCCGCCGAGGTGTCCGAGGAAGCGCACCGGCAGCCGCAGCCGGGCGGCCCGGTCCGCCAAGCGCTCCCGTAGCGGGCCGGTGCCGGCCACCACCAGGACGGCGGGCCGCCGCCCGGCCCGCAGGGCGGCCAGGGCATCGATCGCCCGTTCGGGCCGCTTCTCCGCCGAGAGCCGTGAGCAGAGCACCAGCAGGGTCTCGTCGGGCGCGGCGTACCGTGCCCGCTCGGCCGCCCGTGCGGCCGGTGGCGGCGGTCGCAGCGCGTCCAGGTCCACTCCCAGCGGGGCCCGGACCAGGTTCGGGGCGCCTATGCGCCGGAACTCCGCCGCCGCCCAGTCGGTGGTGCAGAGCACCGAGTCGTAGGAGCGGGCGGTGGCCGCGTTGAGCCGGTCGGCCGCCGTGTCCGCCAGCGGGCCGGGCAGGCCCCGGGTGCGCAGCACCCCGGCGGCGCTCTCGTGCGAGACCATCACCGAGCGCACCCCGTGCCGCCGCGCCCAGGCGCCGGTCCAGCGCAGCGTGGTGCGGTCCGACACCTCCAGCCGGTCGGGGGAGAGTCTGGTCAGCTCGGCGGCCACCGCCCGCCGGTCGGTGAGCAGCCGGTAGCCGCCGCTGGCCGGCAGCACCGGGCCGGGCAGGGTGACCACCAGGCCCTGCTCGGTCTCCTCCTCGGAGCGCCGCTCCCCGGGGACGATCAGTACCGGGCGGTGCCCGGCTGCCCGGTAGCCGGCACCCAGGTGGCGCAGCGCGGTGCGCAGGCCGCCGGAGACGGGGGTGACGAAGTTGGCGAGCCGGACGATCGTCAGGGCCTCACCCGCCCTCGGCGCCGCGCCGGCCACCGACGCCTCGCCGTCGGGACCGGCCGGGGCCCTGTCGTCGGATGCGGAGGTCATGCCGGCAGCTCCTCCGGCAGGACGGGCGCCGCCGGCTCGGCCGGCGCGGTGGCGGCCGCCGGTAGCGGCAGCCCGCGGTGCTCCGCCAGCACCTCGGCGTAGTGCCGCAGCAGCAGGTCCCCGACCGCCTCCCAGGTGCGGGCGGTCACCTCGGCCCGCCCGGCCTGCCCGTACGCGGCCCGCCGCGCCGGGTCGGCGGCCAGTTCGGCGACCGCCCGGGCCACCGCCGCGCCGTCCCGGGGCGGTACCAGCAGGCCGGTGCGGTGGTGGGCGACGAGGTCCAGCGGGCCGCCCGCCGCGGGGCCGATCACCGGCACGCCGCTGGCCATCGCCTCCTGGATGGTCTGGCAGAAGGTCTCCAGCGGGCCGGTGTGCACGAAGACGTCGAGGGTCGCGAAGCAGCGCGCCAGTTCGTCACCGGTGCGGCGGCCGAGGAACACGGCACCCGGCATCGAGGCCTTCAGGCCGGGCGTCGAGGGGCCGTCCCCGACGATCGCCACCCGGACGCCTGGTAGCGCCGAGGCGGCGGCCAGCAGGTCGACCCGCTTCTCCGGCGCCAGCCGTCCGACGTACCCGACGAGCACCTCGCCGCCCGGCGCCAAGGCCCGGTGCAGCGCCTCGTCCCGGTGCCGGGGGTGGAACCGCGCCGAGTCCACCCCGCGCGGCCACAGCCGCACCCGCGGCACCCCGTGCGCGGTGAGGTCCTGGGCGGCGGGGGTGGAGGGTGCCAGGGTGCGGGCCGCGGCGCGGTGCACGGCCCGGATCCGCCGCCAGGCGGCGGCCTCGCCGAGCCCCCGCCCGGCGCGGTAGGCGTGGGCGTACCCGGCCAGGTCGGTCTGGTAGACGGCCACGGCGGGCACCCCGAGCCGTGCCGCGACCTGCATCCCGCGCGCGCCGAGCACGAACGGGCTGGCCAGGTGGACGACGTCGGGCCGGTGTCCGGCGATCGCGGCCGCCAGCTGCCGGCTGGGCAGCGCGATCCGCACCTGCGGGTACCCCGGCAGCGGCACCGACGGGATGCGCACCACGGGAATCTCCCCCGCCGAGTGCCCGCCGAAGGTCTCCGGCGGGCACTCGGCGCCCCGTGCCGGGGCGGGGGTGACGACGAGGGGCCGGTGGCCCCGGCGGACCAGGTGCTCGGCCGTCCGCAGCACGCTGTGGGCGACTCCGTTGACCTCGGGCGGGAAGGATTCGGTGACGATGACGACGCGCATGCCGATGTTCTGTCCGCGTCCGGCGTGCGCCCGGCCAAAGGGATCTGTCGTGGAGGCGAACGCGGGTCGGCGATTTGCACCACCGACCCGCGTCCTCGGAAGTCCGGCCCGTCACACCGATCCGGCGGTCTCCTTGAGCTCCGCGTACGGCGCGAGCTTGCGGATCGACTCGATGCTCTTGAGGCAGTCGTCCTTGCTCTCCTGCGGGTCGCCGGTCACCACGATCGCCCCGTTGCTCGCCTTGAGTCGGAACCGGTGCATGCCGCCCTCGTCCACGAACAGCTCGAATTTGCCAGCCATGTTCAGAAACAGCCTTCCGCTCGGATGCCCCCCCTCCACCGCACCGTAGGGTCAAATCCCTTGCGCGGCACGTCAGATGATCCATCCGAGTGCACGCGGCGACGGCCCGGGACGGGTGCCGGGCCGGGTGGACGGGGCAGGTGGACGGGGCGGGCCGCGGTCAGCTTCGTCCGGTGGCCAGCCCGGTGATGGTGGCGGTGAGGATGCGGGCGAGCCGGGGTTCGACCTCGATGACGGCGTGGGCCAGCCGGGGGTCGGCGCCATGAACCGGCGGATGCGGCAGGGCGGCGCCGGCGCGGCGGGTGACCCGGCGCGCGCCGCCGAGATCCTGGTGCGGGTGGCCAAGCGCCGCGACATCCCGCACCACCTGCCGCTCGGGGTCAACGCGGCCGAGGGCTCGATCGCCATGGACCGGCGGCTCCTGGCGGAGGACACCAGGTGGCGCGAGGTGGCCCGCTCGGCCGACTTCGCCGAGGCCTACCCGGTCGCCTTCCCGCCGGACTCGACCGACTGACCGACCCGGCGGTCGGCCGGCCCGAGGTCGGCTGCCCCGCGAACCGGTCGACCGGCCCGAGGCCGGCCACCCCCGAATCGACCGGTCGGCCCGGCGCGCACGGCACCGCGGCCCGATGCGCATGTCACGGCGGCCCGGCGCGGGGTGAGCGCCGGGCCGCCGTGGCTGCCGGGTTCAGCAGTTGTCGAGGATGCCGGTGAGCGCGGTCTTCTCGGCGCTGTCCACGCTCAGGCCGTAGTACTGCTTCACCTGCACCCAGGCACGGGCGTAGGTGCAGCGGTAGGAGGCCTGGGGGAGCCACTCGGCCGGGTCGCGGTCGCCCTTGGAGCGGTTGCTGCCGGCGGAGACCAGCAGCAGCTGGGGGCGGGTGACGTCGTTGGCGAAGGCCTGGCGCTGAGCGGTGCTCCAGGCCCAGGCGCCGGAGGCCCAGGCCTCGGAGAGCGGCACCAGGTGGTCGACGTCGAAGGAGGAGGCGTTGGTGGTGGTCGCGCCGTCGTACGGCGAGGACCAGTTGCCGCTGGTGGACTTGCAGGAGGTGTCGGTGGCGACGTTGCTGCCGTCCCGCTTGACGACCCACTCGCGGGTGTCGCAGGTGCCGCTGATGGTGATCCAGGTCGGGAACAGCGTGCGGTCGTAGGTGTTCCCGTGGGTCTCCGCGGTGGCGGGCATCGCGGCGAGATAGCCGCGGGCGGTGGCGGCGGAGACCGGGGTCGGCAGGGCTGCCTGGGCGGGGGTGCCGGCCGTGACCACGGTCACGGCGGCGAGGGCGGCGGCAGCCGGTATGACGGACAGGAACCGGCGCGCGGGTGCGGCGGGGGCCATGGCGGACGCTCCATCATCAGATCGGATGAACTGCTGAATTGCGTGCGCCAGTGTGGCGATCCCGTCACCTACGCGGGTAGACCGGGGAAGTGAAATCCTCGTGCATATTGGACGCGCACCGGACAAGTCCGGTGCGCGTCATGGTGGTTCCTATGGATGTGTCCGATTTTCCGGCCGCCGCCAAGGCTCGGCCGGGCGTTCAGTCGCGGCGGCGGCCCGCCATCCAGACGTAGACCAGGACGCCCGCGAACAGGAACAGGACGCCCTGGTAGACGGCGGCGTAGCCGGCTCCGGCGACGAGCCAGAGCGAGAAGCCGAAGGCGCCCAGGCCGAGGACGGCGTCCCGCACCAGCCGTCCGCGGTCGACCCGCTCGCCGGCCCCGCGCACCAGCCAGTACAGCTGGGCGGCGGTGGAGAGCAGGTACGGCACGGTGGCGGTGAAGGTGGTGACCAGCACCAGGATCTCGAAGGCGCCCTTCGCGCCGCTGGCGAAGTTGATCACGGTCAGCACCGAGGCCAGGGAGACGCCGACCACCACGCCGAAGGTCGGCACCCCGCGCCGCTCCTTGCCGAAGGCGGCGGGGAACAGGCCGTCCTTGGCGGCCGCGTACGGGGCCTGGGCGGAGAGCAGGGTCCAGCCGTTCAGGGCGCCGGCCATCGAGACCAGCGCGGCGATCGCGATCACCGTGCCGCCCCAGGTGCCGCCGAACATGGCGTCCACGGCGTCCGAGAACGGCGCGCTGGAGTGGACGAGTTGCTCGTGCGCGACGGTGCCGAACACCGCGACCGTGCCGAGCAGGTACACCACCGCCGCACCGGTGGTGCCGAGCACGCTGGCCCGGCCGACGTTGCGCTCCGGGTCACGGACCTGGCCGGCGCTCATCGCGGCCGACTCCACGCCCAGGTAGCTGAAGAGCAGGATCGCCGCGGCGGCGGACATGCCGCCCGCCCAGCCGTGGCCGGTGGCGTCGAAGGGGCCGAGGTTCTTCGGGTCGAAGAAGAACAGGCCGCCGATCGAGACCAGCACCAGCGGGATGAACTTCAGCACGGTGGAGACGAGTTGGACCGCCCCGACGTAACGGGTGCCGGCCAGGTTGGCCAGCGCGGGCAGCCACTGGAAGGCCAGCGCGGCGGTGATCTCCAGCGGGATGGAGTGGTGGAGCGGCAGCAGCACGTCCAGGTACCCGACGGCGGCCACGGCCAGCGCGGCGTTGCTGACCCAGGTGGTGATCCAGTACGACCAGGCGGACAGGAAGCCGGCGAAGTCCCCGAAGGCCTCGCGGGCGTAGACGTACGGCCCGCCGGTGCGCGGACTGCGGCGGGCCAGCTGCCCGAAGACCAGCGCCAGCGCGATCGCGCCGACGGTGAGCACCGCGAAGGCGAGCAGGCTGACCGTCCCGAACGGGGCCACGGCGGCCGGGATCATGAAGATGCCGCCACCGATGATGTTGCCCATCACCAGGGCGGTGGCGGTCGTCAGCCCGAAGCGGCGGCTGTTCTTCGGGGGCGTCGGGCCCGGGGGCGCGGAGCCGACCGGGCCCGGGGTCTCCGGAGCGCTCGGTCGGGCCGCCTGCGGGGGTGCGGCGGGACTGGTCTGCATGAGGGTGGTGCGCCTTTCGTGGTCCTGCTCGCTCCGGTGGAGCGCCATGGAGCGACTTTTCATGCTCGGATGAGGTCGGACCATGTACCAAATCGACGGGATTTGTTCGGTTCACCCGGTCTGTCACCGCAAGACTTGCGGTCGCGGGGTGCCCGGACGGGCACTCGTCCGGCGCCCTCCGGCAGGCTGTTCGACCGGATTCACGGATGTACGCCCGGATTCGCCCGGCCGGGGGAGTTGCCTCACCCGAATGCCTCAGCCCGGTTGCGGCGCGCGCCCTGAGGTGCGGGTTCGTGTGCAACCGTGGGCCCGGCGCCTCCCCGGTGGGGCGTCGCCCGGCCCGTCGGGCGGCCGGTCCGGCCGGTCGGGGGCACGGGTCCGAGGACCAGAGACGAACCAAAAGGACATCAGATGTCGCTTCGTGGGAAGATCCGCAAGCTCGCCGTGATCGTTGCCGTGGCCGGTGCCGTCGTGGCGGTCCCGACCTCGGCCATGGCGGGGGGCGTCGCTCCGACGCAGTCGGAGGGGCAGAGCCTGGAGTCCGGCACCGCGGGCGTCGGCCTGTTCGGCCCGCACGCCACCTGGTTCAACTTCGCCGAGCACGGCGAGAGCGACTGCGCCTGCTGATCTCCGCAGCCCCCCGAGCCCGGAGGCCGTCCGTCGGCCCCCGGGCTCACGGCTGTCCGGCCCCGTCGGCCCCGGCCCCGCCGGGCGCTCGGCCCCGTCGGCCCCGGCCCCGTCGGCCCCGGCCTCGCGGCCTCCGCCGGCCCGCTGCCGCCGCCCGGCCGGCGGTCTCAGACGCGGACCGCCGCCCGGTCCCGCAGCTCCTTCAGCACCGCGATGTCCATCGCGTGCCCGGTGCCGTCCCCGCCGTGCTTGCGGTCCGGGGTCTCCACCACCAGCGGGACCCCGGCCGTCTCCGGGTGCTCGAACAGCTCGCGGAACGGCTCGGCGCCGATCATCCCGGCCCCGATGTTGGCGTGCCGGTCCTTGCGGGCGCCGACGACGTCCTCGGAGTCGTTGGCGTGGATCAGCCGCAGTCGGCCCGGCCCGGCCGCGGCGGCCAGGGCGTCCAGCGCGGCCGTCACCCCGCCCGGCTCCGCCAGGTCGTGCCCGGCGGCGAAGGCGTGGCAGGTGTCCAGGCAAACTCCCACCTTCGGGTGGTGGTCCAGCGCCTCCACGTACTCGGCCAGCTCCTCCAGCCGCGAGCAGAGCGAGCTGCCCTGGCCCGCCGTCGGCTCCAGCAGCAGCCAGGGCGCGTCCTCGCCGAGCCCGTCCAGCTCCTCCAGCAGCGGCCGGACGTCCGCCCGGACCTGTGCCATCGCCTCGGCCCGGCGCGAGCCGCCGCCGGGCGCGGTGCCGACCGCCGAGCCGGTGTGCAGGACGACGCCGAGCGCGCCGATGGCGTGGCCGCGGCGCAGCGAGTGCCGCAGGGAGTCGGCCGAGCGCTCCCGGGTGGCCGGGTTGTCCGAGCCGAAGTTGATCAGGTAGGGGGCGTGCACCCAGGCCGGGACGCCCTGTTCGGCGCAGGTGGTGCGGAACTCCTCGTCCTGGGCCGGGTTGCCCGGGGGAGTGGCCCAGCCGCGCGGGTTGGCCACGAACACCTGCACCGTCTCCGCGCCGACCCGGTCCGCGTACGCCAGGCCGGTGCCCGCCAGCCCGCGACCGGCCACCGGGACGTGGGCGCCGATCGGGTTGCGGAGGGCGGCGACGGAGGGTACGGGCGGCACGGGCACGGTGGTCATGGCCCCGAGCATGTCACGCGCCCGGACGCGGTCGTCGGGTGGGCCAGGTCAGGGGCCCGGCGGCCGGGCTCCCGGCGACCGGAGAAACGATCCGCTGTCCCCGATCGAGTGAATCCGGCCTGGAAACCGGGAACCGCGTCTCCCGGCTCCGTCACGATCCGTGACCAGATGGACCTCACGACTCCTGAGGAGGCAGCCGTGACCACCGCCGAGCCGGCCGAGACCGTCGACCTGCGTGCCGACCACCTGATCCGCGACCCCTTCGCCGCCTTCGCCGACCTGCGCGAGCGCGCCCCGCTGGCCCGCGCCACCATCCCCGGCGTGGAGCCGTTCTGGATCGCCGTCCGCTACCAGGACGTCCGCACCGTGCTGTCCGACCCGCGCTTCGTCAACGACGTGAACGCCGTCGACGGCCTCGCCCCCGACGACCTGCTGCCCGACAGGCCCGCCCCCGACGGCCTGCTGCCCGACGCCGCCGTCGCACCCGTCCGCGCGCACCGCACCGAACAGGTCTGGCGCGCCCGCGGCATGCCGCCCGAGTGCGCGCAGTACCTGCGCGCCGGAGTCTTCGGTGCCGACGGCGCCCGGCACCGCCGGATGCGCGGCCTGGTGCACCCCGCCTTCACGGCCGGCGCCGTGGAGCGGCTGCGGCCCGGGATCGAACGGCTCGCCGAGGAGTACGCGCGGGCGCTGCCCGAGCACGCCGGCCCGGACGGCGTGGTCGACCTGGTCGCGCACTTCGCCTACCCGCTGCCCGTCACGGTGATCTGCGAGCTGCTCGGCATCCCCGAGGCGGACCGCCCGCAGTGGCGCCGCTGGAGCTCCTACCTCGGCCGGGGCGCCGGGCCCGGACTGGACGAGGCGCTGCGCGCCATGGTGGCCGCCGCCCGCGAGCTGGTCGAGCGCTGCCGGGCCGAGCCGGCCGACGGCCTGGTCTCCCGGCTGGCCGCCGCCGAGGGCGACACCCTCGCCCCGGTGGAGACCGTGTCGCTGATCCTCAACCTGATCGTGGCCGGCCACGAGACCACCGCCACCCTGATCGGCAACGGTACGGCCGCGCTGCTCGCCCACCCGGAACAGCTGGAGCTGGTCCGGGCCGACCCGGGCCTGCTGCCCGCCGCCGTCGACGAGCTGATGCGCTGGTGCGGCCCGACGATCGGCGGGGTGCCGCGCTACGCGACGCAGGACCTCACCCTGGCGGGCACCCTGGTGCGCAAGGGCGAGGCGGTGATGCCGATCCTGGCGGGGGCCAACCACGACCCGCGGGCCTATGCCGAGCCGGAGCGCCTGGACGTCTGCCGGGCGGGCACGCCGGACCGCGCCGGGCACCACGAGGCGCACCTGGGTTTCGGCCACGGCACCCACCGCTGCCTGGGCGCGGTGCTGGCGCACCAGGAGGCGGTGGTCGCCTTCGGCACGCTGCTGCGGACGTACCCGGAGCTGGCGCTCGCCGTCGGGCCGGACGCCGTCGAGCGCGGACCGAACCCGGCCGCCTGGCACCTCGCCGCGCTGCCCGTCCGCCTCGGGCCGCGGGCCGCGACCTGACACACGCGACATTCCCGACGCGCCCCACCGCTTCCCGCCACACGCGACACACCCGACGCGCCCCACCGCTTCCCGCGGTCGGGCGCGTCGCCACATCCGCCCCCACCCAAGGCCCACCCGACGCCCACTCAAGGCGCCTCCCGTCACCCACCCTCCGTCGCACGCCACGCCCGAGGCGCCCGCCCGCGCGCCACGCCGGGCCGTCCCACCTCCGGTCGACGCCCCGTCAGCCCCGCAGCCCACCCTGGTGGCGGGCCCACCCGGCCGCCCATACCGTCGACACGGCCGCACCCACCGGTCGTCCCCGCCCGCGCACAGCGCGTCAGCCCACACCGCCGGACCGTGCGGGAGACCACGACACACCCGCACGAACACCGCGCGCGCCGAAAGAAACGCGCCGACAGAAACCAGGTCACCACTCATGCCCACGCGACGGGTCCACCACCTCGCCGCGGCCACCGCCGCCGCCACCGCACTGACCACCGTCCTCACCACCGCCCTCGCCACCTTGGCCGCCGCCCCCACGGCCCACGCCGACAGCGGATTCCCGATGCACTTCGTCCGCCCCGGAGAATCGATTCAGCAGGCCGTCGACGCCGCCCGCCCCGGCGACACCGTCAAGGTGCTCCCCGGCACCTTCCACGGCAGCGTCCGCATCACCACCCCCGGCCTCACCCTGCTCGGCTCCGGCGCCGACACCGTGATCACCCCCGGGGACGGCACCGAGAACGCCTGCGCCACCGCCGGGCACGGCATCTGCGTGGTCGGCACCGAGGAGCAGCCGCTGTCCGACGTCACCATCGACAGCCTCGCCGTCACCGGCTTCCGCAAGAACGGCATCGACGCCAGCGGCACCACCGGTCTGACCGTCAGCCGCACCTACGTCCACGACAACGCCCAGCAGGGCATCAGCCAGGAGATGTCCACCCGGGCCGCCATCCGCGACAACCGCTCGACGGACAACGGCCAGTCCGGCGTCTTCCTCGCCAACTACGCCTACCGCGAGGGCGGCTCGCCCGACACCGGCGGCACCGTGGTCGAGGGCAACGAGCTGACCGGCAACCGGGTCGGCGTCACCGTCCGCCGGCTGCGCGGGCTGGCCGTCCAGGACAACGGGATCAGCGGCAACTGCGCCGGCGTCTTCGTGGTCGGCGACGAGGGTGTGCCCCGCGCCGGCGACCTCGACATCCGGCGTAACACGGTCGTCGCCAACAACAAGTTCTGCCCGGCCAACCCGCGCCTGGGCGCCATCCAGGGCGCCGGCATCGTGCTCACCGGCACCGAGGACGTCCGGGTGACCGACAACGAGGTCCGCGACAACACGGGCACCTCGGACTTCTCCGGCGGCATCGTCCTCTTCAGGAGCGTCGTCGGCGTCTCCAACGCCCGCGCCGTGATCACCGGCAACACCCTGAGCGGGAACGGCCCGGCCGACCTCGCCGACCGCGACTCCGGTGCGGACAACACCTTCGCCCACAACACCTGTGAGCGCTCCGA
The DNA here is from genome assembly GCF_044763205.1 of Kitasatospora sp. NPDC096204. Lineage (NCBI taxonomy): Bacteria > Bacillati > Actinomycetota > Actinomycetes > Kitasatosporales > Streptomycetaceae > Kitasatospora > Kitasatospora sp. NPDC096204. The sequence goes on from NZ_JBIWFT010000005.1 coordinate 104,880, forward strand.
GCCGACCGGCCGCTGCTGAGCCCCGGCACCCCCTCGCCGCCCGCCGCCCAGGAACTCCCAAGGACCCGAGGAAACCCAGCCATGACCACCGCACCCGCCCACACCACCACCCAGGCCGCGATGCGCCTGCGCGAGCTCGTCTTCGGTGCCGCCTGCGCCGCGGCCGTCCGCGCGGCCGCCCGGCTCGGTGTCGCCGACGTGCTCGGCGACACCCCGACCAGCGTCACCGACCTCGGCGTCGCCCTCGACACCGAGCCCCGCCAGCTGCGCCGTCTGATGCGCGCGCTCGCCTGCTACGGCATCTTCGCGGAGAGCGGCGACGACCGCTTCGAGCACACCGAGATGTCCCGGCTGCTGCGCGAGGACGCCCCCAACTCGCTGCGCTACATCTCCCTCTGGTGCACCGAGCCGTGGACGTGGGAGGCCTGGCCGAAGCTGGACGAGGCGGTCCGCTCCGGCCGCAACGTCTTCCCCGACCTGTTCGGCAAGGAGTTCTTCGAGTACCTGCACAGCGACGCGGGCGACTCGGCGAAGGTCTTCGACAAGGCGATGACCACCTCCAGCCGGCAGTCCGCCGAGGACTTCGCCGAGTACCTGGACCTCACCGGCATCGACTCGGTGGCGGACATCGGCGGCGGCCAGGGCCACGTGCTGGCCAGCCTGCTGGAGAGGCACCCGGCGCTGCACGGCACCCTGCTCGACCTGCCCAAGGTGGTGGCGGGCGCCGATCCCCGGCTCCAGGACGGCGGCGCCTTCTCCGCCCGGGCCCGGCTGGTCCCCGGCGACTGCCGGGTGGAGATCCCGGTCCGCGCCGACCTCTACATCATCAAGAACATCCTGGAGTGGGACGACGACAGCACCCGCCGCACCCTCTCCAACGTGGTGAAGGCGGCCGCCTCCGGTGCCCGCGTCGTGGTCGTGGAGAACCTGGTCGACAACAGCCCGTCGATGCGCTTCACCACCGCCATGGACCTGATGCTGATGCTCAACGTGGGCGGTGCCAAGCACTCCGAGGAGAGCATGGTCGGGCTGATGGCCGAGGCCGGACTGACGGTCACCGGGGTCTGCCCGGTCAACCCCTACCTGCACGCCTTCGAGGCCGTCGTGAACGGCTGAACCGCCGCCCCGGCCCGTACGCCCCCACGCGCGTACGACCACACGACCGCCGGCCCCCTGCCCCCTGGGATTCCAGGGGGCAGGGGGCCGGCGGTCGTGCCCGCGCGGCCGGCCGGGTCACCCCGGGTGCGAGGACTCCAGGTGGGCGAAGACCACGACGTTGTCCAGGTAGTCCCGCTTCTTCTTGTCGTACATGCCGCCGCAGGTGATCAGCCGGAGCTGGGCGTCGGGGGTCTTGCCGTACACCTTGGCGTCGGGGAAGGCGTTCTTGGCGAAGGTCTCCACGGAGTCCACCGAGAACACCGCGACCGTCCCGTCCGCGCGGCTCACCTCGATCTTGTTGCCCGGCAGCAGGAAGCTCAGCAGCAGGAACACCGCCGGGCCCTTGGAGGTGTCCACGTGCCCGGCGACGACCGCGCTGCCGCGCTCGCCCGGGCTGGCGCCGTCCCGGTACCAGCCGACCAGGTTCTTGTCGTTCGGCGGCGGCGCGTCCAGCTGGCCGGCCGGGTTGAGGGCCAGTTCGGTGAAGGGCGCGTCCACGGCGATCTGCGGGATCCGCAGTCGGGTCGGCTTGGCGCGGTTGAGCGCCGGGGCCTGCGACGCCGGGGCCGGGGCCGGGGCCGGGGAAGCGGCTCCGGAAGCCCCGGGGACGGCCGGCGCGCCGAGCGCCGGGGGAGCGGGCCGGCCGTCCTGCGCGCCGACGTTCGACCTGGTGTCCACCGAGTTGTAGATCAGCAGCAGTCCGACCGCCGCCGCGCCCATTCCCGCGCGCAGCAGCCGGGGCATTCCAGAGGCGGGAGCGCCCGTCATTCCTGTTCTCCGATCGACCGGTTCCGCAACGGCCCGCCGCCCCCGGCGCGCCCCGCCGCGTGCGGGCCGGGCGCCCGGAGGCGGCGGAAGCAGGCTGCCGGGGGTCAGGCGACCGCGCCGGAGGAACGGCGGCGGCGCAGGGCGAACGCGCCCGCCCCGAGCCCGCCGAGCAGCAGCATCGCGCCGGAGGCGAGCCCACCACCGGACAGCGCCAGGCCGCCGCCACCGGTGTGCACGCCGCCGTGCGGGCTCTTGTGGTCCTCGTCCCTGCGATCGTCGGAACCCTTGTGCTCCTCGCCCCTGCGATCGTCGGAACCCTTGTGCTCCTCGCCCCTGCGATCGTCGGAACCCTTGTGCTCCTCGGAGCCACCGCCCTTCCTGTCGTCGTTGCCCTTGGAGTTGTCGGAGCTTCGCTCGTTGTCGGAGGCCCTCTCGGACTTGTCCTGCTTCTCCTGCCAGGTGAGGTTCTTGCCCTGCTCGGCGGCTCCGTCGGCGAACGCGATGGGGGTGCCGACGGTGAGCGCGGCGGCGACGGCCGCCCCGGCGAGCAGCGTGCGTGCAGAACGCATGAGGATGATCCTTCCGGCGCGCAGGCCGCGACTGTCCGACACGGTGTCGGACAAGGGGACTCGCGGTGGGTGCGCCTGATCCACCGTCATCCACCGTGCGGCCGCCTGCCACCGGAGCGTGGCAGCGCCGGTGCGCAGCGTGCGCCCTTCGGGTGGAGTCCCGGGAGTGTTCACCCGGTTGGCCGGTCGATCCGGGTGAATCCGCCCGGCCGCCGGACGCGCGTGGGCCCGCCCCCGGCACACGGCCGGGGGCGGGCCCATCAGGGAGCCGCGGATCAGCGGGGGCGCGGGGTCAGCGGTCCCAGCGGTAGAACTCCCGCGCCATCGCGTCCTTGGGTTCCCGCCAGGTGGCGGGGTCGTACGCCTGCACGAAGGCGGTCAGGCGGTCGCTGACGGTCCGGAACTCCGGGTGCCCGACGACCTTGGCGACGGCCGGGCCCGGCGGGCGGTCGGCCTCGATCAGGTGCAGGTAGACGTCGCCGAACTGGAAGAGGCTGCGGCCGGTGACGCCGATCAGGTGCGGCAGCTCGCCCTGGTCGGACTCGGCGAACACCTCGGCGATGTCCGGCGCGGCCTCGGGCTTCATCCGGGCGACGATCAGCGCCCGGTGCACGCCGGTCACAGCTCCGCCGCCCGCTTCTCGACCTTTTCCCGGATCAGCTGCATCTGGATCTTGGAGTTGCGGTTGATGTGGCCGGTCATGCCCTCGTCGTCGACGGGGGCGGTCGGCTTCATCGCGAAGTCCTGGATCCAGCGCATCCTGGTGCCGGCCGGCACCTCCGCGTACTCCCAGCGGATCTCCATGAACTCGAACGGTCCGGGCTCGACCCGGCGGGCGCGCACCGAGAGCGCGTCCCGGTCGGTCTCCCGCTCGGAGACCCAGCTCCACACCTGGCCGTTCTCGTCCGGGTGCATGGTGAGCCGGAACCGGACCCGGGCGCCCTGCCGGTCCAGCACCTCCACCGAGGCGTACTCGCTGAACAGCTGCGGCCAGTTCTCCAGGTCGTTGGTCATCTCCCAGACCAGGTCGAGCGGAGCGGCGATGACGATCTCGTTGTCGGTGTGTCCGGGCATCTCAGGCACCAGCCTTCGCGGCGAGGGAGGAGTTGACCAGCTCCAGGAACTCGGCCGGGGTCTTGGCCGACTCGGCGCCCGACGTGACCTTGAGGCCATGCCGGTTCTCCAGATCGCCGACGACGCCGAGCAGGCCGAGCGAGTCGATGCCGAACGTGTCGAACTCCGCGCCCGGCTGCGCCAGGTCGCCCGGGTCGACGGTGACGCCGGCCCGGGCCTGGAGCAGCTCGGCGAGTTCCGGATAGCTGAGGGTGTTGCTCACGGGGTGTCCCTTCGAAGGTGTGACGGAGTGGTTCAGGGCCGCGCGCGCCGGAGCACCAGCGCGGAGTTGGAGCCCATCAGCCCGCGGCTGAGCACCAGCGCGGTGTTCAGTTCGGCCGGGCGGGCGCGGCCGGTCACCAGGGCGAGGTCGTGGCAGACCTCGGTGACGTTGGGGGTGGGCGGCAGCACGCCGTCCTCCATGGCCAGCACGGCGGCGGTCACGTCGAGCATCGGCGCGCCGCAGTAGGCGCGCCCCGTACCGGCCTTGGGCGCGGTGACCGGGACCTGTTCGGCGGCCGGGCCGAGCGCGTCGACCAGTGCCAGAGCCTCGGCCCGGTCGGCGGCGGGCAGCCCCAGGGCGTCCGCGAAGACCACGTCGATCTCCTCGGGCGCGATGCGGGCGTCGTCCAGCGCGATCCGGATGGCGGCCGCCAGTCCCTCCCGGGACTCCGTCCAGCGGGAGGCCCCGGTGAAGGTGGCGCCGTGGCCGGCCAGTTGCGCCCGGACGCGGGCGCCGCGCAGGCGGGCCGACTGCTCGTCCTCCAGCAGCAGCATCGCGCCGCCCTCGGCGGGGGAGAAGCCGCAGGCCTGCGCGGTGAACGGCAGGTACGCCCGATCGGCCCGCTCGGCCAGGCTGAGCTCGGGGTAGCCGAGCTGGCAGACCATCGAGTACGGCGCCAGCGGGGCCTCGGCGGCGCCGACCACCACCGCGTCGGTGCCGCGTTCGATCGCGCGGGCGGCGTGCGCGACGGCGTCCAGTCCGCCGGCCTCGTCGCTGGCGACGACCCCGCAGGGGCCCTTGTAGCCGCCGCGGATCGAGATCTGCCCGGTGCTGGCCGCGTAGAACCAGGCGATGGACTGGTACGGTCCGACGAACTTCGGCCCCTGGCCCCAGAGTTGCTGGAGCTCGCGCTGGCCGAACTCGCCGCCGCCGGAGCCGGCGGCGGTCACCACACCGACGGCGAAGGGCTGTTCCGGGTCGGGCCGGAACCCGGCGTCCGACACCGCCAGGTCGGCGGCGGCCATCGCGTAGTGCGTGAAGCGGTCGGTCTGCACCAGGAAGCGGTTGTCGATCGCCGACTGCGGATCGAACCCGTTCACCTGGCCCGCGATCCGCAGCGGCAGATCGGTGCAACCCTCGCGGGATATCCGGTCCAGGACGCTCACGCCCTGCCTGGTGGCCTTCCAGAAGGCGTCGGCCCCGACGCCGTTCGGCGCCACCACGCCGAGGCCGGTGACCACCGCCCGGCGGCCCTTTTGACGTGACGTCATGGAACTCACCCCGTTCTGTTGAGCACGACGGCGGACTGGAATCCGCCGAATCCGCTGCCGACCGAGAGGATGTGGCTCAGCGGCAGCTCACGCGCGGTGCGCGGCACGTAGTCGAGGTCGCACTCCGGGTCCGGAGTCTCGTAGTTGGCGGTCGGCGGCACGACGCCGTGGGCGAGCGCCAGGGTGCAGGCGACCACCTCGATGGCACCGATCGCGCCGAGCGAGTGCCCGACCATCGACTTGATCGAGCTCATCGGGGTCCCGAAGGCGTGCCCGCCCAGTGAGCGTTTGACCGCGGCGGTCTCGTGCCGGTCGTTCTGCTTGGTGCCCGAGCCGTGCGCGTTGACGTAGTCCACCTCGGTGCGGTCCACCCGGGCGTGGGCGAGCGCGTGGTCGATCGCCCGGGACATCTCCAGCCCCTCCTTGGTGAGGCCGGTCATGTGGTAGGCGTTGCCGAAGGTGGCGAAGCCGCCGATCTCGCCGTAGATCCGGGCGCCGCGGCGGCGGGCGTGTTCCAGCTCCTCCAGGACCAGGACGGCGCCGCCCTCGCCGAGCACGAAGCCGTCCCGGTCGGCGTCGAAGGGGCGGGAGGCGTGCTGCGGGTCGTCGTTGCGCTCGCTGGTGGCCTTGATGGCGTCGAAGCAGGCGACGGTGATCGGCGAGATCGGGGAGTCGGAGGCGCCGGCGACGCAGATGTCGGCGCGACCCTCCTCGACCGTCTGGAAGCCGTAGCCGATCGCGTCCAGCCCGGAGGTGCAGCCGGTGGAGACGGTCTGCACCGGGCCGTGCGCGCCGGTCCGCTCGGCCACCGCGGAGGCCAGCGTGCTGGGCGCGAAGGCCCGGTGCAGCTGCGGCTCGGCCTGCCGGTGGTCCACGTCCCAGCGGGCGCCGGACGCGCTCACCAGGGCGTAGTCGTGCTCCAGCCGGGTGGTGCCGCCGACGGCGGTGCCGAGCGAGACGGCGATCCGCCACGGGTTTTCGGCGGCCAGGTCCAGGCCGGCGTCGGCGATCGCCTCGTCGGCCGCGACCATCGCGAACTGCACGTAGCGGTCGGCCCGTTGGACGTCCTCCGGGCCCAGCCCGTGGGCCGCCGGGTCGAAGTCGACCTCGGCGGCGATCCGGGAGCGGAACCCGGTGGGGTCGAAGAGCGTGATGCCCCGGGTCGCGGTGCGGCCGGCCGTCAGGAGGTCCCAGAACGCCGGGACGCCGACCCCGCCGGGTGCGACCACGCCGATCCCGGTGACGGCGACGCGCCGGGTCACGAGACCACCTTGGCGTGTTCCGGCGGGCCGGACGCCGCGGTCCCCTCGGTGCTCACGTGGCCGAGATCGGGGCGTGGGGCGAGCGGGCCGAGGTGGAAGACCATCCGGGCCTCGGTGTCGCCGACGTTGCGGAAGCGGTGGCGCATGTTGATCGGGATCATCAGGCCCTGGTCCGGCTTGAGCGGGTGGGGCTTCCCGTCGAGGTCCACCTCCAGCTCGCCGCAGACGACGAACACGAACTCCTCGGAGTACGGGTGGTAGTGCTCGCCGATCCGCTCGCCGGGCCTGACGATCGCCAGGCCCATGAAGCCGCTGGTGGCGCCACAGGTGGTCGGGGTGAGCATGGTGCGCAGTTCGGCGCCGTGACGGCGGTTTTCCGGTGCCTCGTGGACGCTGACGATCCGTGGGGACTGCGTGGTCATGGAGATCTCCCGTGAAGGTGTCGGAGCGTCAGTTGTTGATCGGGTCGGGGGAGGTGCGGTCGGTGACCGGGTTCATGGCGCGGGCGGCGAGGAACGCGCCGAGTCCGGCCACGGTGCGCAGGTCGCCCTGCGGGCCGAGGTCGAGCAGCCCGGCGAGCACGGCGGCCTGCTCGTCGTCGGCGACACCGAGGGCGGCCGCCGGGTCGGCCTCGGCCGGCACCCGCAGGTCGACCAGGCGCACCACCACGTCCTCGCGGTGGAAGACGGTGGCCGCCGCGACCGGCCCGGTCGGGTCGGCGGTGGCCAGGTTGTCGTGCTCGGCCAGCAGCTCGGCCACGGCTCGCCCGCGGCCCGGGCGGACGGGGTAGAGCACGGCGTGCCGGTGCAGCCGCGCGGAGGCGGGGGAGCTGGCGATCGCCTGGTGCCGGGCGGGCAGCGCGGCCCTGGCGAAGAACGCCCGGGCGGCCTGCGGGTCGCCCAGCTGGCGGGCCTCCTCCAGGTGCGGGTTGAGCGCCTCCTCGACGGCCCGTACCTCGGGCTGCATCGCCACGTGGCGCAGCGCGTCGCCGAGGTTGCCGATCACCTCGACGGCGCGCACGACCCGGTTGCCGAGCATGAACAGCGAGGTGCGGCGCAGCCGGGTGTGCTGGTCCACCTCGGCCCGGGGGGAGGAGTAGCCGGAGAGGATGCGGGCCACCTCGGGCTCGCTGCCGGGCTTGACGGTGAACGTCAGCGCGTGGCGGACGATGCCGTCCGGGCCCGGTTCGGCCTTGGGCGGGCCGACGTGCCCGGCGTGCGTGGTGGGCGGCAGCCCGGGCGGCACCTCCATCGGGGCCCGGGTGCCGGTCGTGCCGGCCGCCGAGGTCTCGCGCAGCACGGCGTAGCGCAGCGAGCGGAAGTTGTCGCTGACGCAGCCGTGCATCGGCTTGACCATCTCCCGGTGGGCCGGGCTGTCCACCCACTCCAGGAAGGTCTCCTGGTCCTTCCACTCGCTGGTGATCAGCCACTGGCGCGGGTCGTTGATCGACTGGCACAGCTGGTCGCTGACGTGGCCGGGGACCGAGGCCACCTGGTGGCGCAGCTGCTCGTACACGTCGAGGAAGCGCTGTTGGGCGCCGTCCTGGATCTCCAGCATCAGCACCACCCGCAGCCGGGTGTCGGCCTCGTCCTGCTGCTTCGGCTGGGGTTCTGACAGAGTCGTCATGATCCACTTTCTGCTCTGGGCCGCACGCTGCGGGCCGTGTCGGTCGGGTCCGGCGGGTGCTCCCCGGCCTGGGAGTGCGGTGCGACGGCGGTTCGGCCGGGCGCGTCGGCGCCAGGCCTGAGGTCGATCGTGGGCGGCGCACCGGGCGCGGCGCGAGATTTGCGGGCCATCCGGGCGAAGGGGCGCCACGGGCCCGCTCCGGCGGGGGATGGAAGAGCGGGGCCCCCGGCTGAGCGGGCCCGTCGTGGGCGGCGCCGAGCCCAACCGCCGGGCCGCGGAATCCCCTGACAGGGCGGAGCAATTGATGAATCCGAAGGTTGACGACCGGGTGCCGGTCCTGATCGTGGGCGGCTCGCTGGTGGGGCTGTCCGCCTCACTCTTCCTCGGCCGGCTCGGGGTTGGACACCTGCTGGTCGAGAAGCACGCCGACACCTCGCACCATCCGCGGGGGCGCGGCAACAACATCCGCACCATGGAGCTGTACCGGGTGGCCGGGATCGAGCCGGCGATCCGCGAGGCGGCCTCGGTCCTCGCCCCCAACCACGGCATCCTCCAGGCGCCGTCGCTGACCGGCGCCGAGCAGGAGTGGCTGTTCCGGGAGATCGACCCGGGCGGCCGGCTGGCCCGGTTCAGCCCCAGCTCCTGGTGCCTGTGCAGCCAGAACGACCTGGAGCCGGTGCTGCGGCGCGCGGCCCGCGAGCTCGGTGGCGACCTGCGGTTCAGCACCGAGCTGGTCTCCTTCGAGCAGGACGCGGACGGCGTCACCTCGGTGCTGCGCAGCCGGGAGAGCGGCGAGGAGCGGGTGGTGCGCTCGGAGTTCCTGATCGCCGCGGACGGCCCGCGCAGCCCGGTCCGGGAGCGGCTGGGCATCGGCCAGTCCGGCAAGGGCGAGCTGTTCCACAACGTCAGCATCACCTTCCGGGCCAAACGGCTGGCCGAGGTGGTCGGCGACCGGCACTTCATCGCCTGCTACCTGACCAACCCGGAGGCGGACGGCGCGCTGCTGCCGGTGGACAACCAGGAGGAGTGGGTCTTCCACGCGCCCTGGCACCCCGAGCACGGCGAGCCGCTGGAGGCCTTCACCGACGAGCGCTGCGAGCGGCACATCCGTACCGCCGTCGGGCTGCCGGAGCTGGACGTCGAGGTCACCGGCCGGGCGCCCTGGCACGCCGCCGAGCGGGTGGCGGACCGGTACGGCGCCGGGCGGGTCTTCCTCGCCGGGGACTCCGCCCACGAGATGTCCCCGACCGGCGCGTTCGGTTCCAACACCGGGATCCAGGACGCCCACAACCTGGCCTGGAAGATCGCCGCCGTGCTGTGCGGCTGGGCCGGGCCGCGGCTGTTGGAGTCGTACGGGCAGGAGCGCCGCCCGGTCGCCCGGGTGACGGGTGAGCGGGCGTCGGCCCGCTCCGCCGAGCACAGCCACCCGGGCTACGCGGTGGTGCCGGGCGCCGGCCGGCAGGCCGGGGTGCTGGCGGTGGCGCTGGGCTACCGGTACCCGGTGGGCGCGGTGGTCGGCGCGGACCGGGGCGGCCCGGTCGTCCCCGAGCAGTTCGAGTCGGCGGGCGAGCCGGGCAGCCGGGCTCCGCACCAGTGGCTGCTGCGGGCGGGGGTGCGGCTGTCCACGCTGGACCTGTACGAGCAGGCGATGGTGCTGCTGACCGGCCCGGAGGGTGGCGCGTGGCAGGCGGGCGCCCGGCGCGCGGCCGACCGGCTGGCCGTCCCGCTGGACGGCTTCCGGATCGGCTCCGGCGCCGAGGACGACCTGGCGCCGGAGCCCGGCTCGGACTTCGCCGCGCTGCACGGCATCGGCCCCCGGGGTGCGGTGCTGGTCCGCCCGGACGGCTTCGTCGCCTGGCGCTCGACCGGCCCGGCGCAGGACGCGGAGGCCGAGTTCACCACGGTGCTGCGGACGGTTCTCGGCCTCTGAGGACGGGACGAGGAAGGGCCCGCCGGTCGCACGGCGGGCCCTTCCGTCTGTTCCGGGGTCGGTCAGTGGCCGCCCTCGTCGACCACCTCGACGTCGGCGATCTCCTGCTCGATCGCCTCGGTCGGCAGCGCCACCCGGATCGCCCAGTAGTAGATGACCAGCGAGAACACCGCCACCAGGGCCATGTCGCCCCACATCGGGATCCGGCCGGTGCCGTCCCCGAAGCCGCCCTGCCAGGAGATCAGGCCGAGGCCCACCAGGTACGGGGGCAGCCACTGGGCGGACTTCCAGCTCAGCCGGGGCGCGTTCGGCAGGCCCTTCCTGATCGCGTACGCGGCGTAGCTGCCGAGCAGGAGGTAGCCGAGCACGATCGCGATGCCCAGGCGGGAGAGGGTGTGCCAGCCGGACCAGTAGATGATCAGGCTGGAGACCACGAACGCGGCGGGGGAGATCAGCCCGCCCGCCGGCAGCCGGTAGGGGCGCTCGTGCCCGGGCAGGCGCCGGCGCATCGCGCCGAAGGCCAGCGGGGCGCCGGCGTACATCAGCACGCTGGCGGAGGTGATGAAGCCGACCAGCTCCTGCCAGCTCGGGAACGGCAGGAAGCAGATCACGCCGGTGACGAAGGCGATCACCAGGCCGAACCACGGCACGCCGTTCTTGTCGAGCTCCTCGAACCGCTGCGGGGCGTAGCCGTTGCGGCTCAGGCCGTAGGAGATGCGGGAGGTCGAGGTGGTGTAGATCAGGCCGCTGCCGCCGGGGGAGATCACGGCGTCGGCGTACAGCACCCAGGCCAGCCAGCCGAGGCCGACCAGGGTGGCGAGGCCCGCGAACGGGCCGTCGATGCCGGGGAAGTCGAGCTTGTCCCAGCCGTTGGCGAAGGTGCTGACCGGCAGGGCGCCGATGAAGACGACCTGGAGCAGGGTGTAGATCAGGCTGCCGATGGCGACGGATCCGAGCACGGCGCGGGGGATGTCGCGCTTGGGGTTGCGGCTCTCGCCGGCGAGCTGGATGGCCTGCTCGAAGCCGAGCAGGGCGAAGATGATGCCGCTGGTGCTGATCGCCGCGAGCACGCCCTTGGCGCCGAACGGCGCGAAGCCGTGCGAGGTGAAGTTGGAGCCGTGGAAGTTGGTCACGGCCAGCACGAAGATGGTCAGCAGCGGGACGAAGATCTTCAGCCAGGTGGCGATGTTGTTGGTGCGGGCCAGCACGCGCACGCCGAGGAAGTTCACCGCGACGAACACCGCCATCAGCACGGTGGCGACGACGAAGCCGCTGACGGTGAGGGTGTTGTCGTCGTTGAGCAGGTCGGCCGCCCAGGGCCAGTGCCGGGCGTAGCCGATCATCGCCTCGACCTCGATCGGCGCGACGGTGGCCGCCTGGAGCCAGGAGAACCAGCCGAAGGACATGCCGGCCAGGCCGCCGAAGGCGTAGTGCGGGTAGCGCGCGGTGCCGCCCGAGACCGGGAACATGCTGCCGAGCTCGGCGTGGACGAGCGCGAGCAGCACGATCGCGACCGTGCCGATGACCCAGGACAGGACGGCGGCCGGGCCCGCCGCCATGACGCCCTCCTTCGCGCCGAAGAGCCAGCCGGAGCCGATGATCGAGCCGACCGAGGCCCACATGAGGCCGACGAGCCCGACGTGGCGGCGCAGCGACCGGTGGGTGGTCCCGGAATCGGAGCCGGTGCCCTGATCGGGCGGTGAGATCTGGTTGAGGGAAGCCATGAACGATCTCTCTGTGGGTGGGGGCCCCGAGGTGGGCGGAGCGATGAGAGTTGCCACACACTAGGGCTTTTCAGCTGCCCCTGCACAGATTTCATTACTGAATGTTTACATTCTTTTCTGGACGTCCTTGCAGGTAGGGGGCGTGATTGCCGCCGATCTGTTACGTATTCGATCGACCCAGTCGGAATTCCGGCCGATCGGCGTGGGGCGGCATGATAGACGGTCCGTTCGGTGATGGGAATAGTGGGCTCCGTATAGCGGTCCGGTGCTAATCCACCAGATCGGACGGGTCCGTGTTGGCGCCGCACAGCAGTACGGCGACACGCTCGCCCTCGGCCCGGTCCAGGGCGGCGAGCGCGGTGGCGGCCGCGTACTCGACGGCGATCCGGCGGTCCTCCCAGAGCTGCCGGCGGACGCGCACGATGGCCTCGTCGTCGACCAGCACCGAGCGGACGCCCTCGTGCGCGGCGGCCGCCACGGCGAGGGCGGTGGCGCGGCGGGCCCCGAGCGCGTCCTGGGCTACGGAGTCCACCGGGACGTCCACCGGGCGGCCGGCCGCCAGGGCGGCGTGGAGGGCGCGGCTGCCCGTCGGCTCCACGGCGAGCACCCGGACGCCGTGCTCGCGGGCCGCCACCGCCACCCCGGCGAACAGCCCGCCGCCGCCGACCGACACCACCACGGTGTCCAGCCCGGGCACCGCCGCGCGCAGCTCCGGCAGGACCGTCCCGGCGCCGGCGGCGATCAGCGGATGGTCGTACGCGTGCGAGGACAGCGCCCCGCTGCCCGCCGCGAACTCCTCGCAGGCGGCCAGCGCCTCCGCGTACTCCCGGCCCGCCAGACGCACCTCGGCGCCGTACGAGCGCAGCCGCGCCAGCTTCACCGCGGAGGCCGTCTCGGGCAGGAACACCGTTGCCCGGACGCCGAGTTCGCGGGCCGCCCAGGCACAGGCCAGTCCGGCGTTGCCGCCCGAGGCGATGGTCACCCCGGTGTCCGGGAGGGTGCCCGCCTCGGCGTGCGCGAGCAGGAAGTTCTGCGCGCCGCGCGCCTTGAAGCTGCCGGTGTGCTGGAGGAACTCCAGGGCCAGCCAGGTCCGCCCGCCGTCGTCCCCCGGCGCCACCGCCACCGGGCGCACCCGCCCGGCGATCCGCTTCCCGGCGGCCTCGACCTCGTCGTACGTCAGCTGGTCCATCGTGTTCCGCTCCTTCGTCGAGGGGTGCGTTCCGGCCGGGAGGCCCACCGGCAGCCCCCGCGGGGGTTCCGGCGGGAGTACCGGCCAGGGCGACGGTACGTCCCGTTCACGGGCGGCGGAAAGATCGCGGACAAGGGGACCGGGCGGCGCGTAGGCTGACCTCGTGCGTCTTGTGATCCTCGCCCCGCCGGCCCGCTAGCGGGCGGCCCACTCCACCCACTCCGGCCCGACGGGACCAGCCCGCAGCCGGGGCGATGACTGCCGCCCGCGTACCCCGCGGACCCGAACCGGCAACTCATCGTGGAGTACCGACGCATGACCTCGTACGCCGCCGTGCCCTTCCGGCACGGCCTCCTGTCCATCTCCGCCGCCGCCGTCGCCTGGGGCGTGGGCGGCGCCGTCTCCGCACTGCTGATGCGCACCGGCGGGCTCGGCCCGGCGGGCGTCTCCTGCTGGCGCTTCGGCGTCGCCGCGCTCTGCCTGGCCCTGCTGCCGAGCCGTGAACCGCGCGGTGAGCGCGGCGGCGAGCGCGGCACCGCCCGGTGGCGCGCCGCCGGGCTGACCGGGCTCGGCCTGGCGGTCAGCCAGTGTGCCTACTTCGGCTCGGTGCGGTACGCCGGGCTCGGGCTGGGCACCCTGATCACCATCGGCGCCGGCCCGGTGTTCACCAGCCTCGGGGCCCACCTGCTGCTCGGCGAGCGGCTGACCCGTCGCGCCGCGGCCGCGGTGGCCCTGGCCCTGGCCGGTCTCGCCCTGCTGGTCGCCGCCCCGGCGGCGGGCCCGCGCCCGGCGCTCGGCGTCGCGCTGGCCGTCCTCGGGGGCGCCGGCCAGAGCGGCCTCACCCTCTGGGCCCGCGGCGGCGGCTCGGCCCGGGCCGGCACCGGCGCCTTCACCACCGGCCTGCTCTGCCTGCTGCCGCTCGCGGCCGTCCAGGGCGCCCAGGGCGTCCTGCCGACGGGCGGGGACCCGGTGGTGACCGCGGTGGCGCTGCTCTTCCTCGGTACGGTCCCCACCCTGTTCGCCTACCGCTGGTACTTCACCGGCCTCACCGCCGTGCCCAGCACCACGGCCGCGGTGCTGGTCCTGCTGGAGCCCGCGACCGCGGCGGTGATCGGCGTGCTGTTCCTCGGGGAGCCGCTGACGGCGGGCCTGCTGGCGGGCTCGGCGCTGCTGCTCGCGGCCATCGCGGCGCTGGCGCGGCGGTAGACCGGCGGGCGGTGGGTGGCGGCCACCCGGGCGGGCGTCCTGTGGTCGCCGGGGGCCGGGTGGCGTGCTGTCGTGGTCCGCATGAACAGCTCACTCCCGGCCCGGTCGGCCGCCGCGACCGCCTCCGTCCTCCTGCTCGCCGCCGTCGCCGGGGCCGCCGCCGGGGCCGTGCTCGCCGCCGGTCCGGCGGCGGCGAGCGGGCGCCGGGACGTCACCGCCGACCAGTGCCGGAGCGCGGGCGGGCACGTCGAGGGCAGCGGCTACTGCGTCGACGCGGCCGGCGACGACGCCTGGGGCCAGCCCATCGACGGCCAGGCGATCAACCCGGATCCGCGCCCCGGGGAGGAGTGAGCGCGGCCGGGCGCCCCGCCCCCGGGCAGGGGAGCGGGGCGCCCGGGCCACGGCCCGTACCGGTGTCGGTCACGGCACCGGGCGCAGGGTGACCGGGGCGGGGGTGAGGGAGCGCAGGACGAGGTCGATGTGCACCCTGGCGGCGCCCGCGCGGTGCAGGGCGGCGGCGATCGCCCGTAACTCCTCGGGGCCGGTACAGGCGAGGCGCAGCTCGAGGTCGGCCTCGCCGGCCAGGGCCAGGCCGCTCTGGACGGCCGGGAACTGCGCCGCGAGGCGGTCGAAGTCGAGCGGGACCGGTCCGTGGCTGATCCGGGCGATCGCGTGCAGCGCCCGGGCCGGCTGGGCCCGCCCCGGTCCGGGCCGGCCCTGGGCCGGATCGTCCGGGACGAGCTGGAGCGGGGCGGTCACCGGTGCTGGAACCGGACGGCCGAGACCGAGGCCGGGGCGACGGGGGCGGTGCCGGGCGGGGCCGTCAGGGACGGCGCGGCGGACGGTGCGGACACGGAGGGGGCGACCAGCCGGGGGTCCAGCACCAGGGTGTCGATCCCGAGCGGGGCGGTGAGCTCGCGGAGGGCGGGCTCGGCGAGCTCGGTGTGGGCCTGGCCGGGCCCGAGGAGGGCGGTGAGGGCCTCGGGGCTGGAGAATCCGACCGCGCAGCGGCGGCCGTCGCGCAGGCGGAACAGGCGGAGTGCGGTGGTGCTTCCGGTGCCGGAGGTGGTGACCGGAACGTGCCAGACGACGCGGGCCATGCGGATGCTCCCGAGTGGGGTGGTGGTGCCTGCCGGAACTACTGCCTCGACGCTAGGGCGGGCCGGCCCGGGGATCCCCGGTCCTGACGCGCCGTTGACCGAATGGGGTCGTGCGTTGACGCACTCCTGACGCCCGGCTCACCCGACTGGACTAAACCACTTCCCTGGCCCTCCGCTTGCCAGGCGTCCCGACCCGGACCACCGTGGAGTTCGGCCCCCGTCGCATCCCCCGGTGACGCCCCCGATCACAGCCCCCGTCACGCCCTCCGCCGGACCGGTGTGCGCCGGAAGACGGGGGGAGGTGGAGTCGGAGGCCTGTGACGAGATATCTTGACGTCAAGACGTTGGAGACGTGAAGCGGAGTACCGATGACTGACTCGACCATCATCTATACGCACACCGACGAGGCTCCGGCCCTGGCGACCTACTCGTTCCTGCCGGTGGTCCAGGCCTACGCCTCGACCGCGGGTGTGCGGGTGGAGACCCGTGACATCTCCCTGGCCGGGCGGATCATCGCGAGCTTCCCGGAGCGTCTGACCGAGGCGCAGCGGATCGGCGACGCGCTGGCCGAGCTGGGTGAGCTGGCCAAGACCCCGGGTGCCAACATCATCAAGCTGCCGAACATCTCGGCCTCGGTGCCGCAGCTCAAGGCCGCCATCGCCGAGCTCCAGGCCCAGGGCTACGCCCTGCCGGACTACCCGGACGACCCGCAGACCGACGAGGACGAGGACGTCCGCGCCCGCTACGACAAGATCAAGGGCAGCGCCGTCAACCCGGTCCTGCGCGAGGGCAACTCGGACCGCCGCGCCCCGCAGTCGGTCAAGAACTACGCCAAGACCCACCCGCACCGCATGGGTGCCTGGACGGCCGACTCCAAGACCAACGTCGCCACCATGGACGAGAACGACTTCCGGTCCACCGAGAAGTCCGCCGTGATCGCCGCCGACGGTGCGCTGCGCATCGAGCTGCTCGGCGAGGACGGCACCACCACCGTGCTGCGCGACAAGGTGTCGGTGCTGGCCGGCGAGGTCGTCGACGCCTCGGTGATGCGGGTCGCCGCCCTGAACGAGTTCCTGGCCGCGCAGGTCGCCCGTGCCAAGGCCGAGGGCGTGCTGTTCTCGGTGCACCTCAAGGCCACCATGATGAAGGTCTCCGACCCGATCATCTTCGGCCACGTGGTCCGCGCCTTCTTCCCGAAGACCTTCGCCAAGTACGGCGAGGTGCTGGTCGCCGCCGGTCTGAACCCGAACAACGGCCTCGGCGGCATCCTGGCCGGCCTCGACAACGTGCCGCACCTGGGCGCCGAGATCAAGGCCTCCTTCGAGGCCGAGCTGGCCGAGGGCCCGACCCTGGCCATGGTCGACTCCGACAAGGGCATCACCAACCTGCACGTGCCGAGCGACGTCATCGTCGACGCCTCGATGCCGGCCATGATCCGCACCTCCGGCCACATGTGGGGCCCGGACGGCAAGGAGGCCGACACCCTGGCCGTGCTGCCGGACAGCAGCTACTCCGGCGTGTACCAGGCCGTCATCGACGACTGCCGCGCCCACGGCGCCCTGGACCCGGCGACCATCGGCTCGGTACCGAACGTCGGCCTGATGGCCCAGAAGGCCGAGGAGTACGGCTCGCACGACAAGACCTTCGAGATCGCCGCCGCGGGCACCGTCCGCCTGGTCGACACCGAGGGCAACGTGGTGCTGGAGCAGGCCGTCCAGCCGGGCGACATCTTCCGCGCCTGCCAGACCAAGGACCTGCCGATCCAGGACTGGGTCAAGCTGGCCGTCACCCGTGCCCGCGCCACCGGCGTCCCGGCGGTGTTCTGGCTGGACGAGACCCGCGCCCACGACGCGGTGCTGATCGAGAAGGTCAAGCAGTACCTGCCGGAGCACGACACCACCGGCCTGCAGATCGAGATCAAGTCCCCGGTCGAGGCCACCAAGTTCTCGCTGGAGCGCATCCGCCGCGGCGAGGACACCATCTCGGTGACCGGCAACGTGCTGCGTGACTACCTGACCGACCTGTTCCCGATCCTGGAGCTGGGCACCAGCGCCAAGATGCTGTCGGTCGTCCCGCTGATGGCGGGCGGCGGCCTGTTCGAGACCGGCGCCGGCGGCTCCGCCCCGAAGCACGTCCAGCAGCTGGTCAAGGAGAACTACCTGCGCTGGGACAGCCTGGGCGAGTTCTTCGCGCTGGCCGCCAGCTTCGAGCACCTGGCGAGCACCACGGACAACGCCCGCGCCCAGGTGCTGGCCGACACCCTGGACCGCGCGACCGGCACCTTCCTCAACGAGGACAAGTCGCCGAGCCGCCGCCTCGGTGGCATCGACAACCGCGGCAGCCACTTCTACCTGGCCATGTACTGGGCCCAGGAGCTGGCCAAGCAGACCGCCGACGCCGAGCTGGCCCAGGCCTTCGCCGGCCTGGCCGCCACGCTGACCGAGCAGGAGTCGGCCATCGTGGACGAGCTGATCGCGGTCCAGGGCTCGCCGGTCGACCTCGGCGGCTACTACCAGCCGGACGCGGCCAAGGCCGCCGCCGTGATGCGCCCGTCGAAGACCTTCAACGAGGCGCTCGCCAACCTCGGCTGATTCCGGTCGAGTCGAGCTGACGAAGGCCCCGGCTCCGGTTCCTGAAACCCAGGGACCGGAGCCGGGGCCTTCGGGCTGCCCCGGTTCAGACGCGGCCGAGCAGGGCGAGGGCGGTGCCGACGGCCTCGCGCAGCAGGAGGTACGGGCCGTGTGCCAGCGGGCCGTCCGCGCCGAGCACCGCGGCGGGGGCGCCGGCCCGGCGGGCGGCCAGGGCGGAGCGGACGGTGTGGAAGCCGTTGGTGACCACCGTGCAGCGGTAGCCGGGGCGCTCGGCGGCCATCAGGGCGGCGCTGAAGCGCAGGTTCTCGGAGGTGTTCACGGCGCGCTCCTCGCGCCGGATCCGCTCGGCCGGGACGCCCCTGGCCGTCAGGTAGCGGGCCATCGCGGCGGCCTCGGTGCACTCCTCGTGCGGGCCCTTCCCACCCGTCACCAGGACCAGCGGGGCGTACCCGGCGGCCTCCTCGGCGGCGAGACGCTCCAGCGCGGCGTCCAGCCGGGCCGCCAGCGGGGCCGCGGGCTCACAGCCGTCCAGCGCGGCGCCCAGGACCACCAGGTAGTCGGAGCCGGCCGGCGCGGGCCGGCGGTGGCGGTGGTACAGCGCCAAGCCGAGGAAGCCGAGCAGCCAGAGCAGGACGTACCCGCAGAGCAGGACGGCGACGATCAGCAGGACGTGCATACCTGTTCGAACGCCCGCGCCGGAACGACCGTTCCGCACCGCGCGGCACCGCTGTCCCGGGCCCCGGAACGGCGGAACCCCCGTTCCGCAGGCGGAACGGGGGTTCCCGGGAACGAGGGTTCCGCGGTGGACGGCGCCGGGCTCAGCCCGCGTCGGCCGCCGGGGCGGCGCCGGCGACCGGGGCGACCGGGGCGGCCGGAGTCGCACCCGCACCCGCACGGCGGTCGCGCTTGTGCAGCGAGGCCAGGTAGGCGTTGTACGCCTCCAGCTCGGCGTCGCCGGTGCGCTCCTCGGAACGGTCGCGGCGGCGGGCCTGCCGCTGCTCGGAGCCCATCCACTGGTAGACCAGCGCGATCAGCACGATCGCGGTCGGGATCTCGCCGAACGCCCAGGTGATGCCGCCGGCCAGCTTCTGGTCCTCCAGCAGGTTCGTCCCCGGTGGTGCGCCCTCCACGGTGAAGGTGGTGACCAGCGGGTGGCCGGCCATCATCACCGCCACGCCGAAGAAGGCGTGGAACGGCATCCCCATGAACAGCTCGATGATCCGCATCACGTGGCCGGGGCGGTGCGGGCCCGGGTCCACGCCCATGATCGGCCAGAAGAAGGCCAGACCGGTGAGCAGGAAGTGCACCATCATGAAGATGTGCCCGAGGCGGTACTGCATCAGGAAGTCGAACAGCGGGGTGAAGTAGACCCCGTACAGGCTCGCGATGAACATCGGGATGGTGAACGCCGCGTGCGACACGATCCGGATGTACCGGCTGTGCAGCAGCGCCACCAGCAGCTCGCGCGGCCCGCGCGGACGGCCCTTGCCGGCCGGGCGCAGCGCCCGCAGGGCCAGCGTGATCGGGGCGCCGAGCAGCAGCAGGATCGGCGTCAGCATGGAGAGCACCATGTGCTGGATCATGTGCGCGCTGAACAGCACCATGCCGTAGTCGTTCAGCCCGGTGCAGGTGACCAGCAGCATGGTGCCGACACCCGTGGCCCAGCCGACCATCCGGCCGATCGGCCAGCGGTCGCCGCGCCGGTACAGCCGCACCACGCCCGCCGCGTACAGCCCCAGGACGACGAGACCGCCGAGCAGGAACACCCAGTCCGGGGACCAGGTCCAGACGTTCGACAAGGTGAACGGGCCTGGTTGGGTCATCCCGCCGTGGTGGTGCATTCCTGACATTCCGTCGCCCATCGGCGGGTCCTGCTTTCCGTCCTCGTGGTCCCTGATGCGGGTCCGGTTCGCCCCTTTTGCTTGGCATACAGCCTAGGCGGGCCTTACCTCGGGCCTACCCCCGGCCCCTCCGTACGGGTGGCTCCCCGCCCCGGGCCCGTCCCGGCCCGACCGACCGGTCGGCAGGGAGGCCCGGAGAACGGCGACGGAACGCGGCCCGGTCGAAGGCGACGCCGTACGCCCGCCGGCGCGGCGAACCCGGGGGACCGGAACGCCTGTGTCACGGAGCCGGCCTGGAGGACTCGCTCGGCAGGCGTGTTCAGGAGTTCGGCGCGGTGCAGTCCTCCTCCGGGGGCTTGCCGGTCGGCCAGGCCAGCCCGACGAACTTGGCGGCGCGGGGGTTGTCCCGGAGTTCGACGATGGCGAGGGCCTTGTCGTAGGGGTTGCCGTTCTGGTCGAGGCAGATCCAGCCTCCCGCGCCCTTGACCATCGCCTTGGAGTGCATGAACTGCCAGATGTCGGCGACGTCGGTGATGCTGGGCAGCGGGTTGGCGGAGGTGGCGGGCGGGGTGGTCCCGGAGACGCTGAGGCGGATGCCGCTGATGGCCGTCCACACGGTGTCGTGCATGACGATGGTGCGGGAGTCGAAGAGGTCGGTGGGGCCGATGGGGCCGACGGGTTCCTTGGCGGCCTGGTCGACGCGGGCGGAGAGTGCCTGGAGGTCCTCGGCGGAGCCTCCGTTGACGGCCGGCCCGGTCCACATGTCCCGGTGCGCGAGGGAGACGTAGCGCACGGTGACGTTCTTGGAGAGGGCCGCCCAGTCGAGTTCGGGGTCGGCGAGCAGGGAGTTCGCTTCGGAGCCGCTGAGGACGGTGTACGGCTTCGTGGTGCAGCCGCGCGCCCCGAGCCGGTTGATGAACAGCCGCAGCTGGAGGTAGCGGCCGGCGAAGTAGATGGTGTTCGCCTGGGACTGGCAGATGTTCTGGATCATGATGTCGAACACGTTGGGGATGTTGCCGACCTGGTTGATGTCCTGGGGCGAGGTGTAGGTCTGGGGCTGGTGGGCGGCGGTGACCTTGGTGTTCCGTTCGAAGGCACGTTTGAGGGTGGTGATGTAGTTGTCGTCCTCGCGGGTGTCCTCGACGACGACGGCACTCTCGGGCGTACCGCTCTGGGCGCCGTAGTAGGAGAGCGCGTCGGCCTCGCCGGTGTTGGTGGGGACGACCCGGACGAGGCCGGGGAAGTCCTTGGGCGCCTGGGGGCTGTTGGCGAGGTCGTCCGCGGTGATGGCCCCGCCGACGACGGGGATCTTCAGGTCGCGGGTGAGGTGGGCGATGGCCGCCTTGGTGGAGGGGACGCTGCGGTCGAATCCGGTGACGGCGCGGAGGTTGTCCTGCGTGGAGGCGGCCATGCCGGCGAGCTGTTCGGTGACCGGCCTCCAGTCGAAGCTGTCGGAGCCGGGGTTGGCGAGCACGAGCCGGATGGGCGGGGTCCTGCCGCCGTCGTCGTGGTTGGCGCGGTACTGGGCGAGGTAGGCGCCCTGGAGCTGCCGCAGGACGCGGTCCTGGCTGACGGACTGGGCGAGGCCGGTCATGGGGATCATCACGGCGACGGTGACGTGCGGGCGGTCGGCGATGCTGTCGTTCTCCACCTTGATCCGGTGGGAGACGGCGTCGAGGGCGGGGGAGAAGCTGAACGCGCCGTCGGTGACGCCGGTGCACTCCCCGTCGGGGGTCTTCTTGCTCACGCCTTCGCCGCAGGAGAGATCGGGGCGGGTGAGTTCGATGCCCGCCACGATCGCGCCCGCGACGACGGCGAGGGCCGCCACCAGGGCGAGGACCTTGGTGAGCCGCCCCCAGCCGTCGTAGATGTCGGAGATGCTCATGCGTTCGCTCTCTCTATCGGCAGGTCGGGTGCCTGCGTGCCCTGCCGGAGCCGGACGGGCCAGTGGTCGCGGGCCCGGAGCAGGCTGAGTTCGGGGTCGTTGCTCTCCGCGCGGAGGGTACGGAGGTGTGCGGCGATCTCGTTGACGTGGTCTTCGTCGGTGGCGGCGAGGGGGGAGGACTGCTGCCACAGGGCGGTGAGGAGGCGGGTGATGGCGAGGTGCACGGTGGGGGAGTCGGCGGCGGCGCGGGGCGCCGTACAGGTGGGGCAGGGCGGGGTTGCGGGGGCGGTCTGCGCGTCGGGGGGCTGGGGGGCGGAGCAGGCGACGTTGAGGAGGGTGAGCCAGTCGGCGGGCCGGTCGGCGAGGAAGCGCCGGTGGAGGGCGTTGGCGACTTCCGCGACCTGGCCGAGGGCGAGGGTGTGGTGGAGGTACTTGGCTTCGGCTTCCACCGCGCGGAGGGTGCCGTCGGTGGGGCTCGGGTAGCGGTCCCGGAGGAGGCGGCGCATCTGCTCCCAGCCGGCCCAGGTGGTTTCGGCGCGCAGTTCCTGGAGGAGCAGGGTGCGCAGGGCGCGGTCGGCGAGGAAGGGCGTGCCGGGCCCGTACGAGGGCCAGTGGTACGGGTCGGCGTGGATGCCGGTGAGGTGGGCCTGGACTTCTTCGAGCCGGTCGACGGGGTCGCTCTCCCGGCGGTAGGAGGTGAGCAGGGCGACGGCCTCGCCGCGGTCGAGTGCGGCGGAGAGGAGGCGGACGCGGGCCCGCAGGGTGGGGTCGGGGAGGAACTGGTCCACGAGGCCGCGGAGGAGGCCGGCGAGGGTCCCGACGTCGCTGGGGGAGCGGAGCTGGTCGGTGAGGGCGCGGGTGCTGCCGGCGCCGCCCGTACGGCCGCCGGCCGGGCGGACTCTGTCGAAGGCGTCGAGGAGGGTGCAGGCGGTGGCGGCGCGTCCGCCGCTGAGCCGGTCGACGAGGAGGGGGAGTTCGGCCGGGTAGAGCGAGGTGCCGAGCATCGCCCGGATCTCCCGCTGACGCACGGGGGGCAGACCCATGGTCATCCAGGTCCCGTCGGGGACGGGGTCGCGGGTGAGGGGCGGGAGGCCCCGGGCGGAGCCCTGGGTGGTGACGACGAAGACGGGGTGGGTGCCGGGTCGGTCGGCGTCGAGGTGGGCGAAGGCGTCCCGGAGCGGGGCGATGAGCCGGTCGTCGGGGAGGGCGTCGAGGTTGTCGAGCAGGACGAGCGGCCGGGGGGTGTCGTTGAGACGCCGTTTGAAGTCGTGGCTGTCGTCGATGTCGGCGATGAGGGCGGCGGTGAGGAGCGCTTCGATCTCGTTCCGCCGGTGGTCCTGCTGCTGGAAGGTCTGGCCGAACCAGTAGAGCTTCTGGACGGCGTCGCCCTGGTAGTCGCCGAGCCTCTTCTTCCACCAGTTGAGGGCACCCCGGTCGCCGCGCGGGGAGAGGAGGGCGTCGCGGGCCGTGGTGAGGACGGTCTGGGCGAGGGCGTCGGCGCCGGGGGGCATCGCGGTGACGGTGCTGATCAGGGGGAGGAGGGCGTCGAACAGTTGCCTGAGCAGGTCGTTGCGGCGCTTGCGGTCCACGCTGTCGGCGGTGATGACGGTCCGGAAGCGGTCCAGCTGCTGCCGGAGGTTGCGGAGGTCGGCCGGCTCGTTCGGGTCGGCGGGGGTGGAGGCCGGCCAGGTGGTGACGACGAGGAGACCGAGGGAGAGCCTGCGGAACTTGAGGGTGGTCCAGGAGCCCGGGACGGCGAGTTGCAGGTGGTGGGAGATCAGGTAGAGCAGGCTGGTGAGGTGGGAGGCGTTCGGGAGGTCGTCGCCCGGAAGCCTTCCCAGTCCCTCGAAGCCGAAGTCCTCCTTCGCCAGGTCGGCCCGGACCAGGGGGACCCGGTTCCGGTAGCTGTTCTGGAGGTCGTCGAGAAGGGTGGTCTTCCCGCTGCCGCGCGGGCCGACCAGGTGGACGACCGGGGCGGCGCGCCGGTGGTGCGGTCGTCGGTTGGTGGTGCGGTCGAGTCCCACCAGTTGTGGGACGAGGCCGTCGAGGACGGCCTCCTGTCCGTAGAGCCTCACGCGCCTCGTACTCCCTGTGGCCCGCGCCGATCGGCTCGGCGGTCGGGTCGGAAGACTACGGATGGCGAGAGGAAAGCGTAAGCAGATTCTGTGAATTGACGGTCAGTTAGGCAATCGTGATGGTTCGGGGGCGGAAAGCGGCCGGTCGTCGCCGTCCACGTGGCGGTCGTGACCGGGGCGCGGCGCGAGCGCCGGATCCCCGCGGCGTCGGATCGGTTTCGGTGCGCCGGTGATCCGGCTCGTGGGTCAGCTCCTGGGCACGAGGGTGTTCTCGTTGCGGCGGCCGGCGGCGTAGTCGTCGATGTTGCGGGCGGTGGCGTCGATGATCTGGCCGACGGCGGTGTGGGTGAAGTAGGCCTGGTGGCTGGTGACGAGGACCTGGGGGAAGGTGACGAGGCGGGCGAGGGTGTCGTCGGTGATGCCCTGGATGGAGCGGTCGGTGAAGAAGAGGCCGGTCTCCTCCTCGTAGACGTCGAGGCCGACGCCGGAGAGGCGTCCGGCGCGCAGGGTCTCGACCAGGGCGGCGCTGTCGATGAGGCCGCCGCGGCTGGAGTTGACGAGGATGGCGTCGTCCTTCATCCGGGCCAGGGCGCTCCCGTCGATCAGGTGGTGGGTGGCGGGGAGCAGGGGCACGTGGAGGCTCACCAGGTCGGCGCGGGTGAGGAGTTCGGGCAGTTCGGTGTAGTGCATGCCGAGGTCCAGGCAGGCCGGGTTGGGGGCGATGTCCCAGCCGAGGAGTTCGGTGCCGAAGCCGGCCGCGATCCGGGCGAAGCACTCGCCGATCTTGCCGGTGCCGATCACGCCGACCGTCATGCCGTGGACGTCCCGGCCGAGCAGGCCGTCGAGGCGGAAGTCGAACTCGCGGGTGCGGTTGGCGGCGCGGGTGAGGCGGCGGTTGACGGCCAGGGCGAGGGCCCAGGCGTGTTCGGCCACCGAGTACGGGCTGTAGTGGGAGACCCGGGCGATGGTGAGGCCGAGCTCGGCGGCGGCGTCGAGGTCGATGTTGTTGAAGCCGGTGGAACGCTGGGCGACGAGTTCGGTGCCGCCCGCCGCCAGCGCCGCGAGGGTCTCGGCGTCCAGGACGGCGTTGACGCTGCTGCTGACGGCCGGGTAGCCGACGGCCAGCGGCGCGGTGTCGCGGTTGAGGAACACGTCCAGGCAGCGAAGCCCGTGCCGGCCGGCGAAGGCCCGCTCCAGCAGGGGCCGTTCGTCGGCCTGCACTCCGTAAGCGAGGATCTCCATGCCCGACACGCTAACGGCCGGGGCCGGGCCGCGCCCACCGGATCCGGCGAGCACGAGGCCCCCGGACCGCGCGCGGCGGGTCCGGGGGCCTGCGGGTGCGGGCGGGCGGTCAGATGACCGTCTCGGCCTCCAGGTAGCGGTCCTGCGGCACGGTCTTCAGCTCGGCGACCGCCTCGGCCAGCGGCACCAGGTTGATGTTGGTGCCCTGCAGCGCGGTGATGTGCCCGAAGGCGCCCTTGTGGACGGCCTCGACGGCGTGCCAGCCGAAGCGGGTGGCGAGCACCCGGTCGTAGGCGGTCGGGGTGCCGCCGCGCTGGGTGTGGCCGAGGATCACCGGGCGGGCCTCCTTGCCGAGGCGGTGCTCCAGCTCGCGGGAGAGCTGGGTGGCGATGCCGGTGAACCGCTCGTGGCCGTAGATGTCCTTGGTGCCCTCCTCCCAGTGCATGGTGCCGGGCTCGGGCTTGGCGCCCTCGGCGCAGACCACGATGGCGAACTTCTTCTGGCGGTCGAAGCGCTCGCGGACGACCTCGGTGAGCTTGTCGATGTGGAACGGGCGCTCCGGGACGACGATGGCGTGCGCGCCGGCCGCCATGCCCGCGTTCAGCGCGATCCACCCGGTGTGGCGGCCCATGACCTCGACGACCATGACCCGCTGGTGGGACTCGGCGGTGGTCTTCAGGCGGTCCAGCGCCTCGGTGGCCACCGAGACGGCGGTGTCGAAGCCGAAGGTCACGTCGGTGGCGGCGATGTCGTTGTCGATGGTCTTGGGCACGCCGACGATCGGCAGGCCCGCGTCGCTCATCAGCTTGGCGGCCTTCAGGGTGCCCTCGCCGCCGATCGGGATGACCGCGTCCAGGCCGAGGTCGGAGCAGTACTTCCTGGCCCGCTCGACGCCGTCCCGGAGGTGGCTCGGCTGGACCCGGGAGGAACCGAGGATGGTGCCGCCCTGGGCCAGGATGCCGCTCACCGAGTCCAGGGTCAGGGGGCGGTGGTGGCCCTCCAGGAATCCGCGCCACCCGTCCTCGAACCCGATGATCTCGTCGCCGTGGTCGACCACCCCCCGGTGGACCACGGAGCGGATCACCGCGTTCAGGCCGGGGCAGTCACCGCCGCTGGTCAGCACTCCAATACGCATTAGCTTTGCAACTCCCGAGCAGAACCGAGGAACGGCCGGACTACAGGCTGGGACGACGAGCCGTCACCGTAACGGGTCGCTCCCACACCGGGGTGGCGGGGAGATGGCCGAGGGGTGAAGGACCGGCCGATCCGGACATAACGCCCGAAAACGGCCGCGAAGTCGAGCATACGGCCCCTGGTCCGGCCGGGCAGGAGCCGACGCGGGAGCGGCGCCGTCGGCGCCCCCGCGCGGAATTGCAGCCTGCTGCCGAGGAGGGTGTGCAGTAGGCAGCCCCATTGTGGTACTTCCGGGGCCGCCCGCGGACCGGGTGACCGCATGGCGGGCACCCGGCCGGGGCGTACGGATGTACTACTGGGGGCGCGTCGCGGCCGTGATGCGCTCGGCGCGCAGCGCGTCGTACCAGGTGGTGTCCGCCGGCGGCAGCGCGCTGACGTCCAGCGCCAGCTTCAGCAGCATGTCGGCCACGGCGGGGTTGCGGGCCAGCACCGGCCCGTGCAGGTAGGTGCCGAACACGGTGTCCCGCCAGGCGCCCTCGGTGCCGTCACCGGTGCCGTTGCCACGGCCGACGCTGACGGTGGCGAAGGGCTGCACGCCCTGGCCGAGGTGGGTGACGCCCTGGTGGTTCTCGAAGCCCGTCAGCTGCGGCAGGCCGAGCCGGGGGTCGACGTCGGCGAGCACGTCGCCGACGCAGCGGGCGCCCTCGCCGCGGGTGGTCCAGACGTCGAGCAGGCCCAGGCCCGGCTCGCGCTCGCCGAGGTCGTTGATGAACTCGTGGCCCATGATCTGGAAACCGGCGCAGACGCCGAAGATGATCGCACCGTTCTCGGCGGCCCGCACCAGGCCGGTGTCGGCGCGCAGCCGCTCGGCGGCCAGGCGCTGCGGGCGGTCCTCGCCGCCGCCGATCAGGTAGATGTCACCGCTGGTGGGGATCGCCTGGTCGGAGCGGACGTCGATCCGGGTCACGTTGAGGTGGCGCTGGCGGGCCCGGCGCTCCACGACCAGGGCGTTGCCCCGGTCGCCGTAGGTGCTGAGCAGGTCCGGGTAGACCCAGACCACGCGCAGGCTGCTCTCACTCATCCTCGAAGGCCTTCCGTCACGTAAAGACTGGTGTGCGGGCGCGGCATCAGCCGGCCACGACCTTCCGCAGCTGCTGGAAGGCGGTGTAGTTGGCGATGGCCTCGATCCGGCCGGGCGGGGCCATCCGGACGGCCTGCTCCAGGGTGTCCACCACGTGGAACTGGAGCCCGGCGACCTCCAGGCGGACGGCCAGGTCCAGCTTGCGCTGGCCCATCACGAAGACCGGGTGCCCGGCGAGGCGCTCGTAGTCGACGTCCCACAGCCAGGAGGTGTCGGTGCCGTCGGCGTCGAGGGCGTTGACGGAGAGGATCACCGGGGCGGGCGGGCCGTCGATCAGCGAGAAGGTCTCCAGCCAGCCGGCCGGGTTCTTGGCCAGCAGCAGGCGGATGTCCCGGCCCTGGTACTGGACCACGTCGTAGCGGCCGGCCACGGCGGCCACCGAGCGCATCCGCTCCAGGGCGACCTGCGGGGCGACGCCGAACACGGCGGCGACGGCGGCCGAGCTGGTGGCGTTGGCCAGGTTGGCCCGGCCCGGCAGCTGGAGCTGGATCGGCCAGGCGCCGCGCTGCGGGTCGATCACGTGGGTGCCCTGGAGCGCCCAGTGCGGGTTGGGCCGGCGGAAGCCGCAGTCCTGGCAGAACCAGTCGTCGCCGGGGCGCTGCATGACGCCGCCGCAGGCGGGGCAGGACCAGGCGTCCTCCTTCCAGGCCTGTCCGGCGGCCACCCAGACCACCTTCTTGCAGGAGGAGGCGGCCCAGGTCACCAGCGGGTCGTCGGCGTTGGCGATGACCACGGCCTCGGTGTTCTGCAGGCCCTCGCGCCACTTCTCGGCCATCATCCGGGTCTCGGCGGCGCGGTCGAGCTGGTCACGGGAGAGGTTGAGCAGGGCGATCGCCTTGGGGCGGGTGTCGCGGGCGACCGTCGCCAGGTACTTCTCGTCGACCTCGATCACGCCGAAGCGCGCGTCGGTGCCGCCGGCCAGGGCGGAGGTGATGCCGGCCGGCATGTTGGCGCCCAGGGCGTTGGAGACCACCGGGCCGGCGGCGCGCAGCGCCTCGGCGATCAGGCGGGTGGTGGTGGTCTTGCCGTTGGTCGCGCTGACCAGGACGACGTCGAGGTGGTCGGCGAGGGTGGCGAGCAGGTCGGGGTCGAGCTTGAGGGCGACCTTGCCGCCGATCACCGAGCCGCTCCCGCGCCCGGCCTTGCGCGACACGGCGGCGGCGACCCGGCCGGCGGTGACCGCGATCTTGGCGCGGGCCGGCAGCGAGGCGTCGCGTGCGCCTGTGGGCTCCGATTCGGTGCCTGCCATGCTCAGTGGTTCCTCCTTGCTGCGGCACCACCCGTGGCCGGATAACGGGCCGACGGGCGGCGGGGACGGGGGTCAGCCTACCGACTCCGTAGCCCGACCGGACGATCCGGACCCCGTGCCGCCTGCTGCGACGCGTTCGCGGGCGTCGCCGACGGTCCGCCGGGGAGAGCGGTGTACGGAGCAGCCCCAAGGGATCGGCTCCAAACCCCCACTCCTTCACGACGCTCCACGGGCACCGCAGGGTTCCCGAGCGGCCCGGGTAAGGATCTGGTGAAGAAATGATCAGCGGTCCGGACGGTGGGCGCATCCGGCCGGATCCGCGGCGGCCAACGTGGCGGTGATCACCAGGGTGCCGTCCTCGGCCCGGAAGTCCAGCGGCGCGTCCAGCCGTCGCATCGCGGCGATCAGCCCGGTGTTGTCGCCGTGGGTCACCGCGTACACCGTCCCCACGCCGGCCGCCCGGGCCGCCGCCGACAGCCGCCGCAGCAGTGCCAGGCCCAGTCCGCGCCGCTGCCAGGCGTCCTCGACCAGGACGGCCAGCTCGGCCTCGCCGTCGTCCCACATCAGGTGCCCGAGCGCGACGACCCGCCCGTCCGGGGCGGTCACGACGAGGCTGCGGCCGTGCCGGGGGTCCAGCAGGTGGTCCAGGTAGCGGCCGGCGTCGCGGACCGGGCCGTGGTAGCGCAGCCGCAGCGCGGCGGGGGAGCAGCGGCCGTGCATCGCCAGTGCCGCCGCCCGGTCGGCCGGCCCGGCCGGGCGCAGCAGCAGTTCGGTCCCGTCCGGCAGGGACAGCCGGGACGGGGCCTCCGGCGCCTGGCGGGCGGCATGCTCCGCGGGCGGCTGCGACCGGCCGGTCCGGTACGGGCCGCCGGTGAGCGCGGGCAGCCGGGTGGCCTGGCCCTGGGGCGCCGCGCACCTGCGGTCGGACCTGCGGAAGGGCCGGTGCCAGAGCCGTTCGGCGCGCGTGCGGGATGCCTTCATATCGCCGACGCTACCGACGGTGCGCTTCCGTTCGGTTACGTGATCGTGAACGCGCGAATGCCCGGGAGGCGGTCGGGCGGCGTGGGACCGGTCGGGCTCCCGCCCGGGACGTCGGGCGGGCCGGCCGGGACGGCACCGGCGCAGGTCCCGACCGGTGCCTCATGCGGCCGGGACGCCGGGCGGCCGACGGTGGGTGGCGATCCCGGTGCTCCTGGTGAGCAGGAGCAGCGGGCCCTCACGTCCACACACCGTCGAAAGTCGTTTTCTCATGCGCAACACCTCGTCCGTCCCCACCACCGACACCGACACCGCCACCCCCGCCGTCCCGCACGCCCGCCGTGCTCCGGTCGGCACCGCGCTGACCGGCCTGCTCGACCGGCAGGCGGGCATCCGGCCCGACGCGCCGGCCGTCCTCGGTGAGGGCGGCGGCCTCACCTTCCGCGAGCTGTCCGGGACGGCCCGCCGGCTGGCCGTACGGCTGCGCCGCCTGGGCGCCGGCCCGGACGACTGCGTCGGCCTGTACGTCGAGCCGTCCGTCGAGCTGGTCGCCGGTGCCTGGGGCGTGCTCCACGCCGGGGCCGGCTACCTGCCGCTGTCGCCCGAGTACCCCGAGGACCGGCTCCGCTACATGATCGAGGACAGCGGCACCCGGATCGTGCTCACCCAGGCGCACCTGCGCGAGCGGCTCGCCGCGCTGGCCCCCGCCGGGACCGCGGTCGTCACCTTCGAGGACGCCGAGCCGGTGCCGGACCCGGCGGCGGAGGAAGCGGCGCAGGAGGCCGCCGCACCGGAGTCGCTCGCCTACGTGATCTACACCTCGGGCAGCACCGGCCGGCCCAAGGGCGTGATGATCGAGCACCGCTCGGTGGTCTCCCAGCTGCGCTGGATGCACTCCGCCGGGCACCTGGACCCCGAGGTCACGGTGCTGCAGAAGACCCCGATGAGCTTCGACGCCGCGCAGTGGGAGATCCTCGCCCCCGCCGTCGGCGCCCGGGTGGTGGCCGGCACGCCCGGCCTGTACCGCGACCCGGAGGCGCTGGTCGCCGCCGTCCGGCGGCACCGGGTGACCGCGCTCCAGTGCGTGCCCACCCTGCTGCGGGCGCTGCTGGACACCGAGGGCTTCACCGACTGCACCGGCCTGACCCGGGTGTTCGCCGGCGGCGAGGCCCTCTCCCGGCGGCTCGCCCGTGACCTGCTCCAGGCCCTGCCGCAGGCCGCGCTGGTCAACCTGTACGGTCCGACCGAGTGCACCATCAACGCCACCTCGCACCTGGTGGACCCGGCCGACCCGGGCGACGGCGCGGGCTCGGTGCCGATCGGCCTGCCGGTGGCCGACACCCGGTGCTACGTCCTCGACGAGGAGCTGCTGCCGGTCGCCGCCGACGGCGTCGGCGAGCTGTACATCGGCGGCGTCCAGCTCGCCCGCGGCTACCTGAACCGGCCGGAGCTGACCGCGGAGCGGTTCGTCCGCGCCCCGTTCGACTCCGGCGAGCGGCTGTACCGCACCGGCGACCTCGTGCGGTGGAACCCGGACGGCACCCTGCAGTTCGCCGGCCGGGTGGACAACCAGGTCAAGCTGCGCGGGTACCGGGTCGAGCTGGACGAGATCGCCCGCGCGATCGAGGAGCACACCTGGGTGCGCCGCTCGGCCGCGGTCGTCACCGGGGACGATCGCACCGGGCACCCGAACCTGGTCGCCTGCGTCGAACTCGACCCGCGCGAGGCCGCCCTGATGGACCAGGGCAGCCACGGCGGCCACCACCAGTCCAAGGCCAGCAAGCTCCAGGTCAAGGCCCAGCTGTCCGACCCGGGCCTGCGCGACCGGAGCGGACTGGCCGGCCGCGAACGGGTCGAGCTGCCCGGACGGAAGGAGACCGAGACCCAGCGCCGGGAGACCTTCGCCCGCAAGACCTACCGGTTCTACGAGGGCGGCACCGTCACCCGGGACGACCTCACCGCGCTGCTCGCCCCGCGCCCGGCCGCCGCCCGCGGCCGCGACCCGGAGCCCCTGAGCCTGCCCGAACTCGGCCGCGCCCTGCGGTGGTTCGGCCAGTTCCACAGCGAGGAGCGGCTGCTGCCCAAGTACTCCTACGCCTCGCCCGGCGCGCTGTACGCGACCCAGCTGTACCTGGAGACCGGCGGCCTGGACGGGCTCGCCGCCGGGCTGTACTACTACCACCCGGTCGAGCACGCCCTGGTCCGGATCGGGCCCGCCGAGCCCGCGCCCGAGGCCTACCTGACGCTGCACTTCTCCGGGAAGCACGGCGCCGTCGAGCCGGTCTACAAGAACAACATCCGGGAGGTGCTGGAGTTCGAGACCGGCCACATGCTGGGCGTCCTGGCGGAGGTGCTGCCCGGGTACGGGCTGGACGTGCGCCCGCTCGGCCTCGACCCGGCGGTCAAGGACCGGCTGGACGTCGCCGAGGAGGACCACTACCTGGGCGGCTTCGCCGTCGTCCGGGCCGGCGGCCCGGCGCGGGCCGAGCGCGTCGAGCTGTACGTCCAGGCCCACGAGGGCCGGGTGGACGGCCTGCCCGGCGGCCTCTACCGGTACGCCGACGGCGGGTTGACGCACGTGTCGGAGGAGGTGGTGGAGTCCCGGCACGTGATCGCGATCAACCAGGCCGTCTACGCCCGGGCCTCGTTCGGCATCACCGCCGTCAGCCGCGCCGAGGAGGAGTGGCTGCGGTACGTCGAACTCGGCGCGGTGCTGCACCGCCTCCAGCGCAACGGCCTGGCCCTGGGCTTCATGTCCTCCGGCTACAGCTCCAAGTCCGGCCACCCGCTGCCCGCCGCACGCCGCATCGACGAGATCCTGGCCGGCCGCGGCATCACCCCGGGACCGTCGTACTTCTTCCTCGGCGGCAAGGTGAGCGAGGAGCAGATCCGCAGCGAGGGCATGCACGAGGACACCGTCCACATGAAGGGCCCGGCCGAGATCATCAAGGAGGAGCTGGCCACCCTGCTGCCCGACTACATGCTGCCCAACCGGGTGCTGGTGCTGGACGCCCTGCCGCTCACCGCGAACGGCAAGGTGGACCTCAAGGCGCTGGCCGCGTCCGAGGCCGTCCGTACGGCCGACGTGCGCGGCGAGTTCGTCGCCCCGGCCACCGGGTCCGAGCGCTGGCTGGCCGAGGCCTGGGGGCGGGCGCTGAACTACGAGGACGTGTCGGTGACGGACGAGTTCTTCGCCGTCGGCGGGAACTCGCTGATCGCCGTCGCCCTGGTCAACCGGATCAACCGGGAGTTCGGCGTCGCCCTGCCGCTGCAGGTGCTCTTCCAGTGCCCCCGGCTCGGCGACCTGGCCGCGCGCATCGAGTGGGCGCGCGGGGAGGGCAGCGGGGAAAGCGGCCGCACCGGCCCGGCCCCCCGGCTGATACCGCTGCACCCGGGCGACGCCGGCCGGGCGGTGTTCTGCTGGCCGGGCCTCGGCGGCTACCCGATGAACCTGCGGCCGCTCGGCCGCGAGGCGAGCGGGGACCGGGCGTTCTACGGCGTCCAGGCGTACGGCATCAACCCCGGCGAGAGGCCGTACCCGACCATCCGGGAGATGGCCGCCGCCGACGTCGCCGAGCTGCGCGGGGTGCAGCCGCGGGGCCCGTACACGCTGTGGGGCTTCTCCTTCGGCGCCCGGGTCGCCTTCGAGGCGGCCTGGCAGCTGGAGCGGGCCGGGCAGCGGGTGGAGCGCCTGCTGCTGATCTGCCCCGGCAACCCGAAGGTGCGCCGGGACGACGGCCGTCGGCGGGGCCGTGAGGCCTCGTACACCGACCCGGTGTACCTGACCATCCTGTTCGGGGTGTTCACCGGTCGGATCGCCGGCCCCGACCTGGAACGCTGCCTGGCCGAGACGGTGGACGAGCCGACCTTCGTCGCCTTGGTGCACCGGATGCTGCCGGAGCTGGACGAGGAGCTGATCCGGCGGATCACCGGGATCGTCGGTGAGACCTACGAGTTCGAGTACAGCTTCGGCGAACTCGCCGAGCGGCGGCTGGAGGCGCCGGTGACCCTCTTCAGGGCAGCGGGCGACGACTACTCCTTCCTCGAGGGCCGCAGCGGCTACTCGGCGGCCCCGCCCACCGTGGTCGACCTGGCCGGCGACCACTACGGGGTGCTGCGGGAGCACGGGGTGGCCGAGCTGGCCGCCGCGATCCGGGAGGTGGAGCGGACGGTGCCCGGCGAGCGTCCGGGGCGCTGACCGGATGCCGCTTCTGATCGAATGCTCCGGAAACGCTCACGAATGGCCCAGGATCCCTGAGCGGGGGAGCCCCTTCGGATAGGGATGGCTCGGCTTACCACCGATCCCGACTCCTTCCGAAGGGGCTTTCCGATGTCCGCTTTCACGTCCGTGAGGAACTCCGCACTGGCGACAGCCTGTTGCGCCCTGCTGCTGGCCGCGCCGCTCGCCCTCGCCCGGCCGGCCGGTGCCGCCGACAACGGCCCCAAGACGCCTGGGGAGGCCGCCGCCTGCCACCAGGTGATCGGCGCCCTGCTCGGCGGCTTCGGGTCGATGCTCGCCGACGCGGCCTGCACGGTGCGGCCCGCCGGGCGGGGCTGAGACGGCTCGCCCTCACCGCGCCCCCGCCGGCGCGGTGAGGGCGGTTGCGAGACCTGGTAGCGCAAAGGGCGGCGAGAGGTGTGACCCCGCCGCGGACCCCTGGAGAACGGAGCCTTGCCGTGAACGAGTTCCTGGTCGAGATCACGACCGCCGTGCCCGCGGGCACCCCCGAGGAGGAGGTGGACCGCCGCCGTGCCGCCGAGGCCGTCCGCGCCCGCGAGCTGGCCGCCACCGGCCACCTGGCGCGGCTGTGGCGGCCGGTCGGCGAGCGGCGCAGCATCGGCGTCTGGCGGGCGGCCGACGAGGCGGAACTCCGGGAGAAGGTGCTCGGCACCCTGCCGATGTGGCCGTGGATGACCGCCACGGTGACGGCCCTGGAACCGCACCCGAACGACCCCGGCAGCAACTGACCGCGGGTCGGATCCGCGCCCGCCGGGCGGGCCGGGGTGGTGGGTGCGGATCCGGCACCGTTATCCGAGCAGCTCGGCGGCCGCGGCCTTGACCTCGGCGAGCAGGAGGTGCAGGTCGTCCTCCGTGGTGGCGGCGTTGAGCAGGCAGGCGCGGAGCATCTCGGCGGCGCCGAGGCGGGCGCCGGTGACGAAGACCCGGCCGCGCCGCTGGACGGCGACGGGGAGGTCGCGGTTGAGGGCGTCGCGGGCGGCGTCGTCCAGTCCGGGGGCGCGGTGGCGGAACGCCACGATCGAGGTCTGCACCTCGGTGAGCAGCTCCAACTCCTCGTCTGCCTCGACGAGTTCGCCGAGTCGTCGGGCCAGCGCGGTGCAGTGGGCGATGTCCTGGGCGAGGCCGGTGCGGCCCTTGTGGGCGATGGTGGCCCAGACCTTGAGGGCCCGGAAGGGGCGGGTCTGCTCGGTGCCGTACTCGGAGAACCAGCCGAGCGCGCCGGCCGACTCGTCGCGCAGGTAGGACGGGACGAGGCTGAAGGTGCCGCGCAGCTCCTCGGTGTCGCGGACCAGCGCGCAGCCGCAGTCGACCGGGACGCCGAGCCACTTGTGCGGGTCGAGGGCGAGCGAGTCGGCGCGCTCCAGGCCGGCGTAGCGGTCGGCGATGGCCGGGTCGAGCCGGCCGAAGGCGCCGTAGGCGCCGTCCACGTGCAGCCAGAGGCCCTGCTCCTCGCAGAGGTCGGCGATCGGGCCGAACTCGTCCACCGCGCCGGCGCCGACGGTGCCCGCGGAGGCGACCACCAGGAAGGGCAGCAGGCCGGCCGCGCGGTCGCGCTCGACGGCCGCTCGCAGGTCGGCGGTGTCCAGCCGGCCGTCGGGGCCGGTGGCCACGGTGCGCAGGTGCCGGCTGCCGAGGCCGAGGAGTTCGGCGGCCTTGCGGACGCAGGAGTGGGTCTCGCCGGTGACGTAGCCGACCAGTGGGGGCAGGCCCGCGAGGCCCTCCTCGCGGACGTCCCGGCCGGCCCGGTGGGCGGCGCGGTTGCGGGCGGCGGCGAGGCAGACGATGGTCGCCATCGAGGTGCCGGAGGTGAGCAGGCCGCCGCCGGCCGGGTGCGGGAAGCCGACCAGCTCGGCTATCCAGCGGACCACGGCGCGCTCCAGGTGGACGTCGGCGTGGTCGCCGCCGGCCGAGCTGGGGTTCATCGCGGAGGCGGCGAGGGTGGCGAGCACCCCGGCGGGGGCGGGGGCGGAGTTGACCCAGCCGAAGAAGCGCGGGTTGCCGTTGCCCATCGGGTACGGGAGGACGTCCCGCCCGATGGCGCCGACCAGCTCGTCGAGCGGGCGGCCCTCGGCGGGCAGCGGGGCGTCGAGCAGGGCCCGGCGGGCGGCCTCGTCCATGGGCTGCCAGACCGGGCGCCCGGGCAGTTCGGCGAGGTAGTCGGAGACCAGGTCGGCGGTGGCGTGGGCGGCACGGCGGAAATCGGCGCCGGGGATGTCCTCGATGGTCATGGCGTGCTCCAGGGAGGCCGGGGGGCGGGGCGAGGCGCGGCGTCCTTGGCGCACCCTGATCAGGCGATGGTCGGGTGATCCTACGCAAACGGGCCCGCGCCGTGCGGCGCGGGCCCTCATGCTGAGACCGGGGGTGTCGGTCCGGGTGGACCGGGGCGTCAGTCCAGCGAGCTGGACAGGCCGCTCGCCGAGCGGCAGTAGCCCTGCATCTCCTTGTTGGTGATCTTGGCGCAGAGCCGTCCGGCCGCGCCCCCGTCGGTGTAGTTGACCGTGTAGTAGCTGACCAGGCCCTCGGCGCAGGCCTTGCGCTGCCAGCCGTCGGCGGCGGTGGCGCACTGCTCGGCCGCCCAGTCCTCGCGGTCCAGGTTGTACTTCATGGTGCGCGAGCCGACGCCGCGGCTGCAGTCCACCGCCCCGCCGCTCGCCTTGCCGTTGAGGCACCACTTGAGGGCCTCGGCGTAGACCTCGGGGTGGTTCGGGTAGTCGTGCGAGGACAGGTAGAACGTCGGGGCGTAGAAGAAGCAGGCGGACTGGAACAGCGCCGGCTGGTCCTTGCACGGGTAGAGCGGGTCCTGGGCGAGCTTGTCGGCGGGCAGGTTGGCCTTGGCCTGCTCGTCCTCCTCGTCCGGTCCGAAGAGCTGCATGAACAGGCCCTCGGAGCAGCGGATCCGGTTCTGGTCGGAGGGGAACTTGTTGCACAGGTCGCGGGCCTTGGCGACGTCCTGCTTGACGACGAACATCGTGCCGTGGCCGACGCCGTGGATGCAGGGGCCGCTGTTCTTGGGGGCGCAGAGCTTGAGCAGGTCCGTCTCGGGCTGGGCGGAGGCGTTGAGCATCTCCTCGACCGCGCCGTGCAGGTAGCCGGCCGCGCAGGTCTCGTGCGGGAAGGAGATGACCTTCTGGAAGTCGGCGTTGAAGCGCTTGACCGCCGCGTGGCCGAGCTCGTGCGCGATCGGGTGGCAGAAGCGCACGGTGTACGGCTTCTCCTTGGTGATCTTGTCGAGGTCGGCCAGGGCGATGCCGGGGTCGGTGGCGTCCATCTCGGCCATCAGCTTGTTGCGCAGCGTGGAGCGGGTCCACACCGCCGGGTCGCCGGTCGGGGTGACGCTCGCGGCACCGGCCGCGGCCGGCTTGGCGCCGGCGGCGGGGCCCGCGGGGGCGACGGCCTGGGACGCGGTGGCCGCCGCGGGCGACCAGTCGGTGACGGCCACCGACCCCAGGCCCAGGACGCCCAGGAGCAGGGCGGTGAGAATCACGAAGACTCGCGGCTGCATGACGGGATCCCCCGGCGGATCGAGGTGAACGTTTCGCTTCCATCCTGACGGCAGATGAGCGGGTAATCCGCGTATTCGCCCGCCGTTCGGGAGGTGTCGGCGACGCTACCGCACCCTGGGACCGCGGGGCCCGGCGGGATGGGGCTCCACACAATCACCCGGACGGAGTATGGGGGCGCGGGCGTCGCCAACTGCGCCGTCCGGGTGGTGGCACCCGCGCCCCGGCGCCCCGCGGGCCCCTCTCGGGGGCCCGGGCGCGCCCGCGTTCACAGCTCCAGCGTCACCCGGTACTCCGTCAGCCAGGCGTCGAAGTCCAGCGCGAGGTCCACGGCCAGTCGGACGGACTGCGGGTCGGTGTCCGGCGCGAGCGCGTCGGTCAGGCGCCGCCGGTCGAGCAGGTCCAGGGCCGGGGAGGTGCGCTCGACGGCGAGCCGGGCCAGCTCGGCGCGCAGCTTCGCCGGATAGTGCGGGTCCGTGGTGACGGGGTACGGGCTCTTCGGCCGCTCGGCGACCGCGGGCGGCAGCACGTCCCGGACGGCGGCGCGCAGCAGGCTCTTCTCCCGTCCGTCGAAGGTCTTCATCGCCCACGGGGCGTTGAAGACGTACTGGACCAGCCGGTGGTCGCAGAACGGCACCCGGACCTCCAGGCCGTTGGCCATGCTCATCCGGTCCTTGCGGTCCAGCAGGATGCAGACGAAGCGGGTCAGGTTGAGGTACGAGATCTCGCGCATCCGCCGTTCCAGCGGATCCGCCGTCGGCAGGTGCGGGACCTCGGCGATCGCCTCGCGGTAGCGGGCCCTGCGGTAGCCGTCCAGGTCGAGCTTGCGGAGCAGTTCGGCGTCCAGGAGGTACTCGCGCGGGGTGGCTCCGCCGCCGGCGATGCCGGTGAGGCCGAGCGCCCAGGGGAAGTCCTCGACGGCGATGGTCTCGGGGTCGTGGAACCAGCGGTAGCCGCCGAAGAGCTCGTCCGCGGACTCGCCGGACAGCGCGACGGTGGAGTGCCGGCGCACGCCCCGGAAGAGCAGCAGCAGCGAGGTGTCCATGTCGCCGACGCCGTTGGGCAGGTCGCGGGCGCGCAGCACCTCGGAGCGCCGGGACGGGTCCGTCAGGTCGGCGGCGTCCAGCTCGACGACGCTGTGGTCGGCGCCCACGTGCTCGGCGAGCAGCCGGGCGAACGGGCCGTCCTGGGTCTGCCGGACGTCGTTGGCGTGGAAGGTCTCGCTCTGCCCGGCGAAGCCGACGGAGAAGGAGCGCACCGGGCCGGCCCCGGTTGCGCCGAGCGTCCGGGAGGCGAGGGCGGTGACGGCGCTGGAGTCCAGGCCGCCGGAGAGCAGCGAGCAGAGCGGGACGTCCGCCTCCAGCTGGCGGTGCACGATGTCGTCCAGCAGGGCCCGGACGGTGGCGACGGTGGCCTCCAGGCTGTCGCCGTGCTCGCGCGCCTCCAGTGCCCAGTAGCGGCGCACCGTGAGGCCCTCGCGGCGCACCCGCACCACGTGCCCGGGCCGGACCTCGTGGATGTCCCGGTACGGGGTGAGGCCGGGGGTGCGGGTGTAGCCGAGCAGTTCGCGCAGCCCGTCCAGGTCCACCACCGGGCGGACGGCGGGGTGGGCGAGCAGGGCCTTGACCTCGGAGCCGAAGATGACGCCGTCCGGGGTGCGGTGGAGGTACAGGGGTTTGACGCCCATCCGGTCGCGGACCAGCAGCAGCTCCTCGCGCCGCACGTCCCAGATCGCGAAGGCGAACATGCCGTTGAGCCGCTCGGCCAGGTGCTCGCCCCACTCCAGGTAGGCGCGCAGCACGACCTCGGTGTCGCTGCGGGTGCGGAAGCGGTGCCCGGCCGCCTCCAGGTCCGCGCGCAGTTCGCGGTGGTTGTAGACCTCTCCGCTGTAGGTGAGCACGGCCAGCGTCCGGCCGTCGTGCTCGACCGTCATCGGCTGGACGCCGCCCTCGATGTCGATCACCGCGAGCCGGCGGTGGCCGAGCGCGGCGTGCGGCTCCAGGTGCACGCCGCCGGCGTCCGGGCCGCGACGGACCTGGGTGGCCGTCATCGCTTCGATGACCCCCCGTTCGGCGGTGAGGTCGCGCTCGAACGCGACCCATCCGGTGATCCCGCACATCCGCAAGCCTCCGGTCTTCCGCTTCGTGTTCAGGGGGTCACGCTACGTGCGGAGTTGGCGTCGCTTCAAGGGGCTTTCGAGAACGGGGGTGATCGGGTGGTCGATCGGCGGTCGAATGTGAAGGAGGTGTGGACATGGTCTGAAAGTCGTAATGTCTGCCCGATTTCGGGCAGAAACTTTGGCTTCGGCGGGGAGTCCGACCTAGGCTCCTCATTCGTGCCGAGCTCATCCCACCCTCACGAAGACCTCCTCGCCCACCTCACCCGGACCAGCCCGCTCGGGCCCCGGGAGGCGGCGCGGGTCGTGGCGGAGGTGCTGGCGTACTTCTCCGAGAGCACCGAGGAGTACGTGCGCCGCCGCCACACCGAGCTCCAGGCACGCGGTCTGACCAACGAGCGGATCTTCGCCCGGCTCGCCGAGGAGCTGCCGCAGCGCCGGGTCTCGGCGCCGGAGCTGTCGGCCCGCCAGCTGCGGCGGATCGTCTACGGCTGAGCCGTCCGAGCCGTCCGAGCCGCTGTTCTTCCCGACCGAGCCGCGGTTCCCGACCGGACCGCCGTACCCGACCTTCCGAAGACTTCGAAGAGGAGACCACGCATGTGCGGAATCGTGGCCTACATCGGCCCCAAGGACGCGACCCCCTTCCTGCTGGAGGGGCTGGCGCGGCTGGAGTACCGCGGCTACGACTCGGCCGGCGTCGCCGTCACCGGGCGCAGCGGCGGGATCAAGCTCCGCAAGGTGAAGGGCCGGGTCGCCGACCTGGCCGCCGCCGTGCCGGCCCGGTTCAAGGGCACCACCGGCATCGGCCACACCCGCTGGGCCACCCACGGGGTCCCCAGCGACGCCAACGCCCACCCCCACCTGGACAACGCCGAGCGGATCGCCGTCGTCCACAACGGCATCATCGAGAACGCCGACGAGCTGCGCGCCAAGCTCACCGCCGACGGCGCCGTGTTCCACTCCGAGACCGACACCGAGGTGCTCGCCCACCTGATCGCGGCGAACGTCGCCGAGGGCGTGGAGCTGGAGGACGCGGTGCGCGCCGCGCTCGGCCGGGTGGTCGGCACCTACGGCATCGCGGTGCTCGACGCCGAGCGGCCGGACCGCATCGTGGTCGCCCGCAACGGCAGCCCGATCGTGCTGGGCATCGGCGAGAAGGAGATGTTCGCCGCCTCGGACGTCTCCGCGCTGGTCCGCTACACCCGCCAGGTCGTCCACCTGGAGGACGGCGAGCTGGCCACCGTCCGGGCCGACGGCTTCCGCACCTTCACCGCGGACGCCCGCACCACGCACCGCCAGCCGTCCACCGTGGACTGGGAGGTCGACTCCTACGACACCGGCGGCTTCGAGCACTTCCTGCTCAAGGAGATCCACGAGCAGCCCGGCTCGGTCGAGCGCACCCTGAGCGGCCGCCTCGACGAGCGCTTCGCCACCGCCCACCTCGGCGGCCTCAACCTGGACGCCAGGGAGCTGCGCGAGATCCGCCGGGTGAAGATCCTCGGCTGCGGATCGGCCTACTACGCGGGCGAGATGGGCGCGCAGCTGATCGAGGAGCTGGCCCGCATCCCCGCGCACAGCGAGCCGGCCTCGGAGTTCCGCTACCGCAACCCGGTGATCGAGGCGGACACCCTGTACGTCGCGGTCAGCCAGTCCGGCGAGACCTACGACACGCTGGCCGCCGTCCAGGAGATCAAGCGCAAGGGCGGCCGGGTGCTCGGCGTCGTCAACACCGTGGGCAGTGCTATCGCCCGAGAGTGTGACGGCGGTATCTACCTGCACGCCGGTCCCGAGGTTTCCGTCGCCTCGACCAAGGCCTTCACCTCCACCGTGGTCGCCTTCGCGCTGCTCGCCCTGCACTTCGGGCGCATCCACGACCTGTCGCCCGCCGACGGGCGCCGGATCGTCTCGGCGCTCCAGGCGCTGCCCGACCAGATCCGCGAGGTGCTGGAGCAGAGCGAGGCGATCGCCGCACTCGCCGCCGAGTACGCCGAGTCGACGGGCATGATGTTCATCGGCCGGGTGCGCGGCTTCCCGGTGGCCCGCGAGGGCGCGCAGAAGCTCAAGGAGATCTCCTACGTGCACGCCGAGGCCTACCCGGCGAGCGAGCTCAAGCACGGCCCGCTGGCGCTGATCAGCCCCGAACTGCCCACCGTGGCACTGGTTCCGGACGACGAGCTGCTGGACAAGAACCTGACCACGCTGGGCGAGATCAAGGCCCGCTCCGGGCGGGTCATCGCGGTCGCCCACCGGCGGCCCGAGGAGAAGCTCGCGGACCACTGCATCCTGGTGCCCAAGAGCGAGCCCGAGCTGGACCCGCTGCTGCTCAACATCCCGCTCCAGCTGCTGGCCTACCACGCCGCCGTCTCCCTCGGCCGCGACGTGGACAAGCCGCGCAACCTGGCGAAGAGCGTGACGGTGGAGTAGCCCGCCCCGGGGCGGCCGGCCGCGCGGCCGCCCGCCCCTCGGACCACCGGGTCCCGGTCGCTGTGCGGACGGCCGGGGCCCGGTTCCCCGCCGGGGATCAGAACACCGAGCAGCCGGAGAGGGTGGTCAGGGTGTCCAGGGCGGCGACCGCGGCGACGGAGTTGCCGGCCTGGTCCAGGCGGGGGCCCCAGGCGCAGACGGCCGCGCGGCCGGGGAGTATGGCGAGGATGCCGCCGCCGACCCCGCTCTTGCCGGGCAGACCCACGCGGAAGGCGAACTCGCCGGCGGCGTCGTAGGTGCCGCAGGTGAGCAGGACGGCGTTGATCCGCTTGGCCTCGCTGCGGGACATCAGCCGGGTGCCGTCGGCGCGCACGCCGTAGCGGGCGAGGAAGGAGCCGGCCAGGACGAGGTCGCGGCAGCTGGTGGCGATCGCGCAGTGGGCGTAGTAGTGCTCCAGGACGGTCTCGACCGGGTTCTCCAGGTTGCCGTGGCTGGCGATGAAGTGGGCCAGCGCGGCGTTGCGGTGGCCGTGTTCGGCCTCCGAGACGGCGACCACCGGGTCCGTGTCGAGCAGCGGGTTGCCGGACTCGCGGCGCAGGAACTCCCGTACCGCGCCCGAGGCGTCGCCGGTCATGGTCTGGAGGCGGTCGGTGACCACCAGGGCGCCCGCGTTGATGAACGGGTTGCGCGGGATGCCGTGCTCGGTCTCCAGCTGCACCAGGGAGTTGAACGGGTTGCCGGACGGCTCGCGGCCGACGCCCCGCCAGAGCGTGTCGCCGCCGTAGGCCACCGCGAGGGCGAGCGAGAACAGCTTCGAGACGCTCTGCACGGAGAACGGCCGCTCCCAGTCCCCGACGCCGTGCAACTCCCCGTCGACGGTGGCCACGGCCATGCCGAAGGCCTCCGGGTCGGCGGTGGCGAGGGCCGGGATGTAGTCGGCGACCCGGCCCCGGCCCGCGGTCGCCCGGGCGGCCGCCTCGGCGGCCTCCAGCAGCACCGGCCAGTCCAGGATCTCCCCGCCGGGCACACCGTTCAACGCTTCTCCTCCACCGGCACCGACTGGAACACGACCGGGACCGGGCGCGCGGTGCGGTGCGTCCGGTCCGACCAGGATTATCCGTGTTTCGGCGGGCGGCCCGGCACGGGGGGCGGGTGCTGGGAGGTCAGGGCGCCCCGCTCGGGGCCTGGACGGGCGGGCCGGTGAGCAGGGCGCCGGTGTCCGAGTACGGCCGGCCGTTGGGGACGCAGCCGTGCAGGCCCTTGATCTGCTGCATCATCACCGGCGCCGGGGCGCCCGGTCCGGGGCAGTCGACGTGGCCGTACCCGAGGATGTGACCGACCTCGTGGTTGACGGCGAGCGCGTGGTACTGCTCGGGGCGGCCCTGGTAGAACTCGGACAGCTCGTTCCAGCGCTTGAGGTTGATGACCACCTGGTGGGTGACGCCGCAGTTCACCCAGCCGCCGGTGTCCAGCCCGTACTGGCCGCAGATCCGGTCGGTGGACTCCGGGGTGGCCAGGTACACGGTGAAGTCCACCGGGTCGGCGGGCATCCGCTGGAACGAGGCCGTGCCGCCGGCCGCCCAGCCGTGCCCGACGTCGCCGAGCACGGCGTCCACCTCGGCGGCGAACTGCGCCGGGCTCTCCGCGATCCCGTTCTCCACCCGCACCTTGTAGCGGTAGAGGTGCTCGCCGGTGCCGAAGCGGGCGGAGCCGCCGGGCGCGGTGGTGAACGCCAGCCGGTCCCCGTCCTCGCCCCCGCTCCACGGCCGCCACCAGAGCAGTCCGGCAGCCAGCGCCGCGACCAGGGCGAGGGCGAGGACGGCGTGCCGGGGGCGACGGCGGGCAAGCAGCGCGGGCGCCCTCAACGGCCCGCTCCCGTGGTCCGGGTGGGGTGGGCGGTGCCGGCGGTGTGGGTGGCTCCTGCGGCGTGGACGGCGTGGACGGCGTGGACGGCGTGGACGGCGTGGACGGTGCGGGTGAGCGGGAGGGCGGTGGCGGTCGGGTGGCCGTCGAGCGGGGCCGGGGTGGACATCGCGGAAGTGCTCCAGGACGGGATCTGCGGGCCGGGCCGTCGCCCGAATGTGCGAAAGGGTCGTACCTGGAGTGACGCGGCGGGGAGCGGCGGCGGTTCAGGGAGTGTCGTGCGTCATGACCGGTCGGACGGTCGGTCGGCCGCCGTGCGGACGCCAGTCGGACGGGAGGGCCGGGCGGTTCCCGGAACCGCTCGATGGTGTCACCCGGGCGGCGTGTCCCTGGGCGCCGCCGTCGGATTCGGGTGTGGTGGGGGCGGGTCGATCCGTCCGGCTCGATCTCGTTCCGTCTGACCTGCCATCGGAGGCGCCGTCATGTCCACCACCGCTGTTTTCGCCGTCGACGGCATGAGCTGCGGCCACTGCGAGAGGACGGTCAGCGCCGGGCTCGCCGTCCT
This sequence comes from Kitasatospora sp. NPDC096204, assembly GCF_044763205.1. NCBI lineage: Bacteria > Bacillati > Actinomycetota > Actinomycetes > Kitasatosporales > Streptomycetaceae > Kitasatospora > Kitasatospora sp. NPDC096204. The sequence goes on from NZ_JBIWFT010000005.1 coordinate 148,863, forward strand.
GCCGGGTGTCACCGACGTCAGCGCCGACGCGCCGAGCGGCCGGGTCACCGTGGCCTCCGCGCAGCCGCTGGACGAGGCCCTGGTCCGGGGCGTGGTCGACGGCGCCGGGTTCACCTTCGTCGGTCGGGCCTGAGGGCGGGTCCGGGGCGGGTCCGGGGTCGGGTTTGGGGGCGGGTCCGGGGCCAGGCCTGGGCGGTCCCGGGGTCCGGCGGCGGCTGCCGACGGACCCCGGCGCGGTCCGGGACCGGCTCAGCCCATGCTCTTCGCGCCGTCCAGGGACTCGCGGATGATGTCGGCGTGGCCGGCGTGCTGGGCGGTCTCGTTGGCGATGTGCAGCAGCACCCGGCGGGCCGACCACTCGGCGTCCGGCTCGAACCAGGGGGCCTTCGGCAGCGGCTGGGTGGCGTCCAGGTCGGGGAGGGTGGCCACCAGCTCGTCGGTGCGGCGGGCGACCTCGGCGTACGCCGCGAGGACACCGGCCAGCGTCTCGCCGGGCAGCATGCGGAACTCGTCCGCGCGGCGGGCGAGGTCCTCCTCGGTCCAGCTGGTGAAGTCGGGCATCGCGGACGGCCCCTGCACGATGAACTCCGCCCAGAGCCGCTCGACGCTGGTCACGTGCTTGATCAGGCCGCCCAGGCACAGCTCGCTCGCACAGGTCCGCAGACCGACCTGCTCGTCGGTGAGGTCGCGGGTGGTGAAGCGCAGGAAGTGCCGCTGCTTCTCCAGGGACACCAGGAGGTCGGCGCGCTCGCCGGTGAGGTTCCGGGGGGTGGCGGCGGGGGTGATGGGCGTGGTCATCGGGACGGCCTTTCGTTCGGGTCCTGCTCGGGTTCCTGCCCGGGTCCTGCTCCCTCGGGCAAGAACAACGCTACGGACCATTGCGGCCACTTCCTGTCCTGAATTCCCGGGAGAATCGGGGCATGGCCAACACCAGCACCCGGACGCTGCGACTGCTCTCCCTGCTCCAGACCCACCGGTACTGGCCGGGCGAGGAACTGGCCGACCGGCTCGGCGTCTCCGTCCGCACCCTGCGCCGCGACATCGACCGGCTGCGCGAACTCGGCTACCCCGTCGAGGCGCAGCGCGGCGTCGACGGCGGCTACCAGCTGGCGGCGGGCGCGGCGCTGCCACCGCTGGTGATCGACGACGAGGAGGCGGTGGCCCTCGCGGTGGGCCTGCAGGCGGCGGCCGAGAGCCCGGTGGAGGGCGTCGCCGAGGCCTCGGTGCGGGTGCTGGCGAAGGTGGTCCAGGTGATGCCGGCCCGGCTGCGCCGACGGGTGGAGGCGCTGCGCGCGGTGACCGTCCCGGTGGACTGGGGGACGGGGACGGGCGCGGGCGTCGACCCGGACGTCCTGACCGTGGTGGCGCTCGCCTGCCGGGACGGCGAACGGGTACGGTTCTCGTACACGGCCGCCGACGGGCGCGGCACGGAGCGGCACGTCGAACCGCACCGGCTGGTCTGCCTGAACCGCCGCTGGTACCTGGTGGCGTACGACCTCGGCCGGGCCGACTGGCGCAGCTTCCGCATCGACCGCCTCACCGCCCCGTCCGGCAGCGGCGCCCGCTTCGCCCCGCGGACCCTCCCGGCCGCCGACGCGGCGGAGTTCGTCCGCGCGGGCCTCCAGGGCATGCCCCGGCCGCACCTTGTGGAGGCCCTCGTCGAGGCGCCGGCCGACCACGTCCGCGCCCGCGTCGGCCGCTGGGCCACCGTGGAACCCGTCACCCCCGACCGCTGCCGCCTGCGGATGACGGCCGACTCCCTCGACTGGCCGGCCATGGCCCTGGGCTCCCTCGGCGCCGAGTTCCACGTACTCGCCCCACCGGCCCTGCGGAGCCTGCTCGCCGACTGGAGCACCCGCTTCGCCCGCGCGGCGGGGGAGGCGGAGGTCGGCCAGGTCGACTTCCGGCGTGGGTGAGCAAGCGGATCGGCTCTGCCTCCGGAAGCCGTTTGCCTCGGTTCCGGGTCACGGGTTCTCGCGGCAATGGCGGCGTTTCCGGGGTTCGCCGTGGTCGGGCGGTGATGGGGGAGTGGGAAGTCGGCTGGGCCGACTTCTGATGCTGCGGCTGGTGGGGAGTCAGGGGGCGATGGCTTCGAGGGTGGTGCGGAGGTGGGTGAGGACGGCGGGGAGGGTGGGGAGTGGGGGTGTGGCAAGGGCCAGGCGGAGGGCGTTGGGGTGGTGGGGGGTGGTGGCGAAGGCGTCGGCGGTGGAGATCAGGATGCCCTCGGCGGCCAGGGCGGCGGCCGCGTGGTCGGGGCGCTGGTGGGGTTCGAGGGTGAGCCAGACGATGTACGAGGTGGGGTGGGCGGTGGTGGTCAGGCCGGCCAGCGCGGTGCGGGCGATGGACTGGCGGGCGGCGGCGTCCGTACGGCGTTCCCGTTCCAGCCGGGCGACCGTGCCGTCGGTGAGCCAGCCGGTGGCGAGGGCGGTGATCAGCCCGGGGGCGCCCCAGGCCGCCGTGCGCAGGTTGGTGGTGGCGGACCGGACCAGGTGGGCGGGCAGGACGGCGAAGCCGAACCGCAGACCGGTTGCCACGCTCTTGGAGAGGCCGGCCAGGTAGCAGGTGCGCTCGGGGGCGAGGGTGTGCAGGGGCGGGGGCGGTGCGGCCTCCAGGAAGGCGTAGGTGCCGTCCTCGACGAGGGTGAAGCCGTGGTCGGCGGCGAGCCGGACGAGGCGCTCGCGCTGCGCCGCGTCGAGCACCCAGCCGAGCGGGTTGTGGACGGTGGGCTGGGTGTACACCGCCCGCACCGGCCGGGTGCGGCAGAGCCGGTCGAGCGCGTCGAGGTCCGGGCCCGCGGCGGTGACCGGCACGGGGGCGAGGTCCAGCCCGTGGGCGGTGGCGAGCAGCTTGATGCCCGGGTAGCCGAGCGCGTCCACGGCGAGGACGTCCCCGGGGCGGGTGAGCGTGCGCAGGACGCAGTCCAGGGCCTGCTGGGCGCCGCTGGTGAGCAGGACGTTCTCGGGCGGGGTGTCGATCCCGCGGTCCAGCAGGTGGGTGGCGACAGCTGCCCGGTCGTGCCGGTGGCCGCCCGGCGGGTGCTGGCGCAGCAGGGCCTCGGCGTCACCCGAGGACGCGAGCGCGCGCAGGGCCTGCCGGAGCTGGTCGCCCTGCCCGGGGGCGAGCGGCTGGTTGAAGGAGAGGTCGGCCACCCGGGGCACCGGGAGTGCTCGTGAGGGTTCGAGGCCGTCGTAGCCGGACCGCAGCCGGACGAAGGTGCCGCGCCCCTGCTCGCCCACCACCAGTCCGGCGGCGGCCAGTTCGGCGTAGACCCGGGTGGCGGTGGCGAGGGCGATCCGCCGTTCCCGGGCGAGGGCGCGGTGGGTCGGCAGCCGGGTGCCGGCCGGGAGCGTGCCGGAGCGGATGGCGGCCGCGTACTCGTCGACGACGGCCTTGTAGGTGGGCGGCCGCACGGGGCACCTGCCGTTCCTGGGAGTGGGGTTCCCGGAAGTGGGATTCCCGGGAGTGGAGTCTCTGGATGTGGAGGCCCTGGATGTGGAGGCCCTGGGTGTGGAGGCCCGCCCCGGGCGCGCGGGCGGGTACCGGAGTGTATCCAGGACAATAAGTGGATTGTCCTGGGCGGTTCTTCCTAGCCTCGTCACATCCAGCAGCGAGGCCAGGAACGGAGCACGCGCCCATGACCATCCGCAGCGAGCGGGACCGGCACGTCGTCACCCTCACCATCGACCGGGAGAAGAAGCTCAACGCCCTCGACTACCCGACGATCGACGCGCTGCTCGCCGAGCTCGACCTGATCGACGCCGACGACAGCGTCCGCGCCGTGATCCTCACCGGCGCCGGCGGGCGGGCGTTCAGCGCGGGCGCCGACATTCCGTCGCTGGCGGCCAGCATCGCGGGCGGGCCGGAGCGGGCGCTGCGCGAGTTCGTCCGGCGCGGGCACACCCTCACCCGGCGGATCGAGGAGTTCCCCAAGCCGGTCATCGTGGCCGTCAACGGCCTGGCCTACGGGGGTGGTTGCGAGATCACCGAGGCCGCGCCGCTGGCCGTCGCGGCCGAGCACGCGACCTTCGCCAAGCCCGAGATCTCGCTCGGCTTCCCGCCGCCCTTCGGCGGCTCGCAGCGGCTGCCGCGGCACGTAGGCCGCAAGCGCGGTCTGGAGCTGATCCTCACCGGCGACCCGATCCCCGCCGCCCGGGCCGCCGAGCTCGGCCTGGTCAACTCCGTCGTCCCGGCGGACGAACTGCTGGACACCGCCCGCGAGTTGGCCGAGCGGATCATCCGGCACGCGCCGACCGCCGTGGCCGCCTGTCTGCGGGCCGTGACCCGGGGCATCAACCTGCCGATCGACGAGGGGCTGGCGGTCGAGGCGGCGGCCTTCGCGGCGACCGTGCCGACGGACGGCGTGCGGGACGGGATCCGGCGCTTCCTGGATCGTTAGTCCGCCGGGGCGGTGTGCGGCCTGTGGGGGCGCGGGGGCAGGTGCGGGGCCCGGGAAAGCGGTTGTCCACGGGCGGTCCCGGGGGTGATCATGGCGGGATGTCGGATCTACTCGCGCGCGTGACCACCTTCCGCTCCGCCTTCGCCCGCCGCCAGGCGGCTGAAATCCTCGAACTTCCCGAGTTCCCGGGGGTGTTCGCTGTCCGGGACGCCGAGTTCGCCCGCTCGGAGGAGCACAACCAGCTGGTCGTCGAGGGCCCGGGCACCGATCCGGCGGTGCTGCCCGAGCTGGCCGCCCGATGGCTGGGGCGGCGCCGCCGGTACCGCATCACGGTGCTGGACCCGGACTCGGGCGAGCGGGCCGCCCCGGTGCTGACGGCGGCGGGGTACGAGCGGGAGAGCGTGGTGATCCTGGCCCGGTCGACGGACGGCTGCCTCAGGCCCGAACCGGCCGCCATCCCCGTGGAGTTGGCCGAGATGCGGGAGGCGGTGCTGCGCCAGCAGCGGGAGTGGAGCGAGGACGAGGAGCTCGGCCGGCAGCTCACCGACCGCCGTGCCGCCCGGCTGCGCGGTGCCGCGGGGGTGCACTTCCTGGCCGCCCGGACACCGGCCGGCGAGGTCGCGGCCTGGAGCGACCTCTACCTCGAACCATCGCTCGGGCTGGCCCAGTTGGAGGACCTGGTGACGGCCTCACGGCACCGGGGCGCCGGCCACGGCGACACCCTGCTCGCCACCGGCCTGGCACTGGCGGCCGAGGCCGGCGCCCCGCGGCTGTTCCTGCTCGCGGACGCGGTGGACTGGCCGCGTGAGTGGTACGGCCGCCGGGGCTTCGCGCAGATCGGGCGCAGCCACTCCTTCCACAGCCGCTGACGAGGGCCACGCGACTACTGCGCGGGCGGGCGGAAGGGCTCGGTCCCGCCCGGCGGCCGGGCCGACGTGGGCGTGGGCGTGAGCGTGAGTGTGGGCGTGGGCGTGGGCGTGGGCGTGGGCGTGGGCGGAACCGCGGGGTCGGTGCTGCGGCACCGGCTGTCCCACCGGCCGTAGCTGCCGGCGCAGTTGCGTTGCGAGGTGGCGATCGCCGCGCGGGGAGGGGGCGGCTGCGCGGCCTGCCGGACGTCCCGCCGGAGGACTCGCCCCGCTGCGGCCGGCGGCGGCTCGGGACGGCGTGTGGATGCCGGCCGGCCCCGCTGCGGCCGGCCGCGCCGCCGTCAGCCCGCGACCGGGCCGCCGGCCCGCGGGGTGTCGCGGCCGCAGTGGGTGGCGACGGTGTCGGCGAAGGCACGTGCGAGCGGGCCGAGGTTCTCCCAGTCGCGGACGGCCCAACCGGCCGTGAGGGCGGGCAGGTCGGGCAGCGGAAGCAGCCGCAGGCCCGGGTGGCCGGAGCCCTGCCACTGGGGGAGGGCGGGGACGACGGCGTGGCCGAGGCCGAGTTCGGCGAGCAGGATCGCGGTGTCCCAGTCGGCGACACTGGTGTCGAAGACCGGCCGGATGCCCGACTTCCCCAGCCAGGACTCGACCTGGGAGCGGGAGACGGAGTTCTGCGGCAGCCCGATCAGCCGGGCGTCCTGGAGGTCGGCGGGCGAGATCCGGGACCGGGCGGCGAGCGGGTCGCCCGCCGCGACCGCGAGCACCCAGGGCAGCTCGACCACCGGCCGCCGGTCGACGCCCCGGGCCGGGGCGCCGAGGGTGATCCAGGCGAGGTCGACCCGTCCGGCGTTGAGCGACTCCAGGCAGCTGCGGCTGGACACCTCGGTCTGGAACTCCAGGCTGACCTGGGGGAAGCGCCGCCGGAAGTCCACCACGGCCGCGGACATGAAGTGCCGGATGCTGGTGGCGCCCGTGGTGATCCGTACGGATCCGCCCTCGCCGCGGGCGAGTTCGGCGATCCGGTGCAGCGCGTGGTCGATGCTGCCGAGGCCGGCGGCGACCGCCGTGTGCAGCAGGCTCCCCGCGGTGGTGGGGACGACCCCGCGCGGGTGGCGCTCGATCAGGGCGAGGCCGACCTCCCGTTCCAGCCGTCGGACGTGCTGGCTGACGGCGGACTGGGTGCAGTTCAGCTCGCGGGCCACGGCGCTGAGCGAGCCGGCCCGGCAGACCGCGGCGAAGACGCGGAGGTCGTCAATGGTCACGGAGGCCCAAGGTATCGCTTGGGGGTGTCCCAGTAAATCGGCGGATTGACTTGGGTGTTCCGCCGGATCGATCATCGAACCAGGGCCCAGGGCGGCAACCCGCCCGCTGTCCTCGCCGGCGTCCGGACGCCGAGGCGGGGGCGCGGGCGGGTGTCGACCCGCATCGATGCGCAAGAGCGGTGACATAGGAAGGCAGAGGGGGACGGGAATGCGGTACGCCGAAGGTCCGGGTACGCAGTGCGAGGTGTTCGTCGCGGCGCCGGTGGAGCGGGTGTGGGACCTGGTGACGGACATCGGCCTGCCCGCCCGGCTCAGCCCGGAGCTCCAGCGGGTCGCCTGGCTGGACGGTGCGGACGGCCCCGCGGTGGGCGCCCGCTTCGAGGGGCACAACAGCCGTACGGGCATGCCCGACTGGCGGACGGTCTCCGAGATCACCGAGCTGACCGGGGCGACGGAAGCGGCCGGGCCGGGCGACCGGCGGGTCTTCGCCTGGGGTGTGATGGACGCGGACGGCCGCTACGGCGAGCCGGTGTCCGACCTCCTCGGGGCGCTGGCCCGGTGGCGCTTCGAGCTGACCCCCGAGGACGGCGGCACCCGGCTGCGCCAGTCGGTGGTGATCGGTCCGGGCCGCAGCGGCCCCAGCCTGTTCATCGACGCCAGGCCGGAGCTGGAGGAGAAGATCGTCGACTTCCGGCTGAACGAGCTGCGCACCGGCATGGCGGCCACTCTCGACGGCATCAGGTCGCTGGCCGAGCAGGGGGATCGGGCCCTGCCCGAGCGCTGATCCCGGGCCTCGGGGCGGGGGCAGGCCAGGGCCCCGTCCGGCCCGTCCGCCGAACACGGCACGTCAACCGGACACGGCACGTCAACCGGACATGGCACGTCAACCGGACACGGCACGTCCGCCGGGCGGGCCGGCCGCACGGAAGGAACGACGAGTTGGCGCGGGTGAGCTGGGCGGGTTCCGAGGTCGTCTGGGTGGAACGGCTCGGCCGGCTGCTGACCGTGGTGAGGGAGGTGGACGGCGAACGGGTCCTGCACATCGACGACTGGTCCACGGTGGTGGACGAGCGGACCGAGATCAGCCACCAGCAGTGCGGTCTCGTGCGCTGCCGCCTCACCGTCCGCCGGCCGGGCCTGCCGCCGGCCGTGTTCCGCTACCGACTGTCCTGGTCGGTCCCGCTGTCGGTGCTCCTGGATCCCACGTACAACGGCTGGGACGCCGACGACGACGATCCAGGGCGGCCGCTGGTCGCCATGCTGGGCGGAACGTTCGACTGACAGCGGCCGATCCGCGAGGACGTCGTCGGGGGCTTCAGCCGGTAGTGCCCGTGCCGTCGTTGCGGGCGGCCTCGGCCCCGGCCTCCGCCGTGCGCAGTGCCGCGGCGATGGTGTGGAAGCCGCGGCGCTCGGCGTGGGCGCGGGCGGTGACGCCGTCGGCGTCGGGGAGGTGCGGATCGGCGCCGTGGGTGAGCAGGACCTCGACGATCTCCCGGTGTGCCTGGCCGCCGTCGCCGAGGAGGACGGCTTCGAGCAGGGCCGTCCAGCCGAGGTCGTTGACGTGGTCGACGTCGATGGCGGTCTCGGCGAGGACCGCGCGGACGTAGACGACGTGGCCGCGTTCGGCGGCGGGGATCACCGACACCCCGCCGTAGCGGTTGCGGCGGGTGAGGTCCGGGCCGCCGGGCAGCAGGGCGCGCATCATCGGGACGCTGCCGGTGATGCCGGTGACCAGCCAGGGGGTGTTCAGTCGGGAATCCCGCGCGTTGACGTCCGCTCCGGCCTCGACCAGCAGCCGGGCGACGGCGACCCGGTCGGCGAGGGCGGCCCGCAGCAGCGGCGTACGGCCCTGGGCGTCGCGGGCCTCGAGGGCCGCGCCCGCGGTCAGGGCCGTACGGACGGCGTCGACGTCGCCGTGGTCGGCGGCCTCCAGCAGGGCCTGGTCGGCGGGGGAGAGCGGGCGGGCGGTCATGGGGGGCTCCTCGGTGGGGTGGCGGACAGCGCGCGACGATCCCAGCCTGCCGTCGCGGGCGCCCGGTGGCGTCGGCGGGGCGGTCGCCCCCGTCGGACGGAACGGATGACGGCCGGGTCATCCGATCGGATGACCCGGCCGTCGGTGTTCGGCAGGAGAGTGGAGATCAGGCACCGGCGCGAGGCCGGTCGTGACGGTGCGGCCGGTCACTGCCGCGCGGCCGTCATTCCCGCGCGGCCGTCATTCCCGCCCGGCCGTCACCAGGACACCGGGTAGCGGACCGGGTGCCCGCCGATCCGGCAGGGCAGCAGGCCGATGAGCACCAGCAGGCCGGTGGCCAGCACGAGCAACGGGAGGAAGGGCACGGGGTGCGGCGCCTGCAGGACGACGATCACGGCGGTGGCCACAGCCGGGGAGTGCGAGAGGTGGGCGAGCATCATCGCGCCCAGCGAGAGCCCGGCGGCGACGGCCGCGCCCCAGGTGGTGCTGCCCGTGACGGCCAGGGTGGCGAAGCCGATCAGGGCCGACATCAGCTGACCGCCGATCAGGTTGCGCGGCTGCGAGATCGGCAGCCCGGGCGCGCCGTGCACCAGCGCGGCGCTGGCGGCCAGCGACGGGATCAGCAGTGGTTGGTCGAGCAGTACGCCCACCCCGACCAGCAGGAGCAGGGCGCCGATGGCGAAGACGGCGGCCCGCAGGGCGTGCAGCGGATGCGGTCGGGGCGTGTCGGCGGGCGGTGGTGTGGTCATGCGTGAGCGACTCCGGACGGGGGACGGGAACCCGGAGATGATAAACAGACTGTTGAAGGAAAGGTGGGACGTTTTGCCTGGTGAGCACATTCCGTCCACGGATACGTACGCGAACCACCCCGGGGCCAGGAGCGAGAGCGAGCACCCCATGACCAGGCCCTCCGTCACCCTCTTCCGGAACGTCCGCCCGTACGGCGCCGACCGGGCCGTCGACCTGATCGCCGTCGACGGTCAGCTGACCGAGCGCCTGCCCGACGGGGCGGTGCCGGAGGTGGTCGAGGGCGGCGGCCGGATCGCGCTGCCCACCCTGGTGGACGCGCACATCCACCCCGACAAGACCGCCTGGGGCGAGCCCTGGTACAGCCGCCGCCCGGCCGGCTCACTGCCCGAGTACGTACAGGGCGACGTCGACCTCCACCGCCACCAGCGCACCCCCGTCGCCGACCGCGCCCACCGACTGCTCAGCCACGCCGTGACGCGCGGCACCCGCGCCGTGCGGGCGCACGTGGACGTGGCGCCCGCGTACGGACTGGCCGGGGTGACCGGCCTCGCCGAGGCGCGCGAACGGCTGGCCGGAGTGCTGGACGTCCAACTGGTGGCCTTCCCCCAGCACGGCGTCCGGCGGATGCCCGGCGCGGGCGCGCTGCTCGCCGAGGCGGCGGCGAGCGGCCTGATCGACGCCATCGGCGGGATCGACCCGGCGGGCTTCGACGACGTCCCGGCCGAGGGCTCCGGCGGCGAGGGGCCCGCCCAACTGGAGCTGCTGTTCGGACTCGCCGAGCAGCACGGACTGCGCCTGGACATCCACCTGCACGACCGGGGCGAGCGCGGCCTCGGCCCGCTGCGCGAGATCGCCGCGCGGACCAGGACGGCCGGACTGGCCGGACGGGTGGTCGTCAGCCACGCCTTCTGCGTCCCCGAACTGACCGGCGCGCCACTCGCCGACCTCGCCGCCGAGCTGGCCGAATCCGGAGTCGGCCTCACCACCGTGGCGCCTTCCGCCCACCAGGTGCTGCCGTTCCGCGAGCTGCGGGCGCACGGGGTGCGGGTCGGCCTCGGCTCGGACGGCGTGCGTGACTCGTGGAGCCCGTACGGCAACGCCGACCTCCTGCACCGCGCCCACCTGCTCGGCTGGACCACCGACGCCCGCACCGACGGGCAACTGGCCGACTGCTTCGCCCTGGCGGCCGACGGCGGCGCCGAACTGCTGGACCTGCCGGCCGCCACCCTGAAGCCGGGCACGCCCGCCGACTTCATGCTGGTGACCGGCGAGTGCCTGCCGCAGGTGGTGGTCGACCTGCCGGCGCGCGAACTGGTGGTCCGTGCGGGCCGGGTGGTGGCGCGGGACGGTCGGTTCACGGGCTGACAGGCCTGCGCGGACCGACCGGGCGGGTCTCGTGCCCGCCCGTCTGTCCGCCCGTCTGTCCGCCCGCCGGCCTGCCGGCCCGTGCCGATCACGGTGACCGCGAGGTAGCCGGAGGCTACGCCGAGCCTCCACCCGTGCGCCCGGACGGCGAGCGCGGCGAGGGCGACCGGGACGGCCGACAACGGGATGCGGGCCAGGCCGTCGCCGGCGTGCAGTCGCGGTGGCCCGGTCGTCCTCCGGCGGGACCCGCCGCAGCAGTTGGTCCGGGCTCAGCCCGTTCGGCGCCGCCTCGCCCACGGGGGCCAGTGCCCGGGCGGCAGCCGCGCGCCCGTCGGCGTCCGGCTTGAGGAGCGGGAACCGGACCGGGGGCGATCCACGGCGAAGCCGAGGGCCGCCATCCGGCAGGGCCCGCGAGCTCGGAGACGGACGTGAGGCCCGAGCGCCACAGGCCGTCGCGGACCGCAGGGGCGTAGACCTCGACGAGCAGCCGGCCGGGCTTGCGCGTACGGCCCCGGAGCGGGCCGCTGATCCCGCGCATCGCGAAGGCCTCCACCCGGGCGGCGGCCGTGGACGCGAAGTCCACCGTGGCGCCGAAGCGGACGCCCCCGCTGTGCAACGTCCTGCAGACGTGCGGGAACGGGACGTCGAACGCGCCCCGGGGAAGCAGCCGAGCGGGAGACGGGGAGGTCCGCGCGGCGGCCGACGGTGATCCAACCCGACCGCTACACCTCGCAGGCCGCAGGGTCACCGCCGACAGCGCCTCCAGCGCGGTGAGCGCCTGGCCGGCGTTGTGCCTGGCCGGGCTTGGGTGGCGCGTTCGCCGGTGGGCGTCGTGGTGGTGGCGGGTCTGCGTGCCGTGTTGGTGGGTGGTTGGTGGGATGGTGCGACTGGGTGGTGGGGCGGGCCCCTGGCTGATGCGTGGTGGCCGCTCGCGTCCTGTGGGGCCTGCACGGTGCCCCGGAGGCCAGGGGCGGGATTGCTACGGGATGGCCGGTTCGGGGGAGTGGGTGGGACCGGGCGGCCAAAGAAAGGGGCAAGGAGAGTCAATCCCCTTGCCACTATCAAGCTATAGCGTGACCCGGGGCTTGCGGCAAGGCCCCCGAGCTGTCGCAGAATCCCGCTCGTAAGGCCATGACCTGCGGGAACGGGAGTCGTGAAATGCGTGTGTTGATGACGACGTGGGGATCGCGCGGGGATGTCGAGCCGCTGGCCGGGCTGGCGGTGGCGTTGCGGGGGCTCGGTGCGGAGGTGCGGGTGTGTGCGCCGCCGGACGAGGAGTTCGTGGCGGTGCTGGCGCGGGCCGGGGTGCCGTTGGTGCCGCTCGGGCCGACGGTGCGGTCGGTGGTTGCTGGTCCGAAGCCGCCGACGGCGGAGGACGCGTTCCGGCTGGCCCGTGAGCTGGTCGCCGCGCGGTTCGAGACGCTGACCGCCGCTGCCGAGGGCTGTGACGTGCTGCTGGCGACCGGGCTGATGCCGGCCGGGGCGCGGGACGTCGCCGAGAAGCTCGGCCTCCACTATGTGCTGGCCTGCTTCCACATCTTCGGGCTGCCCTCGCGGCACTTCCGGCCCGGGCGGCGGCCGGGAACGCCGTCCCCGGAGGACGAGACCGACTACCGGAAGCTGTGGGAGCAGGACGCCCAGCGGGTGAACGCGCTGTACGGGGAGGCGCTCAACAGCCACCGGGCGGCGATCGGACTGCCGCCGGTGGAGAACGTCCGCGACCACGTCTTCACCGAGCGGCCGTGGCTGGCGGCGGACCCGACGCTGTGCCCGTCCGAGGGCATGACGGAGCTCGACGTGGTGCCGACCGGGGCGTGGATCCTGCCCGACGACCGCCCGCTCCCGGCCGACCTGGAGGCGTTCCTGGACGCGGGTGAGCCGCCCGTGTACGTCGGCTTCGGCAGCATGGCCGCGTACGCTCCGGAGGGCATCGCGCGGGTGGCCGTCGAAGCGGCCCGCGCGCAGGGCCGCCGGCTGCTCCTCGCCCGTGGCTGGGCCGGGCTCACCCCGACCGACGACCGGGAGGACTGCCACGTCGTCGGCGAGGTGAACCAGCAGGCCCTGTTCCGCCGGGTGGCCGCCGTCGTCCACCACGGCGGTGCGGGCACCACGACGACCGCGGCCGTGGCCGGGGCGCCCCAGGTGGTCGTCCCCCGGATCGCGGACCAGCCCTACTGGGCCGCCCGGGTGGCCGAGTTGGGCATCGGCGCGGCCCATCTCGACCGCACGCCGACCGTCGACTCGCTCTCCGCCGCGCTCACCACGGCCCTGGCGCCGGAGACCAGGACACGGGCGGGGGCCGTGGCCGGCGGCATCCGCACCGACGGGGCGATGGTCGCCGCGAAGATGCTGTTCGAAGCGGTGGGACAGGAAGCGACGGTCGTGTCCGGGTGAACGGCTGCTCGGGCCGGGCGAGTTCGGCTTCGGGGTAGTCTCCTTCCGATCGATCGGGGGTGGTTGTCGGCCCGCGTACGGCTGGTTCCGGCAGTGATCCGGCGACCGGAGACCGGCTGTCGGCCGCGTCGGTTAGGGTGCCCACCGGCGCGCCCGGTCACCGCAGGCCGCGCGCGAGGGGAGGGCGGCATGACCGACGGCACGCACGGGGGAGCGGGGCAGGACGGCGACGGCATCCAGTGGCTCGCGGAGATCGGCGGGACCGGCGCCGGGCGATGCCCAACGGGCGGCGCCGACACGGACGGTGAGCTCGGCGGCGTCGTCTTCGCCCGGGGGATCACGCCCGAGGAACTCGCCCGCCGGATGGGCGCCGACCCGGCCACCGCGACCGAGCCGATCAGCGATGCCGAGATCCGGGACCTCGACATCGAGGTCTACCGCCCCGGTGACGACGGCGACGGCGTGATCCGCGTCGGCAGCTGCGCCGGCTGGTCGTTCGCGATCGAGTACGGCGACTCCACCGGCGGTGAGCTGATCACCGAGATAGCGCGTGACGGAGCCGAGGTGGTGCACTTCCGCCCGATGCCGGAGCAGCGGCCGGCCCTGCTCGACTACGCCCGGGACGGCGCCGTGCTGTGCGGCTTCGGCCTCGGCGAGGAGCGCTGGCGCTGGGGCCAGGAGCCGGACCTGCTGGTGCCGGACCTCGTCGCCGCCGGAGTCCTGGAGGCCGACGGCGTGACCTCCTGTGACCCCGGGCGGGAGGCCGGCGGCGCCGCCCGGCGCCGTGCCCTCGGCGCCGTCGAACGGCGCTTCGGGCTGAGCCTGCCCCGCGCGGCCCTCGGCGGGCTGCGCCTGCCCGCGTACGCGGTGCGGGGAACCCCGGGCATGGCGCTGCGCTGAGGAGGCGCGTCGGCGACCCCCGAGGCCTGCGGGGCCGAGGCCTGCGGAGCCGAGGCCAGCGGACCCGAAGCCAGCGGACCCGAAGCCAGCGGACCCGAGGCCTGCGCCGAGGGCGAAGCGGAGACGGACGCAGAAGGCGGCGGACAGGGAGAGCGAGAGGAACAGGGCGGTCACGGCAGGGCTCCTTCCCGGGCCCCACCGGCGGGGCCCCGATGCCCGTCATCCTTGCGTGCTGCCGGTCCGTCGCACATGTGCCGATCGGGAGGTCCCCAAGACGCAACCCCGGTCTCCACCCTGCCGATCGGCAGGGTGGAGACCGGGCAGTGGGAGGCAGGCGCCCCGCAACCGGGCCGCGCAGACCCGTTCCTCACCCGTTCGGCCGGTGGCAGCCGGTCCGGCGCACGCCCCCGTCCGTGGGCCTCCGCACGGCACCGGCGGGCTCCAGACCCTAGGGTCTGCGGTGCGTCGACGAACCGAGCGCCGGGCGTACGCCGTCCTGCCGAGCGCACGGGCGTCCGGCAGGCCCAAAGGCCCGCAGGCCCCAAGGCCCGCAGGCCCGCAGGCCCGTGACCGCGCGCCGGGGCGCCCGGCCGACCGAGAGGTGGACCCACCCATGCACACCGTCGTCCGCAGCGCCGGAGCGCTCGGCCTCACCGTCCTGCTGCTCACCGCCGCCACCGGCTGCCAGGCCGACGAACCCTCCGCCGCCGAACCCGCACCGACCTCGCCGGCCACCGGCACCGGGACGGCCACCGGGACCGCCACCGGCGCCTCCGCAGCCGCCACCGTCCTGGCCACCCAGCACCTGGACTGGCACGCCTGCGCCGCCCCCACCACCGCCCAGGGCGCCGGCACCGCGCCCGCGGCCGACTGGCAGTGCGCCACCCTGAAGGTCCCACTGGACTACGGCAAACCGGACGGCGCGACGATCGACCTCGCACTGATCCGCACCCCCGCCAAGGACGAGCAGCAGCGGATCGGTTCGCTGCTGTTCAACTTCGGCGGCCCCGGCGCCTCCGGCGTGGTCGGCCTGCCCGCCTTCGCCGCGAACTACGCCTCCCTCAACACCCGCTACGACCTGGTGAGTTTCGACCCGCGCGGAGTCGGTGCCAGCGCCACGGTGACCTGCCTGGACGACCGGGCGATGGACGCCGCCACCGCCTCCGACGGCACCCCCGACACCCCCGACGAGGTGAAGGCCCTGGACGACACCAACGCCGGGTTCGCCGCCGCCTGCGAGCACAACTCCGGCGCGGTGCTGCCGTACGTGGACACCGTGAGCGCCGCGCGCGACATGGACCTGATGCGCCAGGTGCTGGGTGACCGGAAGCTGTCCTACTTCGGCTTCAGCTACGGCACCCAGCTCGGCGGCGTCTACGCCCACCTGTTCCCGCAGCAGGTCGGCCGGATGGTGCTGGACTCGGTGGTCGACCCCACCAAGGACCCGCAGCAGGCCGCGCTCGGCCAGGCCCAGGGCTTCCAACTCGCCCTCGGCGACTTCATGAAGGCCTGCGCGGCCCAGGCCGGTGCCGCCTGCCCGACGGGCGCGGGCGGCGACGAGGGAACGGCGAAGGTCGCCGCACTGCTGCAGCAGCTGGACCAGTCGCCGCTGCCCACCAAGCAGGGGCGGCAGCTCACCGAGAGCCTGGCGGTCACCGGCATCGCGGGTGGCCTGTACAGCCAGGCGACCTGGCCCGCGCTGGTCGGCGGGCTCACCGAGGCGATGCGGCAGGGCACCGGTGACACGCTGCTCCAGCTCGCCGACGCGCTGAACGGGCGCGACCCGCAGGGGCACTACAACAACCTCGACGCCGCGAACCGGGCGATCGGCTGCGTGGACGCCCGGCAGCGCTACTCGGACCAGGACGTGCAGCAGCAGCTGCCGCAGTTCCGCGCCGCCTCCCCGGTGTTCGGGACCTTCACCGCCTGGGGCCTGACCGGCTGCACCGGCTGGCCCGTCCCCGGCAAGACCGCCCACCCGGAGGTCTCCGCGCCGGGCGCCGCCCCGATCCTGGTGGTCGGCACCACCGGGGACCCGGCCACCCCGGTGGAGGGCGCCCGGACGATGGCGCAGCAGCTCGGCGCGGGGGTCGGCGTCGGCGTCACCCTGCAGGGCGAGGGGCACGGCGGCTACAACACCGGCAACGCGTGCCTGAAGCAGACCGTGGACGCCTACCTGCTGGACGGCACGGTGCCGGCGGACGGGACGACGTGTTCCTGAGCAGGGTGGTCGGGCGTGAGTCCGGGGCTGAAAGTGGCCCGACACAGTGGCTGTCGATTGGCCCTGGGAAGTGGGCCATTCGGCCACTAGTCTCTCCCGTGTGACGAACGATGTGACGAACGATGTGACGAACAGCGTGCTCGACCAGCACCCCGCCCACCACGCCCTCCAGCCCCTCGACAAGGGCCACAAGCCCGACAGTGACACCGTCAGGGTCGACTTCTACTTCGACCCCGTCTGCCCGTTCGCCTGGATCACCTCGCGGTGGATCCTGGAGGTCGAGCGGCAGCGCGAACTCGACCTGAACTTCCGGGTGATGAGCCTGTCCGTCCTCAACGAGGGCCGCACCGACCTGCCCGAGCGCTACCAGCGCCTGATGACCACCGGCTGGGGCCCCGTACGCGTCTGCATAGCCGCCGCCGAGCAGTACGGCCCGCAGGTGCTGCGCGAGTTGTACACCGAGCTCGGCACCCGGCTGCACGACCAGGACCGGGCCGCCGACGACACCGTCATCCGGGAGGCGCTGGTGGCGGCGGGCCTGCCGGAGGAGCTGGCCGAGGCGGCGAACAGCACCGATCACGACGAGGCCCTGCGCAAGAGCCACCACGAGGGTATGGACCCGGTCGGCGAGGAGGTCGGCACGCCGACCATCCACGTGGACGGCGTGGCCTTCTTCGGCCCGGTGCTGAGCGCCATCCCGCGCGGCGAGGACGCCGTACGGGTCTTCGAGGGTGTGCGGCTGCTGGCCGGGTACCCGAAGTTCTTCGAACTCAAGCGGACCCGGACGGGCGGCCTCGACTTCTCCTGATCCGACCCGACCCCACCAGGCCCGACGCAGGCCGACGCGGCCAGAGGCGGCCAGAGGCCAGGCCAGGCCAGACCCGCCCCCGCCCGTCAGCCCCGGCGGCGCTGCTTGATCCTGATCGGCCCCGACCGGGGGTGGCCGATCAGGACCAGCGTCGGGGCGCCGGGCTCCGCCGACTCGGCGGCCTTGTTGACGATGTTCCCGGTGTTGGTGCTCGACGGGTCGATCCGTACGCCCCAGCCGCGCGGGACGATCAGCCGCACGTGGCCCAGGCCGGTCGACGCCTCCACCGTGACCTCCCGGTGGGGGCAGACGGCCTCGGTGAAGTCGATCGTGAGCAGCGACATCCTGGTCTCCGCGACGATCCGGCGGGGCACCGACCACCGGCCGGCCTGCACCATGTTGTTCATCCGGGGCCGGAGCACGAGGGCCTCCTCCGTGGACTCCGCTCCGGGCCCCACCCGTCCGCCGAGGTCCGCCACCAGGACGTCGAGTTGGCGGTACGTCCGCGCGGCGTAGGTCAGGTCGAGCCGCTCCTCCAACTCCGCGAGGTCGATGCGGCCTTCGCCGGCGGCGACCCGCAACTGCTCGGCCACCGCCTCCCGGTCGCCGTCCCCGGCCCGGGGTTCCACGGCGGCCTCGGGCGTCGTGCGCATGGCGGGCAGTTCCTCGTTGACCATGCGGCTACTCTAGGTCACGAACAGCCCTGGCAGGCCGCTCGATCGCCAACTCCCCGTGCCCGGATGTGCCGTGAGCGTGGCCGGCACCTGTGCCGTGAGCGTGGCCGACACCGTGGCCGGCGGAGCGGCCAAGGGCCGGAGCCCGGCGGACGCCCGCGCTCCGAGGCTGTCGGCCGGGGCGCCGCACACGCCGTTCTCCCCCGGGTGGACCGTTTCCACCCCGTTCGGTCTCCCGTCCGGGCGCGGACCGTCCGACCATGGAGGGGCGGAGGCTGTCCGGCCCCCCGAGAGTGCGGCCCCGAGAATGCGGCGCCGAGAGGCGGTGAGCGTGGATGATCGTACGAATCCGGCTGCGCGCTGCCCATCACCCCACGACTCCATCGGGGCCCGATTCCGGCCCGGGCACCGGCCCGGGCACCGACTCGGGCGCCGGCCCCGGCACCGGCCCGGGCCCGAGGCCGGGCTGGGATCAGCCGCGCGGCCAGGGCCCGGGCCAGGGCCGTAACCAGGGCCCGGGGCCCGGCGGCCCGGGCGGCCCAGGGGGCCCCGGCAAGCCCCCGCCGCCCTCGTGGCGCCGCTGGCTGCTGCCCGTCGCCGTGCTGGTGACGCTGCTCCTGCTGGTGCTCTTCTCCAACCCGGGCAAGCCCGGCACCCGCTACGGCTACAGCGACTTCGTGAACCGGGTCAACGCCGGCCAGGTGCAGACCGTGGACGTCAGCGACACCGGCGGGGTGAGCGGCACGCTCAAGGACGGCACCCACTTCACCAGCCAGATCCCCACCGCCCTGGACACCTCCCAGCTCAGCAGCGCGCTCTCCGACCACCAGGTGACCGTCACCGGCAGCCGGACCAGCGGCGGCGGCTCGGCCTGGTCCACCCTGCTGCTGTTCCTGCCGCTGCTGATCTTCGGCGCGCTGTTCCTCTGGTCCGGCCGGATGGCCGCCCGCTCGCTGGGCGGTGGCCTGAGCGCCATCGGACGGTCCCGGGCCAAGATCATCGAGGCCGAGCGGCCGAACACCGGGTTCGCCGACGTGGCCGGCTACGAGGGGGTGAAGCAGGAGGTCAGCGAGGTGGTCGACTTCCTGCGCAGCCCCGAGCGGTACGCCGCCGCCGGGGCCAAGGGGCCACGCGGGGTGATCATGGTCGGGCCGCCAGGCACCGGCAAGACCCTGCTCGCCCGGGCCGTCGCGGGGGAGGCCTCGGTGCCCTTCCTCTCGGTCACCGGCTCCGGCTTCGTGGAGATGTTCGTCGGCGTCGGCGCCTCCCGGGTCCGGGACCTCTTCGAGGACGCCCGCAAACGCGCGCCGTCGATCATCTTCATCGACGAGATCGACGCCGTCGGCGGCCGCCGCGCGGGCGGCACCCGGCTCGGCGGCAACGACGAGCGCGAGCAGACCCTGAACCAGCTGCTCGCCGAGATGGACGGCTTCGACCAGAGCACCGGCATCGTCGTCATCGCCGCCACCAACCGCCCGGACGCCCTCGACCCGGCCCTGCTGCGCCCCGGCCGCTTCGACCGGCAGGTCACCGTACCGCTGCCCAACCAGGCCGAACGGGCGGCCATCCTCGCCGTGCACGCCCGGGGCAAGAACCTGGACCCGGACGTCGACCTCGGGCGGCTCGCCCGCGGCACCCCCGGCTTCTCCGGCGCCGACCTCGCCAACCTGGTCAACGAGGCCGCCATCAACGCCGTGCGCGCCGACCGGTCCGTCCTCACCGCCGACGACCTCGACGCCGCCCGCGACCGGGTGCTGCTCGGCCGCCGGGAGTCCTCCAACGCGCTGCTGCCCGAGGAACGGCACGCCGTGGCGGTGCACGAGTCCGGGCACGCGCTGATGGCCGCGCTGTGCGAGCGCGCCGACCCGGTCGCCAAGGTGACGATCCTCCCGGCCGGCGTCGCCCTCGGCGCCACCGAGCAGTTGCCCGAGGCCGAACGGCACCTGTACAGCGAGGGCTACCTGACCGACCTGCTCACCGTCCAGCTCGGCGGCCGGGCGGCGGAGCTGGTGGTCTTCGGCGAGGGCTCCACGGGCGCCGCCAACGACCTCGCCAACGCCACCTCGGTCGCCACCCGGATGGTCCGCGAGTTCGGCCTCTCCCCGGAACTCGGCCCGGTCGGCTACTCCAGCGGTACCCCGCACTACCTCGGCGACAGCCCCGAGGACCTGCTGCGCCGCCCGTACTCCGAGCAGACCCAGCGCGCCGTGGACGAGGCGGTGGCCGGCCTGCTGCGCCGGGCCGAACGGCGGGCCCTCGACCTGCTCACCGAGCACCGGCACCACCTGGACGAGCTGGCGGCGCTGCTGGTCGCCCAGGAGACGGTGGACGGCCGGGTGGTGCTGGAGATCCTGGCGCACCAGGGACCGGGCCCGGAGCAGCCGGTCTCGCTGCGCAAGCCCGACGGGCCCGAGGGGCGGGCGGAACCGGGGGAGACCCCCCGCCCGTGACGGCCGTGCCGCCGGGGGTCGTATCCTCGGGAGCGCGTCACGTACCCACCGTCCCGAGGAGTCGGAATGACCGAGCCCCTGCCTGCCGACGTCCAGCGGGAGATCGCCCGTGCCCTCGGGGTCGCGCCCGTACCGGACCCCGCGGCGGAGGCCGAGCGCCGGGTGGAGTTCCTGGCCGACCAGGTGCGGACCACCGGCGCGCGCAGCCTGGTGCTGGGCATCAGCGGCGGCGTCGACTCCACCACCGCCGGGCGGCTCTGCCAGCTCGCCGTCGAGCGGCTGCGGGCCGAGGGGCGCCAGGTGACCTTCACCGCGATGCGGCTGCCGTACGGGGTCCAGGCGGACGAGGCGGACGCCCAGCTCGCGCTCGGCTTCATCCGCGCCGACGAGGTGCTGACCGTCGACGTCAAGCCCGCCACCGACGGCGCGCTGGCCGCCCTCAGGGCCGCCGGACTGACCTACTCCGACCACGGCCACGAGGACTTCGTCGGTGGCAACGTCAAGGCCCGCCAGCGGATGGTGGTCCAGTACGCGGCGGCCGGCGCCAAGGGCGGGCTGGTGGTCGGCACCGACCACGGGGCCGAGGCCGCCGTCGGCTTCTTCACCAAGTTCGGCGACGGCGCGGCCGACGTGATGCCGCTGTCCGGCCTGACCAAGCGCCAGGTGCGGGCGATCGCCGAGGCGCTGGGCGCGCCGGCCGAGCTGGTCAAGAAGGTCCCGACCGCCGACCTGGAGAACCTCGCCCCCGGCCGCCCCGACGAGGACGCCCTCGGTGTCAGCTACGACGCCCTGGACGACTTCCTGGAGGGCATGCCGGTCAGCGAGGAGGTCTTCCGGACCGTCCTCGGCCACTACCGCCGCACCGAGCACAAGCGCAACCTGCCGGTCGTCCCGCCGGTGGCCTGACCGGCCGGGCCCGTGCCTTCGCCGCCCGTCTCCCGGACACCTCGGTGGCCGGGCGGCGGGCGGCGGCCGGATGGTCGACCGGCCTGGGCGGTCAGACACGCCCCCAGGGGATGCCGCCGATGCCGCCGCCCAGGAGCAGGGCGACCGCGAGGGCCAGGAAGGCCGCCAGGGCCAGATGGCCGAGGAGGAGGCCGAGCATCGCGCAGCGCCGGCGGCGCTGCGGGGTGGACCGCTGACCGGCGACGGCCATGCCGAGCAGCACCGTGAACGCGATGCCCGCGAGGAGCCGCCAGGTCCGCAGCACCGCCGAGTGGTGCTCCCCGGGTGTCTGTTCCCCGGCCCAGCGCCAGATCCTGGACAGCGGCAAGCCGTCGATCACCACCGACAGCACGGCGAACACCGCGCCGGACCTGAGATCCGTCGACTCTCTGCCGAGCCCCTTGACGCCCGTCCTCGCCACTGAGCCCGCACTCGGGTGACGGAACAGGTGAGCGCCGGCCCGTCGCCGTGGCACCCGCCCCACCGGTGACGTGACCGGACACGTGAACGGGCGACATCGGGGGCGGGCGACATCGGGGGCAGTCGCGACGACGGTGCTGTGCCCGGAAGTTGAGCTCCGAGGGCCTGTCAGTCCCCGTCGGCGTCGGGCGCGGCGGTCGGGGCGGAGCCGGTGTCGACGGCGAGCCTGCCCTCGGCGGTCGTCCAGTCGGTGGCGATCGCCTGCTGGGCGGCGGCCAGGGTGATCCGGCCCTTGCAGATCGCGGTGTGCAGGTGGGTCTCCACCGTGTCCTTGGGGTTGTTCGGGCCCTTGCCGGGGACGTGGCCGGGGGAGGGCGGCTCGACCCACAGGTTGCGCGGGTCGTTGGGGTCGCCGCCGAGCTGGAGGCTGATCAGGTGGTCGTACTCGGCATCGGCCAACGGCCCCGTGTAGGCATAGGACTTGGCGTTCTCGGCCTTCTCCTTGCCGGTGATGTTCGCCGGTGGGCGGATGGTCGAGGTGTAGCCGCCCGGCTTGCAGATGGTGTCCTTGAGGTTGTCCTGGCTGACCGCCGGGCTGATCGCGCCCGGGGTGCAGGCGGGGTCCGGCAGCGGCTGCTGGTCCGCGGTGTGGCGGTAGTGGCAGCTGCCCGGTGCGGGCTGCGGCTGGACCTCGTAACTGCCCTTCGGGCCGGGGCCGGTGACGATCGAGGCGGCGGGCGGGGCGGCCGCCGCGGAGCCGGACCTGGCGCTCCCGGCGGTGTGGCCGCCGCCGGGTGAGCAACCCGCGGCCGCGGCGGCGAACAGGGCGGCGGCGGCCATGGCCAGGGCGCGGCGGGCGGGAGCCGGCACGGGTTCCTCCATCGGGGTGGGCGTGGGCGGCGGTCGCCGGGCGTGCCGGTGGCCGTGTCAGCGGACCCTACCGTGCCGGCGGGGCCGTTGGGGTGACGCCGCGTTCGGGCGCGGGAAGCCCGCGCCGGGCGCGCGGAACCGTTTCCGTGACGGCGGCGAATCCGGCCGATGCTGATGCCGATGCCGATGCCGATGCCGATGCCGACGCCGACGCTGACGCTGACGCTGACGCTGACGCTGACGCCGATGCCGATGCCGATGCCGATGCCGATGCCGACGCTGACGCTGACGCTGACGCCGATGTCGACGCCGTGGCCGGTTCCGGTTCCGGGGGTGTCGTGAAGGGGCTGTGTTCGGCCGGAGTGGGACCGACTCCGGCCGAACCGCTACGCGGGCCCCGCGAAGGTGTCGTAGCCTGACGCGGACGCGGCGAAGCCGCGATCCGACCGGCGGGAGGGGAAGCATGAACGGGCTTGTGCGGAAAGCGCGTTGGCTTGGCGCGGTGGTGGCGGCGGGGGCGCTGCTGGTGACCGGGACGGGGGCGGTGGCGGCCGCGCCGGCCGGCCCGGCGGTGACGGTCCGGCAGGGCGTGGTCTCGGACACCCTGGTGGTGGGGGCGAAGGGCGAGTCGTTCACCGTCAGCCCGGACGGCAGCCGCGCGTTCGTGGTGGCCAGTTACGACATCGACCCGGGACACGGGGCCCGCGTGGTCCGCAGTCTCGACCTTCGGACCGGGGTGAGCACCGACCTGCTCACCGTCTCCTCCTTCGACATGGTCGGCCGTCCGACCGTCAGCCCGGACGGCAGCCGGGTCTACGTGACCGTCAACTGGGACCTGCTGACCTTCGACGCCGTCACCGGCGGGCTGCTCGCCCGGGTCGCCACGCCCGACCAGCCCCGTCCCGGAGCGATGACCAAGGGCGGGCTGCACGGGGTGACCGTCAGTCCGGACGGCACCCGGCTCTGGCTGTCCCAGTACGGCCCCTACGGCGTGCGCATGGGCAGCCGGGCCGGCCGCGTCCTCGCCTACGACCCCGCCACCCGGACCTTCCCCGGCAGCGTGACGCTCACCGGCTTCACCGTGAACCAGGTGGTGCTCGGCCCCGACGCCACCGACGCCTGGGTCGGCACCGCGGACAACCTGTACCACCTGGACGTCGAGGGCGCCGTCCCGGAGGTCATCGACCGGGTGGCGGACTTCGGCTTCGCCGAGGCGGTCGTGCCCGCCCCCGACGGCCGCACCGTCTACGCGAGCGGCTACCGCGAATGGGGCACCGTCTCCCTCGACACCCTCGACCCGGCGACGAACACCTTCCGGTCCGGCTTCTCCCTGGGGCCCTTCGACAACGACCCCCAGCTGCTCGGGGCGAGCCCCGACTCACGCCGGCTCCTCGTGTTCACCGGCGCGAAGACCGCACAGGCCGCGTTGCTCTCGTACGACCCCGCGACCGGCGCGGCCGTCCCCGGCGAGACCGTCACCGGCTTCGGTCTGGACTCCGTCGTCCAGGTCCGGCTCGGGGCGGACGGGCGCACCCTCTACCTGGCCGGGCTCCAGGGCGGTGACTCGGTCCTGCGGACCGTCCGGTTCTGACGGCGACCGGGCGGCACCGGGGGTGTGGAGCCCCCCGGTGCCGCCCGGCGGACGGCCCTGCGGCGGACGCGCAGCGATGGTGGGGCAGAGCGGGACGTGCGGCCTACTGCGCCGCGATCCAGTCCGTCACCAGTTCCTCCAGCACCCCCAGCGGCAGGCTGCCGTGCCCGATCAGCTGGTGGTGGAACTCCCGGACGTCGAACCGGGCGCCGAGCGCGGCCTCGGCCCGTTCCCGGTGCCGCACGATCTCCCGGCGGCCGATCAGGTAGGCGGTGGCCTGGCCCGGCCAGGCGATGTAGCGGTCGATCTCGTTGCGGACGTTGGCCCCGGGGGTCGCGGTGTTGGCCCGCAGGTAGGCCATCGCCCGTTCCCGGGACCAGCCGTAGTGGTGCATCCCGGTGTCCACCACCAGCCGGACCGCCCGCAGTGCGTCCATCGAGAGCATGCCGAACCGGGACAGCTCCGAGCTGTACAGCCCCATCTCGTCCGCGAGCCGCTCGGTGTACAGGCCCCAGCCCTCGACGTGGGCGGTCAGCTGGCCGCTCGGGTTCCGCCGGAACAGCGGCAGGTGGTGCAGGGTCCGGGCGAGGGCGAGCTGGAGGTGGTGGCCGGGCACGCTCTCGTGGAAGGCGAGCGCCTCGTACTCGTAGCTGAACCGGCTCTCCGGGCGCAGCGTGTTGATCCAGTGGGTTCCGGGCAGCCCGCCCGGGCCCGGCGGCTGGTAGTAGGCCAGCGGCGCGTTCTCCGCCTCGATCGGGTCGATCTCCCTGGTCACGCAGTCGGCGATCGGGTACGGGCGGAACCAGTCGGCGCAGGCGAGGCGGGCCCGCTCCAGCGCCCCGTCCACCAGGACGACGATCTCGGCCGCGCTGCCGAAGCGCAGCGAGCGGTCCTCGCGCAGCGCGGTCAGCACGGCCGCGGGGTCGGTGATGCCCAGGACCTTGCCGCCCAGCTCGGCGAACTCCTCGCGCAGCGCCGCCACGGCCTCCAGGCCGATCCGGTGCACCTCCTGCGGGGTGAGCCCCGGCCGGGTGAAGCGGGCGACGGCGTCCGCGTAGCCCTCGGCGCCGCCCGGCACGTGGCAGACCCCGGGCTTGTCGTCCGGCCGGGCGACCGGTGCCAGCTGCTGGGCCAGCCCGGCCCGGTAGCGGGCCACCGCCGGGCGGACGGCGTCCCGCACGATGGCCAGGGCGCGCTCGGACTCCCGGCGGCCGGCCAGCGGCCGCAGCAGCTGGTCCTCGGCCGGGGCGGTGGCCAGGTGGGCCTCCAGCTGGGCGACGGCGGCGTCGACCCCGCTGCGCGGCGGTCGGCGGCCCTCGGCGGCGGCGTCCAGGGTGCGGCGCAGCGTGGCGTCGAAGTAGCCGGGCAGGGCGGCGAGGCGCTCCAGGTAGGCGTCGGCGCCCTCCTGCTCGACCGAGGTCATGGCGAGCGCGGAGAAGGCCTCGTTCTGCGGGGCGACGATGGTCGCCGAGACGCTGAACTCGGCCAGCCCGTGGGTGATCCGGCCGATGCCGTTGTCGATCAGCCGGGCGAGCACCCGGTGGGTGATCCGGTCCTCGCCGGCCAGCGTGTCCGGCGGGATCGCGGCCAGCCGGCCGGCGAAGCCGCGCAGCGTCCCGCGGTGGTGGTGCGCGGCCTCGCGGGACGGGTCGGGCACCAGGTGGGCGTAGCCCCCGACCCCGCTGAGGGTCGCGTCGAACGGGTCGTGGGTGTTCTCGGCGGCGAAGAACTCGTCCGCGAGCGCGGCGAGCCCCGCGTGCCGAGGCAGCTCGGTGTCCCGAGGCCCGGTGTCCTGGGGCTGCCCCGCGTACTGGTGCCGTCCGGCGTCCTGAGTCCGCCCTGCGTCCTGAGGCTGCTCGATCACTGGTCGCTCCCCCGGTGCGGTTGCCGCGGTGCGGCGTACCGCCGCGCCCGATCCCGCCGATTATTCGGAGCGATCGACGGCCCGGTCAATACGCCGCGGCGGGAGGGGAGTTCCACCCCTTCCGCCACCGCCGCACCGAGGGGAGACGGGTCAGCGCGCCTGGGCGGCCTTGCCCTCCTGGGCGGCCTTGGCGGCGGCCTCCTTCTCGTGCTTCTCCTTGATCCGGGCGGTCTCCTTGCGGAGGTCCACCTGGTTGGCGCGCTCGTGCTGGAGCCAGAGCGGGTTCTCGGCCTTGACGGCCTCGATCTGCTCGGTGGTCAGCGCCTCCGTCACGCCGCCGCGGGCCAGGCCGGAGATCGAGATGCCGAGCTTGGCGGCGACCACCGGGCGCGGGTGCGGGCCGTTCTTGCGCAGGTCCTGGAGCCACTGCGGCGGCTCGGCCTGCAGCGCGTTCAGCTCCTCGCGGGAGACCACGCCCTCCTGGAAGTCGGTCGGCGCGGCGTCGAGGTAGATGCCCAGCTTCTTGGCCGCCGTGGCCGGCTTCATGGTCTGGCTGGTCTTCTGCTTGAGCGATGTCATGGTGACAAGGGTAAGGGAGCGCGCGGGCGCTTCCGGTCACGGTCGGTAGCCTTGCCCTGTGACAGACATGCAGGTGAACCCGTCCTTCCGGCTCGTGTACGTCCCGGGCGTGACCCCCGGCAAATGGGTCCGGGTCTGGAGCGAGCGGCTCCCGGACGTGCCGCTGGACCTCCTCGCGGTCCCGTTCGGCGATGCCGAGCGCACCCTGCGCGAGGGCGGCGCGGACGCCGGGCTGGTCCGGCTGCCGGTGGACAAGGACGTGCTGAGCGCGATCCCGCTCTACACCGAGACCACCGTGGTGGTCTTCCCCAAGGACCACTGGCTCGCCGCCGCCGAGGAGGTCCCGCTGGCGGACCTGGCCGAGGAGGTGGTCTTCCACCCGCTCGACGACTCCCTCGGCTTCACCGCCGAGACCCTGCCCGGGCGCCCCGCCATCGCGCGGCCGGACAGCACGGCGGACGCGATCGAGCTGGTCGCGGCGAACGTCGGCGTGCTCCTGGTGCCGCAGTCGCTGGCCCGGCTGCACCACCGCCGGGACCTCACCTACCGGCCGGTCGTGGAGGCGCCGCAGTCCCAGGTGGCGCTGTCCTGGCCGCAGGAGCGGACGACGGACCTGGTGGAGGAATTCATCGGGATCGTCCGCGGCCGTACGGTCAACAGCTCGCGCGGCCGCGGCGCCGGGCAGGCGGCGCCCGAGGCCCAGCCAGGGAAGGCGGCCCCGCGCAAGCCGCAGCAGCAGAAGCCCGGCGGGCAGAAGTCCGGCGCCCAGAAGGCGGCCGGGCAGAAGGCGGGTGGCCAGAAGGCCGGCGGCCAGCGGGCCGGGGGGCCGAAGGGCGCGAAGTCCGGAGGCGCCAAGGCCGGCGGGCGCGGTGCGGCGGCCCGGCGCGGCAGGCCGAAGCGGTGACCGAGGCGTAGCCTCTGCCCCGTTCCCAGCAGTCGAGGCGGGAGGAGCGGGGCAGTGTGGCACGACCTGGTGGCCGTCCAGATTCCGATCGTGGAGAAGGTCCTCCGCACGATCGCCGTCTACGCGTTGATCCTGGTGCTGTTCCGGCTCGCCGGGAAACGCGGGCTGGCGGGGCTCAACACCTTCGACATGGTGGTCGTGTTCCTGCTCTCCAACGTGGTGCAGAACGCCATCATCGGCAACGACAACAGCCTGCTCGGCGGCGTGATCGGGGCGGTCACCCTGGTCGCGGTGAACGCCGGCGTCACCCGCTGGCTCGCCCGCGACCCGAGGGCCGCCCGCGTCCTGGAGGGCAGGGCCACCACCGTGGTCCGGGACGGCAGGCTGGTGCCCGGAGCGCTGCGCGACCTGGCGCTGCGCCCGTCCGAGCTGGAGCACGCCATCCGGATCCAGAACGGCGACGACCTCGGTGAGGTGGCCCGCGCCCGGCTGGAGCCGGACGGGCAGCTGCTGGTCGAGATCAAGGCGGACGAGCAGAACGCCACCCGCGGCGACGTCGAGGAGTTGCGGCGCCGGCTGGCGGAGATCGAGCGGCTGCTCGCCGCCATCGCCGCTGACGGCCGCCCGCCCCGCTGACGCCGGCCTCGCTGACGCCGGCCCGCCCTCGCCTCGCCGGCGCCCGCCCCGCTGGCGCCCGCCCGGTTCTCGTGCGGGAGTCAGGCGGACCCCGGGGCCCCGGCGCGACGGCGGCGGGAGGCGGTGAGGGCCACCGCGGCGGCCAGGGCGAAGCCGAGCGCGGCGGCGAGGAGGTGGCCGACGGTGGTGAACTTCGGGAGCGGGCCTGGCCATTCGCCGCCGGCGAGCGGCCAGGCGACGACGAAGGCGGCCCAGGGCAGCCGGGCCCACCGGGGCACGGCGAGGGTGGCGAGGGCGAGGACGGTCTGGGCGCCGTAGCTGATGCCGTAGTCCGAGGCCTGCCGCACGCCCTGCGGGTACCAGCCGTGCCGCAGGGCGAGCACGATCACCGCGGCGGTGATCAGGGTCGCGCCGATGTGCCCGCCGAGGAAGACGGCGGCGGCGCGCAGGCCGCCGTAGCGGCGCTCGGTCCAGGCGAGGCAGCAGCAGACACCCAGGCCCAGGGCGATCAGGGTGGTGCCGAAGCCGGTGGAGAGGACCTCGGTGAGGGTGCCGTCGAAGAGCAGCGCGCTGCCGAACAGGGCGGTGACCGGGTGGTCGTGCAGGTTGTCGAGGTTGGTGCTGATGTGGTCGCGGAGCGCGTCCGCCCGGTCGGCGGCGAGCACGCTCTCGACCCAGACGTGCCCGAGCAGGAGCAGGACGACGTAGCCGAAGGTCAGCGGTGAGCGGCGCGGGTACGTCCGGACGGCGTGCAGCGCGCGGGTCAGGAGGCCCCGTGGGGTTCGAGCGTTCATGGCGTGGTGGTGTCCCGGTCGAGCGGCCTGGTTCCGGCCGGCGCCCGTGCGGCCGGCCACGCCGGGACAGTACCGAAGCCCCGTCCCCGGACGCCGGTCGGCGTCCGGTCAGCGGACCCGGCGGGTCAGCCGCGCGGTGAAGGGCCGGGGCGCGAGGGAGGAGCTGCGCCGGGGGCGGACCGGCCGGCCGGGGGCGGGGGTGATGGTCCAGCGGGCGGCGATGGTGGCGATGGCGAGGACGGCCGCGGTGGTGCCGAAGTCGTCGCCGATGCAGCGGCGGGCGCCGAGGCCGAACGGCGTGTAGGTGCCGGGGGCGGGGCTGGCGGTGGTGAGCCAGCGGTCGGGGTCGAAGCGGTGGGGGCGGGGGAACAGGTCGGCCCGGCGGTGCAGCAGGTAGGGGCTGAACAGCAGGGTGGTGCCGGCCGGGACGTGGTGGCCGCCGAGCTCCGCGTCGGTGGTGGCGGTGCGGCTGAGGATCCACGGCGGCGGGTAGAGCCGCAGGGTCTCGCTGACGATACGCGCTGTGAGCGGCAGGGCGGGCAGGTCCTCGTGGCGGGCGGGACGGCCGTCCAGGACGGTGTCCAGCTCGGCGTGCAGCCGGCCGCGGACGGCCGGGTTGGCGGCGAGCAGCGTCCAGGCCCAGGAGAGGGTGGCGGCGGTGGTCTCCACGCCGGCGAGCAGGAAGGTGAGCACCTGCTCGTGGATCTCGGCGTCGGACAGGCCCAGGCCGTCCTCGTCCGTGGCGGCGAGCAGCGTGGAGAGCAGGTCGGGCCGGTCGGTGCCGGTGGCGCGGTGGTCGGCGATCAGCCGCCGGGTGAGCTCCCGGAGGTCCTGCCGGGCGCGGTGGAAGCGGCGGTTGCCGGGGGTGGGGAGGCGGTCGGCGCCGGGCAGCGGCAGCAGCACCCGCCGGGCGAGGCCGCGGGTCACGACGTCCATGCTCCGGTGCACCGGCGGCGAGCCGGCCCGCTCGTGCGCGGCGAACAGGCAGCGGGCGGTGACGGCGGTGCTGAGACGGTGCATCGCGGCGGGGACGTCGATCACGTCGCCGTCGTGCCAGCGGGCGGTGGCGCCGGCGATCTCCTCGGCCATCAGGGCGGCGTGGGCGGGCAGCCGTTCACGGTGGAAGGCGGGCTGCAGCATCCGGCGCTGGTGCCGGTGGACGGCGGCGGGGCAGGTGGCGAGGCCGTTGCCGACGACCTCCCGTGTCATGTCGAGGAGGGGCCCGCCCTTGTCGAAGGTGTGGTCGTCGGCGAGCATCCGGCGGACCAGCTCGGGGTGGCAGACCACGTACGCGTGGAGCGGGCCGAGCCGCAGCCGGACGAGGTCGCCGTGGGCGGGCAGCCGGGCCACGAACTCGTGCGGGCGGTGGAGCAGGGCGGGGGCGTGGCCGAGCAGGGGGAGGCCGCCGGGGGCGAGGGCCGCGGTGAACCGGGTGGTCGGGAAGAAGGGGGTCGGCACGGGCGTCACCTTGGTTGGGGCGGGAGGACCGGGACGAATCGTGAACGTGATCTTTCCCGGCGGCGTACGGCGAAACGATCGTGGACCGGCGGACGGGGTGAACGCGGGGGCGTGGGTTGAACGGTCGTGCGCCCTCGGCGATGTGACGAATCGTTCATCCGCGAAACGGCGCCCCGGCTCGGCGGAGGCTGCCGGTCACGCCTAGACTCGAAGCCTTGCGAGATTACCGGTCAGTAGAACCGGGCAGGAACGACCAGCCGGTGCGATCGCCGGACGGCGGGGCGCCCGGCAGGGAGTGGGGAGTTCGGATGACCGACGAGCGGGTCCACGCGTTCGCCGACGACGCCCTGGGCGCCCACGACGCGGTGGCCCTCGCCGCACTGGTGCGGGCCGGCGAGGCCGACCCGAGGGAGCTGGTCCGCGCGGCCGTCGACCGGGCGGCCCGGGTGGACGGCGCGCTGCTGCCCGTCGCCCACGCCTCGTACGACAGGCCGCGGATCAGCCGGGAGGGCATCGGCGGCCCGCTGTGGGGCGTGCCGACGTACCTCAAGGACAACGTGGACCTGCGCGGCCTGCCGACGGCGATGGGCAGCGCGGCCTACCGCGCCCGACCGGCCCGCCGCAACGCGCGCTTCACCGACCAGTTCCTCGCCAGCGGCCTCGCCGTCCTCGGCAAGACCAGGCTGCCCGAGTTCGGCCTCAACGCCTCCACCGAGTTCGCCGCCGCCCCGCCGGTGCGCAACCCCTGGAAGCCCTCCCACTCGGCCGGTGCCTCCTCCGGCGGCTCGGCGGCCCTGGTGGCCTCCGGCGTGGTGCCGATCGCGCACGCCAACGACGGGGGCGGCTCGATCCGCATCCCGGCGGCCTGCTGCGGGCTGGTCGGGCTCAAGCCCACCCGGGGCCGGCTGGTCACCAACGCCCAGAGCGGCAAACTGCCGATCGACCTGGTCACCGACGGCGTGCTGACCCGCTCGGTGCGCGACACCGCCGCCTTCTTCGCCGCCGCCGAGCGGCACCGCGCCAACCCCGCGCTGCCCCCGCTCGGCCTGGTCGAGGGACCGGGTGAACGGCGGCTGCGGATCGGCCTGGTGGTGGACTCGCCGATCGCCAAGACCGACGAGCCGACCAGGCGGGTCGTCGAGGAGACGGCCGCCCGGCTGGAGGCGATGGGCCACCTGGTCGAGCCGACCGAACTGCCCTTCGGCGAGGAGTTCTCCCGTGACTTCGTCAGCTACTGGGGCTACATCGCCTGGGCCATCGCGGCCACCGGCCGGCTGCTGATCGACCCGAGCTTCCGGGCCGGGAAGCTGGACGGCCTGACCACCGGGCTGCGCCGCCGGTTCCAGGCCGAGTTCCCGCGGACCCCCGGCGTGCTGCGGCGGCTGCGCCGGGCCGAGGGCGTGTACGCGCGGATCTTCCACGGCCACGACGTGATCCTCTCCCCGGTGCTCGCCCACACCGCCCCGCCGATCGGGCACCTGAGCCCGAACGTCGACTTCGACGAGCTGATGGACCGGCTGATGCGCTACGTCGCCTTCACCCCGGTCAACAACGTGACCGGCGGCCCGGGCATCGCGCTGCCGGCCGGCTCCGCGCCCGGCGGGCTGCCGGTCGGGGTGCACCTGTCGGCGGCGCACGGGCAGGAGCGGCTGCTGCTGGAACTGGCCTTCGCGCTGGAGGCGGACCGGCCCTGGCGGCGGATCCAGGACTGACCCCGGCGCCGCTCAGGCCGCCGGCGCCGCCACCGAGCGGGCCGCGTGCACCTCGCGGTGCAACCGGGCCAGCGCGCAGTCCGGCGACAGCACGTCCGGCTCCGCCAGCGGCAGCGGCGCCCCGGTGCGCAGCGCCTCGGCCAGGGCGGTCAGCTCCCGGGCGACGGCGGCGACGTCCTCGGGGGTCGGCACCGGCGCGCCGTGCTCGATCCGCACCCGGGTGGCCGTGGTGGTGTCCACGATCCGCTCGACCGCGATCACCAGCGGCCACCACGCCTCCGCCCGGGGGCCGACCGGCGGGGGCTCGGTGAGCGCCCGCTGGAACTCGCTGCGCACCGTGGACAGGTCCCGGTAGAGCCGCCGCCGGTAGTGGGCGCGGGCCGGTTCGTCCTGTCCGGGCGCGGTGGTGAGGGCCAGCGACACGTACGAGGCGGTGTCCTGGACGGCGTCGGCGAGACGGTCGCCGATCCGGGTGTGCCAGGACTCGGGCCACAGCAGGTAGCCGACCAGCAGCGCGATGCCGCAGCCGATCAGCGAGTCGTAGAGCCGGGGCAGCACCAGGTGGAAGCCCTGGTGGTTGAGCAGGTCGGAGAGCAGCAGGATGACCGGGGTGATGGCCGCGGTCTGGAAGGCGTACCCCTTGACGGACAGCGCGGGGATCAGCGCGGCCAGCGCCGCCATCACCGGGACGTCCCACCAGCCGCGCGGCACCTCGGCCAGCACCGGGATGGCGATCAGCAGCCCGGCCGCGGTGCCGAGCGCGCGCAGCAGCGCGCGGGAGAACACCGAGCCGAAGTCGGGCTTCATCACGAAGGTCACGGTCAGCGCCACCCAGTACGAGCGGGGCACCGCGATCGCCGAGACCAGCACCTGCGCCAGCCCGATGCACAGCGCCAGCCGCAGCCCGTACCGCCAGGAGGTGTCGGACAGCAGCAGTGCCCTGGCCGCGCGCCGGGCCCGGACCGTGAGGTGGGCGGGCCGGCCGAGCCGGTCCTCGTCGGCGTACGGGTCGGGCGCGGCCTCGTACACGACGGCGGCGGCGTACCGGACCGCCTCGGCCAGCGCGCGGGTGGACGGGCCGGCCGGGACCGGCAGGTCGAGCGGCGGGGGCGGGCCGGTGCGGCCCCGCTCGACGGCGTCGGCCAGCGCGCGCACGGCGGCCGGGTAGCCGGCGGACAGCGGGCCGAACTCGGGCGGGCGCAGCTGGGCCGCCGGGGCCGCCTCGACCACCGGGATCACCGCGTTGAGCTGGGCGAGCAGCCGCACCAGGGTGGGTGAGCGGCCGTGCTGCCGGGCCCGGCGGGCGAGCAGCAGGTCGTAGGACTGGTTCAGCGAGCGGGTGAGCTCGCGGCGGCGGCCGTCGTACTCCGGTGTGCCGGCGGCCTCCAGCAGGTCGGCGACCGCCCGGTAGGTGTCGGCCACCACCACCCGCTCGGGGACGCCCAGGCGCAGCGGCCAGGCGAGCAGGGTCAGGGCGAGCACGACCAGGCCGCCGAGCAGCAGCAGGGCGGGCGGCAGCCACCAGGGCGAGGGCAGCGGCAGGCCGGCCCCGACGACGGCGTTGAGCAGCAGGAGCAGTCCGGAGACGGAGGCGACCGCGCCGATCGAGGAGATCATGCCGGAGACCAGCGCGACGAGGGTCACCGCCGCGACGGCCGCCCAGCCGGACCCGAACACCAGGGTGCCGCACAGCATCCCGAGGGCGCCGAACAGCTGGGGCACGGCGATGTTGAACACCCGCATCCGGTACGCGTCGGCGGTGTCCCCGATGACTCCGGACAGCGCGCCCATCGACACCAGCGCGCCGTACGCGGGCCGCCCGGTGGCGGTGCCCACCGCGAGCGGGGCGGCGAGCGCGACGGAGGCGCGGACGACCGCGGCCCGGGGGATCGGCGCGGCCCGGGGCCGCAGGCCCTCGGTCAGCCACGGGGGAGCCGTCAGCGCGCGTGCCATACGCCCAACGTACGGCCGGCCCGTGCGGTTCACCGTTCGCGCTTATGTCAATTCCGGAAACATACCCGCGCTTATGTCAGTCTCCGAAACATAAAGCGAACCCCGAGAGGCGTTGTGAGCTGCGCCGATTTCCCAATCGGTAACCCGAGGGAAAGGGTTGACACCATTAGTTGGTCTAGTCCAACGTATGGAGAGCGCGGTCCGGCAGTGGCTGATGTGGGGTGAGACGACCTGCCGGGCGGGCGAGTTGGCCCCCTGACGTGGCGCTGTTCCGTGCCCGTGGGGCGAGGCGGCAAGGACCGTGTGCGGACGGACCCTCCGCTGCGTGCCCGAATTCCCGCCGCGGCCGTCGACCGGCCGTCGACCCGCCGTGCCCGCACCGAGCGCATGAGGAAGCGCTGCGCCGACTACGAACCATGGAGTGACTGCCCATGCCGAGCCCTGCCGAACGCCCCGACGCGCCCGCCGGGGAGTACCTGTACCGGGCCGCGTCGGAGCGCCCCTACTTCAGCGCCGACACCGAGAGCTACCTCGCCCGCACCGCACTGCGCGACATCCGCAAGAAGCACCCGCTGCGGGTGCTCTCCGAGGAGGACCACGCGTTCTGGCAGACCTACGGCTACGTGGTGGTGAAGCAGGCGATCCCGGCCGAGGCCGCGCGCCGACTGCTCGACTTCGCCTGGGAGTTCCAGGGCCTGTCGCCGGACCGCCCCGAGGAGTGGTACCGCGAGCGCGACTACCGCGACGAACTCGACCGGCACCTGCACATCTACGGGTTCGTCGAGGCCTACCACCACCAACTCCTCTGGGACAGCCGCCAGTCGCAGCGCGTCTACGACGCCTTCGTGGACGTCTGGGACTGCGAGGAGCTCTGGGTCACCCTCGACCGGCTCAACCTCAACCCGCCCAACGTCCGCAACCGCGACCGCGCGCTGATCGAGCCCACCGACCGCGGCTTCGACATCGAGCTGCACTGGGACGTCGACACCACCCAGGGCATCCTGCCGCAGCGCGTCCAGGGCATCATCGCGCTCGACGACACCGCCCCCGACCACGGCGGTTTCCAGTGCGACCCGGAGCTGTTCCGCCGCTTCAACGAGTGGCAGGCCGCCCAGCCGGCCGACCGCGACCCGATCCGCCCCGACGTCGACCGCACCGAGTTCCCCGTCGTGCGGCCCGAGTTGAAGGCCGGCGACCTGCTGATCTGGAACGGCCTGCTCGCCCACGGCGTGGAGCGCAACACCTCCGAGAACGGCGTGCGCGCGGTGCAGTACCTGTCGATGATGCCGGCCCTGGAGGAGTCCGAGAAGCTGCGCCGCTCCCGGGTGGAGTCCTGGCGCACGCTCGCCACCCCGGACTGGAACCGCACCCTGGTCGGCGACGCCGACCGGCCCGAGGCCCAGCGCTACGGGACCGCCGAACTCACCGAACTGGGGGAGAAACTGCTCGGCCTGCGGTCCTGGAGCGGCAAGCCCTTCGAGGAGCACGGGAACGACCGGCCGGCCGCCACGGGGGAGCGGGAATGCGCGACGTCTGCCTGACCCTGCCCACCAACCGCGAGTGCGCGGACACCATCACCGCGATCGGCGCCGAAGCCGCCCACGCCGTACGGCGGTTCGGCGT
Organism: Kitasatospora sp. NPDC096204; assembly: GCF_044763205.1. Taxonomy (NCBI): domain Bacteria; kingdom Bacillati; phylum Actinomycetota; class Actinomycetes; order Kitasatosporales; family Streptomycetaceae; genus Kitasatospora; species Kitasatospora sp. NPDC096204. Next base: position 184,270 of record NZ_JBIWFT010000005.1, read on the forward strand.
CCGGGTGCACCTGCTGGTGCTGGACTCCGCCGACCCGGCGGCCAGGCAACGGCACGCCGCGGCGCTCACCGCCCTGCCGGCCGTCGAGGGCGTGGTCGTCCACCACCTGGACGAGGACGCCCAACGCGCCTTCCTGCGCTCGGTGATCGAGCGCTCCGGAGCGGCCGGCGAGGTCGGAGCGGACCGGCTGCTGGACCTCATGCTGCCGGACGCCGTCTCCTACGGAGCCTGCACCAACCGGGCGTTCCTGCTGGCCGCCGCCCTCGGCTGCGAGTCGGTGCACCGCCGGGACTCCGACAGCCGCTACCAACTGCTCGACGGCGAACCGGTGTTCCCGATCGAGCACGAGCTGGCCACGCTCGGGCTGAAGGCCGCCGACGCGGCCGCCGCCGTCACCCGGAACACCCTGGACCCGGTGCACGCGGACAAGCAGGTCGCCCTGGTCGGCGCCTCCTTCGTCGGTGAACTCTCCGTCGACATCGGCGAGATCCGCGAACTCGACCCCGAGGTCTACCACGACGTGGTCGCGCTCTGGGCACCCACCGGCGCGAGCGAGGAGGAGAAGCGCGAACTGGTCGCCGAGTCCTTCACCGGAGGCGGCACCGAACCGTTCACCACCGACCGCGCGGTGCTCGACCTGCCCGACATCTGGCACATCGACATGTGCAACATCGGCCTCCACCACGAGGTGTACGAGCGGGTGCCGCTGCCGCCCGCCACCGACACCATCGGCAGCGACTACTTCCTGCACCACCTGGTGCGTGACGCGACCCTGCCGGGCGTCACCCACAACCGCCACATCGTCAACTACCACACCCCGGAACGGCGCACCGGCCCCGGCTTCACCGCCTACCAGCTGCGCTACGCCAAGTTCCTGCTGTCGATGCTCTACCTCTACCCGGTCTACTCCGAGATGGAGGCCGCCGGCGACGCCCTGCTCGACGAGCAGCACCACGTCCGCCCCGAGCCGATCGCCGACTCCGCCCGCCGCAGCGCCGCGACGGACCGCGCGGAGAACCACCGCAGGCTCGCCGAACTCGACCGCTGCTACCGGCGGCTCGGCGGGAAGTACGCCGAGTTCGCCGACCACCTGGCGCCCCTGCGGGCGCGCCTGCTCGACGAGGCGCAGGCGGACATCGAGGACTTCGCGACACTGATCGACGCGTGGGGCCCGCTGGTGCGGGCGAGCAAGGCCACCCCCGCCGACCGGCTGCCGCGCCAGCCGAGGGGGAGCTCCGCGTGACACACCAGACCACGAAACACCAGACCACGAAACACCAGACCATGGCGCACCAGGCCGTGACCCCGCAGGCCGCGACACCGCAGGCCGTGACGCACCAGACCGCGGCACAGCACGCCGCGGCGCAGCACACCGCGGCACACCGGACCACGAAGACCACGCACCGCATCCCGGCCGTCTCCGCGGTGCACACCGACGCGCCCCCGGCGAACCCGCCGGGCCCCGACGAGCACGACCACTCCGCGCTGCGTGCCGCGCTCGCCGCCGCCACCGAGGACGTCATCATCTACGACCTCGACGGCATCGGCCGTCAGTACGCCGCGTTGTGCGCCGAACTGCCGGGCGTGGCCGTCCGGTTCGCGATGAAGGCCTGCCCGGTGGACGAGGTGCTCGGGCACCTCGCGGGGCTCGGCTCCGGCTTCGACGCGGCCAGCCCGCAGGAGATCGCCCAGGCGCTGCGCACCGGAGTGCCGCCCGGGCTGATCCACTACGGCAACACCGTCAAGTCGGACCGCAACATCGCCGAGGCCCACCGGCTGGGCGTGCGCGACTTCGCCACCGACAGCCTGGAGGACGTCGCGGCGATCGCCGAACACGCCCCCGGCGCACGGGTGTTCTGCCGGATCGCGACCAGCGGCGAGGGCGCGCTGTGGGGCCTGAGTCACAAGTTCGGCTGCTCGCCCGAGGACGCGCTGCGGGTGCTCGACGAAGCTCGTACCGCCGGGCTGGTGCCCTCCGGCCTGTCGGTGCACGTCGGCTCCCAGCAGATGACCTCCGAGGCCTGGGGCGCGGCGATCGACTCGCTGGCCGCCGTGCTGGAGGCGCTCAACTGGCGCGGCATCACCCCCACCCGGATCAACCTCGGCGGCGGTCTGCCGGCCCTCGGCGTCCTGGACCGCAGCGGGCGCCCGCTGGACCCGCCACTGGACAAGATGTTCACGGTGATCCGCGAGGGCATGGAACGGCTGCGCGCCGTCAACGCCGGGCCGCTGGAGTTCCTGCTGGAGCCCGGGCGCCACCTCGTCGCCGACCACGGCGCGATCCGCGCCCACGTCTCCCGGCTCACCTCCCGCCGCCGCCTCGACGGCACCCGGGACGACTGGCTGTACCTGAGCTGCGGCAAGTTCAACGGCCTGTACGAGATGGACCAGCTCCAGTACCGGCTGGAGTTCCCCACCCACCCCGGCGGCCAGTTCGTCAACGCTGTCGTCGCCGGCCCGACCTGCGACAGCGACGACGCGTACGCGCAGGAGGACGGCCTGGTGCGCGTCCCGCGCGCGCTCGGCTCCGGAGACCCGGTCTGGATCCACTCCTGCGGCGCGTACGCCACGGCCTACGCCACCCAGGGGTTCAACGGTTTCGCGCCCCTGCCGTACACCTGCGTCGGCGGGCGCCGCGAGGAAGGAAGCGCATGAGCGAGTACCGCATCCGGCTGCTCCGGGAGGAGGACTGGGACGAGGTGGTCGCGCTGGAGGAGCGCGCCTACGCCGCCAGCGGCCTGTCCGAGGGCCGGGAGGCGCTGCGTTCCCGGCACCGCGCCTCGCCGGACACCTGCTTCGTGCTGGAGCACGAGGGCGGCCTCGGCGGCTACCTGCTCGCCCTGCCGTACCCGCTGTTCCACTGCCCGGACCTCAGCCGCAGCGAGGACGAGGACGGGACCGCGCCCGGCACGGGCGAGCGGCCGACCAACATGCACGCCCATGACCTGGTGATCTCCGAGGACCTGCGCGGCCGGGGCCTGTCCCTGCGGATGCTGCGGCACCTGGAGGAGACCGCCCGGGCGGCCGGCTACCGCACCGCCTCGCTGGTCGCCGTCCGCGGTTCGCACGTGCTGTGGACCCCGCTGGGCTACCGCGCCCGGCCCGAGATCGACCTGCCCGAGAGCTACGGCACCCGGGCGGTCTACATGGCGATGCCGCTGGACGCCGTCCCGGCCCGGCCGCTGCCGCACTCCACCGACCCGGTCCCCGGGCCGCGTCCCAGAGCCGAAGTGGGCTGATACCGATGTCCCCCGTTCGCGACGAGTTCCGCCGGTCCCAAGTGGCCATCGGCGCACTGTTCTTCGTCCTCGGATTCCAGTACGCGACCTGGGTCTCCCGGGTGCCCGCGCTCAAGGCCAGGCTCGACCTGGGCGAGGCCCAGATCGGCCTGCTGCTGATGACCTGCGGCATCGGCGCGGCGGTGTCCTTCCCCGTGGTCGCGGTGCTGATGCGGCGGTTCGGCTCCCGGCTGCTCTCGGTGCTGTCCGCGCTCGCCCTCGGCGTGATCCTGCTCGCCCTGTCGGTGGTGCCGAACTACCCGGTCACACTGCTGGTGCTGTTCTTCGACGGCGTCGCGGTCGGCTGTCTGAACGTCGCGATGAACGCCCAGGGTGCCGCGCTCGAGGCCCGCTTCGAGCGGACCACGATGTCCAGGCTGCACGCCACCTTCAGCGCCGGCTCGCTGCTCGCCGCGTTGTTGGCCTCGGGCGTCACCTCAGCCACCGGCACCCTGGCGGTGCACTTCGGGCTCGCCGCCGCGCTGCTCGCGGTGCTGGTGGTGGCCGCCCGGCCGGGGCTGCTCGCGGACGGCCCGGCCGCGGCGGCCGACGCCGTGGGGGATGCCGCCGACGCGGTGGAGAAGAAGCAGCGCCGCGGCTTCGTGCTGCCGACCGTCGCGACCCTGTGGATGGGTCTGGCGATGGTGTTCGGCACCGTCACCGAGGGCGCCATGAACGACTGGTCGGCGCTCTACCTCAAGGACTACGTGCACGCCGGCGCCGGACTCGCCCCGATGGGCATCGCGGTGGTCTCGGTGATGATGGTCTGCGCCCGGATCTTCGCGGACGGCTGGCGCACCCGCTTCGGCGACGGCCGGATCGTGCGCACCGGCAGCCTGCTGGCCGGCCTCGGACTCGCCCTCGCGCTGGCGGTCGGCGGCGTGGTCCCGACCCTGCTCGGCTTCGCCTGCGTCGGCCTCGGCGTGGCCGCGGTGACCCCGTGCGTCTACGTCGCCGCCGCCCGGCAGGGCGCCGACGCCCTCTCGCTGGTCGCCGCCATGGGCACCACCGGCCTGCTGGCCGGCCCCGCCGTGATCGGCTTCATCGCCGGTGCCACCAGCCTGCTCTGGGGCATGGCCGCCGTCGCCGCCTCGGCGGCCGTCGTCTCCCTCTGCGCGACCAGGATCAGCTGGACCGGCCGGGACAGCGCCGCCGCCCCGGCCGCCGACGTCCGACTCGCCGCCGACGCGTCCTGATCCCCCCCGCACGCCCGTCCGGCACCTCCCGCAACCCCCGTCGCGAGGTGCCGGACGGGCTTCCCGCATCCGTCAGGCCTCGGCCGGCACGTCCGAGCCGCCGGTCGCGATGTGGTGGGCGAGCTTGGCGCGCAGCGCGGTGAGGCGGGCGATCTCGACGTCCAGGGCGGCCAGTCGGGCGTGGACGACGGGTGCGAAGGTGTCCGGGCCGGGAGAGCCGGAGCAGCGGACCGGCGGGTCCTGGCCGAGCAGGTCGAGGCGGTGGGCCCGGCTGGCCAGGTCGTCCACCGTCAGCCCCACGGCGAGGAGTTGGCGGATCACCCGGACCCGGGCGACGTCGTCCGGGCCGTACTCGCGCTGGCCGGAGGCGGAGCGGGCCGGCGGGTGGATCAGGCCGCGCTGCTCGTAGAAGCGCAGTGCCCTGGGCGTGGTGCCCGCCGCTGCCGCCGCGTCGCCGATCCGCATGCCCGCTCCCTGGTCGTCGTACCCGGTCGTCGTACCGGGTGGTCAGAGTTCCACGACGGTGGTCCCGAAGGTGTTCCCGGTGAACAGTCCGGCCAACGCCTCGACGGCCCGGTCGATGCCCGCCACCGGGGTCCGGGGCAGGACGATCTCCCCGGCGCGCAGCCAGCCGGCCAGGCGCTCCCGCCACTCGGCCTCCAGGTCCGGGTGGTCCGGCACGGTGAAACCGCGCAGGCTCAGACCGAGGGTGACGACCCGGAACGCGTCGATCACGGTCGGCGCGTCGCCGCCCTGGCGCTCCGGTGCGAGCTGACCGGCCAGGGTGCCGACCAGGGCGAGGCGGGCGCCGCGCCGGGCCGCGGCCACGGCGGCGGTCAGCTGCTCGCCGCCGACCAGGTCCAGCACGACGTCGACGCCGTCCGGCGCGGCCCCGGCCAGCTGCTCGGCGAGCGGCCGCTCGCCGGGCACCAGCACGGCGTCGTAGCCGAGTTCGGCGGTCAGCCGCTCGGCCTTGGCGGGCGAGCGGGTGGTGCCGATCACCCGGGCGGCGCCGAGCAGCCTGGCGACCTGTCCGGCCACCGTGCCGACCGCGCCCGCCGCGCCGGTCACCAGCACCACGTCGCCCGGGCGCACCCCGGCGCAGCGGGTCAGCCCGCCGTAGCCGGCCGCGGCGGAGGAGACCAGGGCGAGCGGGTCCGGGAAGTCCGCCGGGACGGCGGTGAAACGCCCGGCCGGGGCGAGCGCGTGGTCCCGCCAGCCGTACAGGTGGGTGACCAGGTCGCCCGGGCGCAGCGGCCCGCCCCCGGGGGCGGCCAGCACCTCGCCGAGGGCGGGCCCGAACAGCGCGTCCCCGGGGGCGATGCCCGGCAGCGGAAGGCCGGAGCCCGCGCCGCCGATCAGTGTGCGCAGGGCGGGGAAGACCAGGAAGGCCCGGTTGCGGACCAGCACCTCCCCGGGGCCGGGCGCCGCCAGCGGCTCCTCGGCCACGGTGAAGTCCCCGGGGGCGGGCAGCCCCTCCGGCGCGGCGGTCAGCCGGACGACACGGGCGGTGGCGGGCAGGGCCATGGCGGCGCTCCTCGAAGCGGGGGAGGCGGCGGTCGGTGCCGCCGCGGGGTGCCCGGACGCTAACCCCTGACCCCTGCGTCAGAGGCAAGCCGGCCGGACAGCGCCGCGAGGAGGAGCAGCACCACGACCGGGTAGAGGACGGCCGGCGTGTTCTCGTGCCGCAGGCCGAGCGCGGCCAGGCCGAGCTGGACCACCGCGGCGCCGGCCAGGGCCAGCCGGCGGCGCCCGGTCCGCTCGCCCGCCATGCCCATCCGCGACACCGCCTTGACCGCCCACATGTTGAGCACGGCGGACACGCCCACCACGGACGCGATCAGCACGCCGAGCGGCATGTCCCATGTGTCGTGGCGCAACGAGAGGCCGCCGATCATCGGGGAGGCGATGAGGAACAGCATGACGGCGGCGACGGTCTCCAGGATGAGCAGGGCGAGCGCCGCGTGGACGAAGCCGAGCTGGTAGCGGGTCATGCCCCTTCGACGCCACCTGACGCGGGGTAAGTTCCCAGCCGGCTGCCGGATCATGGTCCACGGCCGGACCCCCGGACGACCGTGAGCCGCACCGAGAGGAACGAGCAGCATGAGCGAGCAGGCCCCCGAGCCCTTCGAGCCCTTCGAGCCCGTCGACGAGGACTGGCGGACGGCGCTGGCGATCGTCGCCCACCCCGACGACATGGAGTACGGCGGGGCCGCGGCCGTCGCCCGCTGGACCTCCCAGGGCAAGACGGTCGTCTACGCGATGGTCACCAGCGGCGAGGCGGGCATCGACGGGCTGGACCCGGCCGAGTGCGGCCCGCTGCGCGAGGCCGAGCAGCTCGCCTCGGCGCGCGTGGTCGGCGTCGAGACCGTGGAGTTCCTCGGCTACCCGGACGGCGTGGTCGAGTACGGGCTGCCGCTGCGCCGGGACATCGCCCGGCTGGTGCGCAGACACCGGCCGGACATCGTGATCACCAGCAACTTCCGGGACACCTACGGCGGGGTGTTCCTCAACCAGGCCGACCACATCGCGGTCGGGCGGGCCACCCTGGACGGGGTCCGGGACGCCGGGAACCGCTGGGTGTTCCGCGAGCTGCTGGCCGAGGGCCACGAACCGTGGAACGGCGTGCGGCAGATCTGGGCGGCGGCCTCGCCGGACGCCGGGCACGCGGTGGACACCACCGACACCTTCGACCGGGGCGTCGCCTCGTTGGAGGAGCACCGGGCGTACCTGGCCGGACTGAGCGGGGCGATGGCGGAGCCCCGGGAGTTCCTGGAGGGGGCCGGCCGGGGCGCCGGGACCCGGCTGGGGACGCGTTTCGCGGTGTCGTTCGAGGTGTTCCCGCTCAGCTAGGAGCCTCGGACCCGTCCTCGGAGCCGGCGTCCTCGGACCCGCCCGTGGGGCCGTCGGTGCCCGCGCGGCGCCGACGGCGGTAGCGCAGCACCTGCCGCAGCAGGAAGGCGGCGACCAGCACGCCGAGAGCGATCGCGAACCAGACCTGGTAGCGCAGCGCCGTGTGGTAGACGGTGCCGATGTGGGCCCCGGCGACGTAGCCGAAGGTGCCCCAGACGGCCGTCCACAGCGCCGCGCCGAGCAGGTTGAACGGCTGGAACCGGCGCCAGGGCATCTCCGTCGTCCCGGCGATGATCCCGTTGTACTGGCGCAGCCCGTCCACGAAGCGGGCGACGGTGACGACCTTGCCGCCGTGCCGGGCGAAGAAGCCGTCGGCGCGCTCCATCCGGGCCGGGGTGAGCAGCACGTAGCGGCCCCAGCGGTGGACGAAGGCGCGCCCGCCGGTGTGGCCGATCAGGTAGCCGAGGCTGTTGCCGAGCGCGGCGGCGCCGGCCGCGGTCAGCAGTACGGCGGCGAAGTCGAGGTGCCCGGCGCCGGCGTACACCGAGGCCAGCACGAGGATGGTCTGCCCGGGCACCGGGATGCCGCAGTTGTCCAGCAGCACGAGCAGCGCCACCGCGAGGTACCCGTAGTGGTCCAGCAGTGGCGCGAGCCCGGCGAGCGCCCCGGGCAGCGGGGTCGCGGGGGCGGACACCGCTCCTCACCACCTCGCGTCGGGCAAGGTGGCGGGGGCGTCGGTCAGCGTCCCGCCTGGCGCTGTTCGATGTTGCAGTCGGGGCCGGGGTAGATCAGGCCCTCGTGGCCGTCCTCGAAGCGGACCACGTACGGCGGCTGGCCGTCGGCGCCGCGGACTTCGACGATCTCGCCCTTCTGGTCCACCATGCCCACCGACCTGCTGTGGATGTGGAGCTGGTCACCTACCGCCGCGTGCATGGTCTGCTCCCTCGGGTCGTGTGCCGGCCGCCTGCGCGGCCTGTCCCGCTATCCACTGTGCTGCGGGGGCGGCGGGTGCGCAACGCCTCGGGCGGGCGGGGGCCGGTCGGGGCGGGCGTCAGCGGGCGGAGGGCTGTTGCGCGAGGTAGCCGCGGACCAGCCGCTTGCACTCGGCGATCAGCGCCGGATCGCCGTCCGGGGCCTCCCGGAAGGCCAGTTTGAGCACCGCGTCGGCGGCCTCCAGGGCCACCCGCAGGGTGAGCGTGGTGGCGGTCGGGTCTCCCGCGCGGAACAGCTCGCCGCCGAGCGACTGGAGCCGCAGGGCGACGGCGGTGTTGTTGTCGACGCCGGTGTCCAGCAGGTGCCGGTCGTCCAGGACGTCGGTGGGCACGGCCGGGACGGCCAGGCCGAAGTCCAGCTGGCCGAAGCCCGGCACCGCGCGCTTCATCGCCACGAACTCCTCCACCGCGAGGTCGGTGAAGACGGCCGGGCCGACCGGTGCGGCGGCGGCCAGCCGGGCGTCCAGGCGCTGGAGGTAGCGGTCGAGGTTGCGGGTGGCGAGCGCGGCCAGCAGGTCCTCCTTGCCGGCGAAGAACTGGTAGAGGGTGCCGATCGGCACCCGGGCGCGCTGGGCCACCTCCTTGGTGGTGAGCGCGGTCGCCCCGACCTCGTCCAGCAGTCCGGCGCAGGCGTCCAGGATGCGGCCGTACCGCTCCAGGCTGCGCTGCTGGACCGGGCGGCGCCTGACCGGTCCGGGGGCGGGGTTGGTCCTGTCGCTCATGACCTCACTGTGCCGCATCCGCTGTTGCGGCGGCGAATCACCGGGGCGCGAACGGCGCGGAGTTCCCCGTGGGACGGGAGCCGAGTAGTGGCCGGAGCTGAACGGCACGGTGGCGGGAAGGTGTCCACGAGTTGGTATCGGTCTTGTCGTGGACGCGAGGACAGGTTCATACTCCTGAGGCGGACTACCTTGCGTGATCAACGCATTCCTCTTCGTGGTGATCGCGATTCAGCTGTGGCGGCCGAGGCGCCTGTGACGGACGCTCCGCCGCCACCCGAGGTCTGGATGACGCCGTGTACCTCCACTGCCCGCGCCACGCCCCGTGGCGCCACGTCCCTGCGTGTGCCCCGCTGACCGGAAGGAGGGGATCGGTTCGGTGACACCGCCGCCCGGAGGGCGCGAGGCCCTCGACACCGAGCACCGCCGCCAGTTCCTGGAAGCCGGATACCTGGTCCTGCCCGGCCTGCTGCCGGAAGCGCTGCGCGAACGGCTCGCCCCCGAGGTCGACCGCTGGGTGGACGAGGGCCTGCGGGCCCGTTCGATCGCCGCCTGCGCCGACCCCTTACGGTACGGACCGCCGCCGCTGCTGGAACTGGAACTTCCCGCCCACGGTGAACTCCTCACCTTCCCACCGCTGTTGCTCACCCTGACCCGCCTGCTCGGGCCGGACTTCGTCTTCCACCACCTGCACAGCGACCGCCAGGACCCGGGGATCCCGGGCAAGGCCTGGCACCACGACTGCGAGCCCAACGACCGCGCCGACCCGTCGCTGCTGATGGTCCACACGCTGCACTACCTCGGCGGACTGGACGAGAAGGTCGGCAGCCTGGCCGTCCTGCCCGGCTCGCACCTGCGCACCGCGGACAAGTCCGCCCTCGCCCACCACGGCACCGCGGAACTGCCCGGCGAGGTGGTTCTCGACCGGCTGCCGCCCGGCTCGACGGTGCTGCTCAACTCGGCGCTGTTCCACACCCGTCGGCCGGCGCCCGAAGGGCCGGGCCGGCCCCGGTACTTCGTCGACGCCTCCTACTGCCAGGTGGGGGCGCGCTGGCGCCCGGTGAAGCCGTACTGGCGGCGGATGCTCGCCCGGGCCCGCGAACTGGACCTGGCCGACGGCCAGTGGCCGGAGCTGTTCGCGGAGCGGCACTTCACCGAGTACGGCGGCACGAGCCGCACCGGGCGTACCGGGCGCGCCGAGTACGCCGGCACCGGGCCGTCCGGTACCGAGTACGCCGGTACCGAGTTCGCCGGCACCGAGTACACCGGAACCGTCTGAGGAGCACTGCCGTGGAGATCGTCACCGCCGCCGCCTACCCCGAGGTCCACGACGCCTACCTGCGGGACCACCCGGTGGAGCGGGCCCACGAGGCGAACAGCAACATGTACGGCGAGGAGAACATCGAACGCGCCGACCGCGTCCGCGGCGGCTGGTGGCGGATCCGGCTCTCCCGGGCGGACGTCCTGGGCGTCGTGCTGCCCTGGCACCTCAGCGAGGGCGGGGAGCTCGAACTGGTGCCACGCTCCGGACTGACGGTGGCCGAGGCGGCCGAGCGGGTCCGCGCCGGCGGGGCGGCCTGGACCACCGCCAACCCGGTCTGCGCGGCGAAGCTCCGGCTGCTGCGCCGGGCCCCGTTCACGCCCCTCTTCCTCAGCACCTCCCCGGTCGACCACCCCGACTACGGGGACCTCGCGGTCCGGTCGGGTCTGATCCACCTCGACGGCCTGCACCGCATGCTGGCCTGGGAGTTGGCCGGACGGCTGCCCGAGCGGGCGCTGCTGGACGGCTACCTGGTCGGCGACCCGGCGGTGGTCGCCGAGCCCGCACGGGCGGGCCGGACGGGGGACGAGTCGGCGTGACCTCCGCGACGCAGCACGTCCGGTCCGCGTCCTCCGGCCACCCGGCCGACCCCGCCCGCTGTGCCCGCTCGCTGCCCGAGCTGCTCGCCCACCTCGCCCGGGCCCACCCCGACCGGACCGCCCTGACCGACGGCGTCCGCGGCTTCGACTACCGCACCGTCGACGCCGCGGCCGCCCGGATCGCCGACCGGCTGGCCGCCGCCGGCACCGGCCGGGGGGACCGGGTCGCCCTGGTCGGGCCCCGGGACGCTCGGATGCTGGTGCTGCTGTACGGGGTGCTGCGCTCGGGCGCGGCGGCCGTGCTGGCCGATCCGGACTGGTCGGCGGCGGACCTGGCCCGGCGGCTGGCCTCCGTCCGGGTGGCCCGGGTGCTCGCCACCGAGGGCGGGCTCGGCGGGGAGGTGGTGGACGTCGAGGCGCTGCCGGAGCTGCCGTCGGCGAGTGAGGCGCGGGCCGAGGTACGGGCCGAGGTGCGGGCCGAGGACCTCGCGTACCTCTCCTTCACCTCCGGATCGAGCGGCGAGCCCAAGGCGGTGGCCGTCACCCACGCCAACGCCGTGCACTACGCCCGGGCGCTGGCCGGGCGGCTCGACCTCACCGAGGCCGACGCGCCGTGCGCCGCGCACGTCACCACCCTGGCCGCCGACCTCGGCCACACCTCCTGGCTGCTCGCCCTGGCCACCGGCGGTTCGGTGCACCTCGTGCCGGACCGCGAGGTGCGCGACCCGGAGGCCTTCTGGGCCTCGCTGCGCCGGGCCGGGGTGGACGTGCTGAAGACCACCCCCTCGCACCTGACCGCCCTGCTGGAGGGCCGCCCGGCCGACTCCCCGCCGCTGCACACCGTGCTGCTCGGCGGCGAGGCGCTGCCCCGCGCGCTCGCCGCCGCCCTGCTCGACGGCGGCACCACCACGCGGCTGGTCAACCACTACGGCCCGACCGAGACCACCGTCGGCGCCACCTGCCTGCTCGTCACCTCCGCCCGCCAACTGCCCGCCGAGGAGCCGACCGTACCGATCGGCACCGCGATCGGCGAGGTGCTGCTGACCGTGGTGGACGGCACCGGCCGGGAGGCCCCGGACGGCACGGTGGGCGAACTGCTCGTCGGCGGCCGGGGCGTGACCGCCGGGTACTACGGCCGACCGGCCGAGACCGCCCGCGGCTTCGTCCGGCACGACGGCCGACTCGTCTACCGCACCGGTGACCTGTGCCGCCGGCGGGCCGACGGGACCCTGGTCTTCCTGGGGCGGGTGGACCGCCAGGTGAAGGTCCGCGGGTACCGGGTGGACCTCGCCGAGGTCGAGCGGGCCATGGACGGGTACCCCGGCGTCGTCCGCTCGGCGGCGCTGCTGCGGGAAACCTCGCTCGGCAATCAACTGATCGGCGTCGTACGGCTGTCGGACGCCCCGAACGGCTCGGACCGGCTGGCGGGGCTGCGGGCGTATCTGCGGGACCGGCTCCCCGGCTACTCCGTGCCGCAGCCGGTCCTGGTGCTGCCACGGTTCCCGGTCGGACCGAACGGCAAGCTCGACCGGCAGCGGCTGGCCGAGCTGGCGGCCGAACTGGTCGAGGCCCGGGCCGAGTCGGGCGCGGCCGGTGCGGGGGAGCCGGACGGCACCGCCGGGAACGCCCTGGCCGGGGAGATCGCGAGGTTCTGGGCGGGCGCCCTCGGCCTGCCCGCGGTCGGGCCGCGCGCCGACGTGCTCGGCCTCGGCGGCGACTCCATCCTCGCCATGCGCACCATCGCCTTCCTGCGGCGCTCAGGCCTGCGGGTCGCCTACGAGGACTTCTACCGGCACCCGACGGCGGAGGGCCTGGCGGCGGCCGCCGTCCCGGCCGCGCCGTCCGTCCCGGCCCGGCGCGGCTCCACCGACGGGCTCCGGCTCGCCCCGGCCCAGCGCTGGCTGTACGGGCAGCGGACGCCGCGGGACGTGCGGCACTGGAACCAGTCCGTGCTGCTGCGCTGTCGCACCGCCGTCGACCCGGCGGCGCTCTCGGCGGCCGTCGCGGCCGTCCTGGAGCGGCACCCGGCACTGCGCCGGCCGGTCACCCCGGACGGCTGCGGCGAACCGCGGGCGGCGGCCGACCTCGACCCGGTCTCCTTCTCCCGGATCCCGCGGGGCGCCGGGGAGATCGCCGACACCGTCGCCGGGGTCTGCACCGAACTCCACCGCAGCCTCGACCCGTCGGCCGGCCGGCTGCTGCGCGCCCACCTGTTCACCGGCCCTCCCGGCACCGACGACCGGCTCGCGCTGATCGCGCACCACCTGGTGGTCGACGGACTGTCCTGGCGGATCCTGCTGGACGACCTGGCGCACGCGTACCGGGCGGTGCTCGACCGGAAGCCGGTCGACCTGCCGCCGACGGCCGACTTCTACGCCTGGGCGGCGCTCGCCTCGCCCGATGCCCGGCAGACCGACGGCGTCGAGAGGCACACTGTCGCGGAAGCCCAGGAAGCTCAGGAGGCCGAGGCAGCAACGGAGTTCGAGGAACCCGGCACGCTCAGCTGGACACTCGGCCCGGACGCCACCGCCCGGCTGATCGCCCGGCACGGCGCCGGGGCCGGGCTGGAGGCCGTACTGCTGGCCGCCTTCGCGAAGGCCGTCACCGGCGACGACGGCCGCCCCCGGATCGCGGTGGAGGTCGAGACCCACGGCCGGGACGCGGTCGGCGACCCGGGTGAATTCCTGGACACCGTCGGCTGGTTCACCGCCGTCAAGCACGTCGAGCTGGACGCCGGGGCCACCCCGGACACCGTGGCACGGCGACTGCGCGAGGCACCCGTCCGGCCGATGGACGCGCCCGGCGAACGGCCCGCCGTCGGCTTCAACTTCCTCGGCACCTTCCGGCTGCCCGAGGAGCCCGCGCTGGACTGGACCGTCGCCGCCGAACAGGCCGGCACGGCCCGTTGCGCAGGCGGCGACCCGCTGTACGAACTGCGCCTCACCGCACGGGTGGTGGAGCAGCGGCTGGTCGCCGACCTGGTGTACGGCCGGCCCGGCCTGCCGCACCCCGCCGCCGAGCGGATCACCGGGCGCTTCGCCCGGGCCGTGGCGGCCGTGGCGCAGGCGCCGGACACCGCACCGCCCGTCCGGGCGGCGCTCTCCACCTCCGGCCAGCTGCTGCACCCCGGCGTGGCCCCGGTCGCCGCCCGGGCGACGGTGCGCGAACCCGCCCGGGTGCTGCTCACCGGCGCCACCGGCTACCTCGGCCGGCACCTGCTGGAGGCCTTCGTCCGGCGCGGTGCCGAGGTCACCTGCCTGGTGCGGGCCGAGGACGACGCCACGGCGCTGGAGCGGCTCGGAGCCGGAGCCGGAGCCGGAGTCAGGGCCGGAGTCGGAGCCGGGGGCGCCGTCCGGGCGCTCGCCGGGGACATCGACCGGGACGGCCTCGGGCTCTCCCCGGCCGGACGCGAACTCGCCCGGGGCGCCCACCTGGTGGTGCACGCGGCGGCGGACGTCCGGCTGGTGGCCTCGCCCGACGAGCTGGAGCGCACCAACCACCTCGCGGTGCGCCGGCTGCTCGACTGGGTCGGCGAGCACGCCCCGGACGCCCGGCTCCACCACGTCTCCACGCTCGCCGTCTCGGGCGGGGTGGACGGCCCGCCGCGCCGCTTCAGCGAGGCGGACCTGGAGATCGGCCAGCACTTCCGCACCCCGTACGAGCGGACCAAGTACCGGGCGGAGCAGGCCGTCCGGGCCTGGGCGGCGGGCGGGCACGCCGCCTACCTGCACCGCAGCGGCCACATCGCGGCGCACAGCCGGACCGGCGCGTTCCAGGCCAACGCCGGGGACAACCGGATCTACCAGCTGATCCGCGGCTACCTGCTGGCCGGCGCCGCGCCGAGCCGGCCGGACACCGCCTTCGCGTTCTCGTACGTGGACACGGTGGCCGCCGGGATCGCCGCGATCGCCCTCGACCGGTACGCCGCGCCCGGCGCGTACCACGTGGAGTCGCCGCACGCCGTCCCGCACGACGAACTGGTGGGGTGGCTGGCCGGGCACGGCCACGCCGTGCGGCTCACCGACGAGGAGGCCTTCGCGGCCGCCCTCGCCCGGGCCGAGCGCCGCCACCCGACGGCCGCCCGGGTGGCGGCCGCCTGGGCGGCGCAGGAGGAGCGCCGCGTCCTGGTGGACAGCGCGTACACCACGGCGGTGCTCGGCCGGCTGGGCGTGCGCTTCGCCGCTCCGACCCCGCGGTGGTGGTCGGCCGCGCTCACCTGGGCCGCCGAGGCCGGCTACCTGCCGCCCGTCGGTCCGACCCCGCCCACCCGTGACGAAACCCGTCACGAAACCCGTCACGACACCCGTCACGGCAGCCGTGACGACATCCGAGACGACATCCGTGAAGGAAGGACCAACCCGTGAAGGCAGGCCCCGTGTCCCGGCTCTCCCCAGTGCTCAAGCAGGCCACCCCGGTCGTCGCGGTCCGCGGCGAAGGACTCCACCTCTACGACGCCGACGGCCGCCGTCACCTCGACTTCACCTCCGGCGTGGGGGTGACCAGCACCGGCCACTGTCACCCGAAGGTGGTCGAGGCCGTCCGGGACCAGGCCGGCCGGCTGATCCACGGGCAGTACACCACCGTGCTGCACGACCGACTCCTCGCCCTCACCGAACGGTTGGGCGAGGTCCTGCCCGCCGGCCTGGACTCGCTGTTCTACGCCACCGCCGGCACCGAGGCGGTGGAGGCCGCGCTGCGGCTCGCCCGGCACGCCACCGGGCGGCAGAACGTGATCGTCTTCGAGGGCTCCTTCCACGGCCGCACCATGGGCGCGGCCTCGCTCACCACGGCCGGCACCCGCTTCCGGGCCGGCATCGGCCCGCTGATGCCAGGGGTCGCGGTGGCGCCCTTCCCGGCCGCCTTCCGGCTCGGACTGTCCGAGGAGGAGGCGGTGGCGCACGCCCTGCGCGGACTGGACGAGGTGCTCGCCACCGTCTCCGCGCCCGCCGAGACGGCCGCGATGTTCGTCGAGCCGGTGCTCGGCGAGGGCGGCTACGTCCCGGCGCCGCCCGGTTTCCTGGCCGGGCTGCGGGAGCGGGCCGACCGGCACGGGATCCTGCTGGTGGTGGACGAGGTGCAGACCGGCTTCGGCCGCACCGGCCGGTTCTGGGCCCATGAGCACGAGAGCGGGGTGCTCCCCGACGTCCTGATCACCGCCAAGGGCCTGGCCAGCGGCTTCCCGCTGTCCGCGATCGCCGCGCCCGCCGAGCTGATGGGGCGCGCCTGGCCGGGCTCGCAGGGCGGCACGTACGGCGGGAACCCGGTGGCCTGCGCCGCCGCCCTGGCGACCCTGGACGTGCTGCGCGAGGAGCGGCTGGTCGAGAACGCGGCCGAGCAGGGCGCCCGGCTGCTGGCCGGGCTGCGGGCGGTGGCCGCGGGGACGCCCGGGATCGCCGACGTCCGCGGGCTCGGGCTGATGGCCGCCAGCGAGTTCTGCCGCCCGGACGGCACCCCGGACCCGGACGCGGCCCGGCGCGCCCAGCAGGCCGCGGCCGAGCACGGCCTGCTGCTGTTGCTGTGCGGGATCCACCTGAACGTGGTCCGGATGATCCCGGCGCTGGTTGTCACGGCCGAACAGATCGACGAGGGCCTGGAGTTGTGGGCGAAGGCCGTCGCGGCCGGCGGCCGGTAGGAAGGAGAGGGCATGGATGCGGTGACCGAAATCGGCTGGAGCAGCCTGGAGTTGGACGCCCGGCGGGAGCTCTGGTCGCTCCCGCTGGGGGAGCGGGAGCGGCGGCTGATCTGGGCCGACGCGCGGGCCGGACGCTGGGGAGCGGCCGAGGAAGTACGCGGCAAGCTAAGGGAGTTCGTCCGGAGCGCCGCCGGCTCGGTGGGCGTCACCCATGTGAGCGGTCTGGTGGACCCGGCCCGCCCGGAGCAGGAGATCACCGAGGTGCTCTCCTTCCTGCTGCGGGACTTCGGCCGGATCGTCCCGCAGAACGGGCGCGGCGACCTCACCTCGGTGCTGCACGACCAGGACGGCGACGGCAACACCGAACTGGGCTTCCACTGCGACACCTGTGACCTGCTGGTCCTGCTCTGCCTGCGGCCCGCCTTCGACGGCGGCGGGCTGACCAAGCTGGCGAGCGCCCGGCACGTCCACGACCTGATCGAGCGGGAGCGCCCGGACGCGCTGACCACGCTCCGCGAGGACTGGACCTTCGACCGCAGCGGCCGGGCCGGTCCGCAGGTGGTGGTCACCCCGATCCTGTACGACCGCAAGGACGGGACGATCGGCTGCTACTACCAGACCCGTACGGTCCGTTCCTCCCCCGACCGCGGCGGGCCGGAGCTGACGGACCGTCAGTGGGAGGCGCTGGGCGTGCTGGACGAGGTGCTCTACCGGCCGGAGATCGCCTTCGGGCTGCCGATGGCCGCCGGGGACCTGCTGATCATCCGCAACAGCCGGGTGCTGCACGGGCGTTCGCCGTACGTCGACGAGCCCGGGCCGTACTCCCGGCGGATGCTGCGGATCTGGGTGAACGAGGGGGAGGAGTGGGCGCCGTGACGACCACGGGAGAGGGCGGCGGCGGGACCGCACCGCACGGACGGGTGGCGATCGTCACCGGCGGGGGCAGCGGGCTCGGCCGGGCCTCGGCGCTGGCCCTGCTGGCGGCCGGCTGGACGGTGGCCGTCGCCGGGCGCCGCAAGGACGCCCTGGAGGAGACCGCGGCCCTGGCCGGCCCCGGGGCCGACCGGGTGCTGCCCGTCCCGACCGACATCCGCAGCCCGGAGGAGGTCGCCCGGCTCTTCGACACCGTGCTCGACCGGTACGGCCGGCTGGACCTGCTGTTCAACAACGCGGGCGCCGCCGCCCCGCGCCGGCCGATCACCGAGACCCCGTTCGAGGACTGGAACCGGGTGCTGGACACCATCGTCACCGGCGGCTTCCTCTGCGCCCGTGAGGCCTTCCGGGTGATGAGCGCCCAGACCCCGCAGGGCGGGCGGATCATCAACAACGGCGCGCCCTCCGCCTACGTGCCGCGCCCCAACTCGATCGCGTACACCGCCGCCAAGCACGCCGTCCTCGGCCTCACCAAGGTGCTCGCCCTGGACGGCCGGCCGTACGGCATCTCCTGCGGGCAGATCGACGTCGGCAACGTCACCCCTGTGGACGGCGGCCCGCAGCCGGCCGCCATGCAGGCGGACCGCACCATGGCCGTCGAGGCGACCATCCCGGTGGACCGCTTCACCGAGGCCCTGGTGCTGATGGCCTCGCAGCCGCCGGACACCACCATCCAGTCCCTGGTGGTGCTGCCGACCACCATGCCGTTCGTCGGGAGGGGTTGAGCCGTGCTGGTCAGCGCGCGCTCCTTCGCGGAGTACCGGGCGATGTTCGCGCTCACCGAGCACGACCTGGAGCAGCGCATCCTGGACTGCCCGGCCGGCGCGGCGAGCTTCGTCGCCGAGGCCGGGCGGCGCGGCATCGACGCTGTCGCCGTCGACCGCCAGTACGCCGAGCACCGTGCGGAGCTGGGCCTGCTGGTGGAGCGGGAGACCGCCTTCAAGCGCGAGCTGCTGGCGAAGGAGACCGCGGGGTACGTGTGGTCCTGGTACGCCGACGCGGACGACATGATCCGCCAGTGGACCGCCAACGCCCGCGCCTTCGGCGCCGACATCGTGGCCCGCCCGGAGCGCTACGTGGCCGGCTCGCTGCCCGCACTCCCCTTCGCCGACGACTCCTTCGACCTGGCGCTCTGCTCGCACCTGCTGTTCTCGTACGGCAACCGGCTGGGCGGGGAGTTCCAGCGGGAGGGGCTGCTGGAACTCGCCCGGGTCGCGCGCCGGGAGGTCCGGGTCTTCCCGCTGGTGGTGTACGACACCGGAGCCCGCTACGAGGGGCTGGGGGCGCTGCGCGAGGAACTCGCGGAGCTCGGCGTCCCCAGCCGGGTGGAGCGGGTGGCCTACGAGTTCCAGCCGGGGGCCGACGAGATGCTGGTGCTCTCCACCGCGGGCCACCGGGCGCCGGCCCGGACCGCACCGGGCGCCGCGCAGGCCCCGGACCCGGTGCGGTGGCGGCACCGGGAGGCCGGGGCCTGAGCGGGCGGCGGGGCCGGACGGGCCCGGCCGGAGGCCCGCGGAAATCCGTTCCGGCCCGTTGTCATCCGTTTCCGGCGGGTGCTGCGTCCTGGTGGTATGAACCGCTGCCCAGTCCGACCGGAGACCGATCCGCGAGGCGACCGCCGGGACGCCGCGCCGGAACGGGGGACCCCGCCTCGCCGCCCGGCCGACCGGGTGGTGCCGGCTCTGGCCGCGGTGACGGCGGTGGCGTCCGCGCTCCTGCTCCGCGGCCTGCTGCTGGAGTACGAGTCGCCGGACTGGCACTACTTCCTCGGCCCCTGGTACGGGTACATCGAGGCGAAGGGCGGATTCCAGGCCCTCGGGGACATCGGCTTCTCGGACTACAACGTCCCCTACCTGTACCTGATGGCCGCGCTCGGCTACCTGCCGGTACCCGGGATGGCGGCGGTCAAGTGCGTGTCGATCCTCTTCGACCTGGCGCTGGCCTACTACACCCACCGCATCGTCTCGCTGTGCCGCCCGCACCGGCCCCGGCTGCCGTTCGCGGCGGCGGTGACCGTGCTGTTCCTGCCCACGGTCGTGACCAACAGCGGGTGGTGGTGCCAGGCCGACGCGATATTCACCGCCTTCCTGATCGGCGGCGTCCAGCACCTCCTGCGCGGCCGCCCCTGGTGGACCTGCTCGTTCTTCGGGATCGCCCTGGCGTTCAAGCTCCAGGCGGTCTTCCTGTTCCCGCTGCTGCTCGTCGTCGTCCTGTACCGGAGGATGCCCTGGCGGTGCCTGCTGGCCGTCCCGGCCGTGTACCTGGCGCTCGACGTGCCCGCCCTGCTGCTCGGCGCCGACCCGTGGCCGCTGCTGACGGTGTACGCCCGCCAGACCGGGACCTACCAGGACCTCACGCTCAACGCGCCGTCGGTCTACCAGTTCGTCTCGGTGCCGGCCGGCGCGGACGGCCCGGTGCGCAGGGCGGGCGTCCTGGTCGCGGGCGTGCTGGTGCTGGCGCTGGTCGCCCTGGCGGTCCGGGCCGTGCGACGCACCGACGGCGGGGCGGAGCCGGGGAGGCCCACGGAGGGGAGCGGGCGGGCGGGGCTCACCGGGACCAGGATCCTGCTGCTGGCCACCGTCTTCGCGATAGCGGTGCCGTTCCTGCTGCCGTCCATGCACGAGCGCTACTTCTACGTCGCGGACGTCCTCAGCGTGATCGTCGCCTTCCAACTGCCCCGGCAGCTCTGGTACCTGCCGGTCCTGGTCCAGCTCTCGTCCTTCGGCAGCTACCTCAAGTTCATCGCACCCGGCGTGGCGCCGTACCTGTCGATGCCGGCCCACGGCGCGCTGATGCTGCTGGCGCTGATCGCCGTACTGCGGGCCACCGCCCGGGAGCTCGGCGTGTCCCGGGCCTGGCGGCTGCCGGAGTGGGCGCCGCGGCAGCGCCGCCGCACCCACCCCAGCGGCCCTGCGGGCGAGGTCAGTTGACGACGACCGCCGGGCTTCCCGGCTGGCCGGAGTCGGTGACCGGGCCGTACGTCGCGGAGAAGTAGCCGTCGCCCGGACAGAGCGTCGAGCCGGCGCTCTTGGCGAAGTGCTCGGTGCGGAACGCCAGGCTGTGCGCGGTGTTGTCGGCGTTGCCGGTGAAGGCGCCGCTCAGCTGGTAGGAGCAGGTGATGGTGCCGAACCAGGTGTCGAGCACCGCGGTGGCCTGGATCGTTCCGGCGGACCCACCGGTCAGGGTGACCGGCAGGCCGGGCGCGTCGGAGACGGTGACCCCGTACGGCAGGTTGCCGACCGTCAGGCTGCGCACCGAGGTGACCCCGGTGACGTTCGCGGTGCACGAGCCGAAGGTCAGCCCGGTCAGCGACGCGGTCGCGCTGCCCGGCGCCGCCGGGTTGCTCAGCACCGAGGCCGAGAGCTGGGAGGTGGCGCAGGTGACGCCGGTGGTGCTGGTCGCGGTCGAGTAGAAGGTCGCCCTGGTGCCCGGGGCGAGCGGCGCGGAGAGCGCGTCGCCCACGGCGACGGCGGTGCCGCCCGCGCTCCCGGTGGTGAGCACCGGGCCGGCGGCGAGGGCCCCCGGCGACGCGGAGGCGGGGACGGTGGCCAGCGTGAGCGCGGCGGTCGCGCAGACGGCGGCGGCGGTGGCGGCAAGGTGGCGGCTGGAGCGCATGGGAAACCTCTTCCTCGGTGAGGGGCGAGAAGACGTCCTCTCGCGGGCTCCCGAGCGGTGGGGACCGGGGAGCGCGCGGCGTTTCCGGGTTCCATACGTTCCAGGCGTGACCGCGCGCCGTCAAGGCGGCGGGCGGAACTTACTGACTTTTCGTCAACAAGCGGTGCTGTCAAGGCTTTTGGCTGAAGGGGCGGCCGGCCGCCCCGGTGCCGGACCGGCGGCCGCCCCGAGCCGGCCGCCCGGCCGCCTCGCCCGCCTGCGAGAATTCCGGCATGGCTGAGCACGAGAGCGACCACGGCTACCTCCTGGACAACCGGCAGACGGAGGCGGGCATCCGCTTCGGAGCCCTCGCCGAACTGTTCGACCCGGTGACCTTCCGGCACGTCGACGCCCTCGGGATCGGCCCCGGCATGCGCTGCTGGGAGGTCGGCGCGGGCGGTCCCTCGGTGCCGCTCGGGCTCGCCGAACGCGTCGGCCCGACCGGCGCGGTGGTCGCCACCGACATCGACGTCTCCTGGACCGCCCCCGCCGCCGGCGGCGTGATCGAAGTGCTGCGGCACGACGTGGCGGCCGACCCGCCGCCGCCCGGCGGCTTCGACCTGGTGCACGCCCGGCTGGTCCTGGTGCACGTCGCCGACCGCGCCGAGGCCCTGCGCCGGATGGTGGGGGCGCTGCGCCCCGGTGGCCGGCTGCTGCTGGAGGACGCCGACCCGGCCCTGCAACCGCTGCTCTGCCCGGACGAGTCCGGCCCCGACGAGCGCCTCGCCAACCGCCTGCGGTCCGGCTTCCGCACCCTGATGGCCGGGCGCGGCGCCGACCTCGCGTACGGCCGGACGCTGCCCAGGGCGCTGCGCGAAGCGGGCCTGACCGACGTCCAGGCCGACGCGTACTTCCCGATCACCTCGCCGGCCTGCGCCGTCCTGGAGGAGGCGACCGTCCGGCAGATCCGCCGGCTGCTGGTGGCCGAAGGCCTCGCGACGGACGAGGAGATCGACCGCCACCTGGCCAACGTCGCCACCGGCCGGCTCGACCTGGCCACCGCCCCGATGATCTCCGCCTGGGCCCGCCGCCCGTGACGCCTCCCACCGGGCCCGGCGGGGCGGGAGCCGCGGCGCTGCTCGCAGAGGTGCGCGCCTCCGGCGCCCGAGTCCTGGCAACCACCGGCGCGCTGACCGACCGGCAGGCCCGCGAGCCCTCGGCGCTGCCCGGCTGGAGCCGTGCCCACGTCCTCACCCACCTCGCCCGCAGCGCCGACGCGTACCGCCGGTTGCTGACCGTGGCCGGGACCGGCGGCGAGCCGGGGCCGCGCGCCGACGCCGCCGCCCTGGACCGCGCCCCGCACGAGGGCGCCGGGCGTGGTGCGGCGGAGCTGGTCGCCGACCTGCGGGCCGGCCTGGACGGGATGTCCGCGGCGGCGCAGGCGATGCCCGCCGAACGGTGGTCGACGCCGGTGAAGGCTCTCGCGGGCTGGCGGCACCCGGCCTGGTTCACCCTGTACCGGGCGTGGCGGGAGCTCGAAACCCACCACGTCGACCTCGACCTCGGCTACTCGACCGCCGACTGGCCCACCGGGTACGTCACCTGGGCGCTCGACGGGACGGCGGCCACCCTGGCCGCCCACGGATTCCCGGTCGCCCGGTTGACGGCCACCGACCTCGGCCGCGAGTGGCCGTCGGCCGAGGCGGGCCCCACCGTCAGCGGCCCCGGCCACGCGCTGCTCGCCTGGCTGTCGGGCCGCGGCCCGGCGACGGCCCTGCGGGCGGACGGGCCGCTGCCCGTGCCACCGGCGTGGCCGCGGCCGCCGGTGCCGGGCTGGGGGTGACGGGGGCGAGTCCGGCGTCCGCGTGGTCGGCCGCCGGAGTCAGCCGGATGCGGGGGGCCGGCCCCGGGTGCGTCAACACCTGCTCCTGTAGCGGCGGTTCGGCCCCGTTCACCTCCGCCTCGGCCTGGTGTACCGGGGGAAAGGTCCACTGGAACGGCGGTCCCGGCGGCCTCCGCCGTCCGTCCGCCGTCCGCCGCTCGCGGGGGAGGTGGCGGGCAGCGGCCCTCCCGGGCAGACTCACCGGGCATGACGCGACGCCCGACCGTGCACCGACGCCCGCAGCTGCTCGTCGTGAGCGGCCCGCCCGGGGCGGGCAAGACCACGCTGGCGCACGCCCTGGCCGATGCGCTCGGCCGGCCGGCGGTCTGCCGGGACGAGATCAAGGAGCGGATGGCCGCCGCCCGGGAGGCGCCGGTCGAGGAGCTGGACCGGCGGACGCTGGCCGAGTTCTTCCGCACCCTCGGCGGACACCTGCGCGCCGGGACGGACGTGGTGGCGGAGGCGGCCTACCAGGACCGGCTGTGGCGTCCCGGCCTGGCTCCGCTCACCGAACTCGCCGAGCTGCGCGTCGTGCGCTGCGTCGTCGACCCGGAGTCCGCCCGCGAGCGGATCGCCCGTCGGGCCGCCGAGGCGCCCGGGCGGGCCGTCCACGCGGACGGCGAGCTGCTGGGCCGCATCGCGCGCGGCGAGCGGCCGATCGAGTCCTGGGTGCCGATCGCGCTGGACGCCCCCTGCCTGGCCGTGGACACCACCCGCGGCTGGGCCCCGCCCCTGGAACGGATCACGGCCTTCGCCACCGGCGCCGCCGAGGATCCGGCCACCCGGCCCCTTGGCCGCGGCCCGTCGGTCTAACCTCGACGGCATGGACGCGTTCGAACATCCGGGCGGGCAGGCCGTCGTCCCGCCGGAGGAGGGGCTGGAAGCCCTGGTACGGCTGCTGGAGCGGCGCGGCGCGGTGGTGCTCAGCGGGGCTGGCCTGTCCACCGAGTCCGGCATCCCCGACTACCGGGGCGCCACCGGCCGCCGCCGCGGCGGCACCCCGATGACGTACCAGGAGTTCACCGGCAGCGCCGACGCCCGGCGCCGCTACTGGGCCCGCAGCCACACCGGCTGGCCGGCGATCGCCGGGGCCAGGCCCAACGCCGGGCACCACGCGGTGGAGCGGCTGCACCGGGCCGGGCACGTCGCGGCGGTCATCACCCAGAACGTGGACGGCCTCCACCACGCGGCCGGCACCCGGGAGGCCGTCGAGCTGCACGGCGGACTCCACCGGGTGGTCTGCCTCGACTGCCGCCGTACCAGCGCCCGGGTCGAGCTGGACCGGCGGCTGGAGGAGCTCAACCCGGGCCTCCGCCGGCCCGGGGCGCGGCTGCGGCCCGACGGTGACGCGCGGCTGCCGCAGTCCGTGGTGGACGGCTTCCGGGTCGCCGCCTGCGCGGACTGCGGCGGGGTGCTCAAGCCCGACGTGGTGTTCTTCGGCGAGAACGTCCCGCCGCCCCGGGTCGAGCGCTGCTACGAACTGGTCGACACGGCCGACTCGTTGGTGGTCCTCGGTTCCTCCCTGGCGGTGCTGTCCGGGCTGCGCTTCGTCCGCCGCGCCGCCCGGGCGCGACTGCCGGTGGCGATCGTCAACCAGGGGGCGACGCGCGGGGACGAACTCGCCGCGCTCCGGCTCGACCTGCCGCTGGGGCCGGCCATGACGGAGGTCGCCCGGCTGCTCGACGCGGTCTGACCGGCGCGCTCGCCCGGTTCCCGCCGCCGCGCTCGGCCGACCGCCGCGTCCAGCCGGCCGCTGTGTTCAGCCGTCGCCGTGCTCAGCCGGCCGCTGTGGGTGCCGGGCCGCCGCGCTCGGCCGGCCGGGTACCCACAGCGGCACCCGGCCGCCGCGCGGCATGCAGCGCGCCGCGTCCTGCTCCAGCCAGTCGGCCACCCGCTCCGGATCGCCCTCGCACAGCTCCACCAGCGCGGACGCGGCGATCCCGGTGCAGCACAGCACCAGCGCCAGGGTGTCCCGGCGGCGGTGGTGCTCCCGTACGTACGCCTCGGCGCGCTCCTCGACCCGGTCGATGTGGCCCGGCCCGTCCTCGGCGGTCAGCGCCTGCACCCCGTGCCACACCAGGGTCAGCGCGCAGGGCTCGGCCGGGTGCGAGGAGCCGGCCCGCCGCGCCTGCTCGCGGGTCTCCGCCGAGCGCTGCCCGAGCCACTCCAGCGCCGCCGGCCCGTCCTCCCGGCAGCGGCGGAGCACCAGCTCCGCGGCCCGGGCCACCACGGCCCGCAGCACCGCCGGCGCGGGCGCCCTCAGCCCGGCCGCCGACCCGTCCCCGAACGCCAGCCAGGCATCGGCGAACGAGGCCGCCCGCACCCCGCCGACCCAG
Source organism: Kitasatospora sp. NPDC096204 (assembly GCF_044763205.1). Taxonomy (NCBI): domain Bacteria; kingdom Bacillati; phylum Actinomycetota; class Actinomycetes; order Kitasatosporales; family Streptomycetaceae; genus Kitasatospora; species Kitasatospora sp. NPDC096204. Next base: position 209,545 of record NZ_JBIWFT010000005.1, read on the forward strand.
GTGGTCGACTCGCTCTCCGTGCTCAGCCGGTCCTCGGCCCCCAGCCGCACCAGCCCCACGGCCGTCAGGCACGCCGCGTCCCCGTCCAGCTCCCGCAGCCATCGACTCAGCACCGGCACACACCCCCGTCAGCGGTTCATCCCCTTGAGGCCTCATCCCACCACACCAGGACGGAGACGAACTAGACAGGAGCACGTCACAATCTGGAACCAGGCCTTCCGCGCGGTCCTGCGGCGGGGACGCGGGGGCCGGTGACGGCCGGGCGAGCGTCCGGCGACGGGCCCGGGCGGCCGGGTCCCCGCACCTCGCCCGAGTCCCCGTACCGCTCCCGAGTCCGCTTCCGGCGGCCTCGGCGTCGTATCCGGGCCGTTCCGGCCGCACTCTCGGCGGGCGATTCCCGATCCGGCATCCGGGTGAATTGGCGCGGCGCCGCCCGGCGCGGAATGAAGCCGGGTCCGGCGCTGCCAGAATGCAATTTCCTCGGGGTCCACCCGCACAGTCGGTGCCATCGGACAGCTGGAGCGGAACATGCGAATCATTCAGCAGCGTATTAGTTCGGAAAAGAGGCCCGGCGCAGTCGCGGGCGGCTTTCCGTGGACGCTCATGTATCACTCGGTGGCGCCGGCGGTCGAGGATCCCTATCTGATCACCGTCGATCCGGCACGGTTCCGCCGCCAGCTGCGCTGGCTCTCCGCCCGCGGCCTGCGCGGGGTGTCGGTGGGCACCCTGATGCGTGCCCACCGGGACGGCGCCGCGACGGGCATGGTGGGGCTCAGCTTCGACGACGGGTACCGCGACTTCGTCGAGGAGGTCGTGCCCGCCCTGGCGGAGCACGACTTCACCGCGACGGTCTACGTGGTGGCCGACCGGCTGGGCGGCTACAACGACTGGGACCGGCAGGGCCCGCGCAAGCCGCTGATGACGGCACGCCAGGTCCGTGAGGCCGCCGCAGCCGGGATGGAGATCGGCTCGCACGGGCTGACACACCGGCGGTTGGCGGGCCTGGACGCCCGGGACCTGGAGGTCCAGGTCGCCGACAGCCGCCACGTCCTGGAGGACCTCACGGGCCGGGAGGTCGCGGGGTTCTGCTACCCGTACGGCTCGCTCGACGCCGCCGCGGTGGACGCGGTGGCCGAGGCCGGCTACGACCACGCGTGCGCGGTCAGCCCCGGTGCCCACAGCGGGGAGTACGCGCTTCCCCGCTGCTACGTCGGCGACCGGGACGGACCGCTGCACCTGGCCGCGAAGCTGGTGCGCGACCGCTGGCGGCGCTGACCACCGCCGGCGGCCGCCCCCGCCGACGGCCGCTCAGCGTCGCCGGCCGTCCAGCGGGGGACGGCCGTTCAGCGGGGGACGGCCGCGGATCCCACAGCCGGATCCGCGCCGGCCCCCGCGGCGGGCTCCACACGGAGCCAGGACTCGTGCCACAGCAGCGCGCACCGGCGGTCGCAGCCCGCGGCCAGCGGCTCACCGCCGCAGCGCAGCCCGTCGAGGATGAACCACCGCCCCCCGGCGGGGTACTGCCACCAGACCAGGGACCGGTGGCGCAGCTCGGTGGTACCGTGCCGGGTGCCGGCGTGGCGCTCCATCCCCGCCTGGAAGGGGACGCCGTGCAGGCGCCCGTCGGGGCCGAGGGTCGCGTGGATCTCCGCGAGGCTGCGCACCGTCGCCCACAGGGTGACGGGCCGTTCGGCGGGGGCTGGTGCGGGGGCGGGCTCCAGCCATTCGTCGCGGAACAGCAGCGCGCAGTCCATGCCGCAGCCCTGGGCCCCGTCGGCGCCGTGGCAGGTGGCGCCGGCCAGCGCGACGGTGCCCGACAGGCGCCGCACCCGGTAGCGGTCGTCGACCATGCGGCGCACGACGCGTTCGACCTGGTAGACGCCGCCGCAGAACGACCACTGGCTGCCGGTGAACCACAGGCCGCGGTGGCGGTCCCTGCCGTCGAGGGTGGCGCGCACCGCGGCCTCGTCCTTCACCCGGACCCAGTCCCCCTCGGCGAAGCGGGAGGGCCGGCCCGGCGCGGGAACGCCGTCGCGGCGCTCCCGCAGGCCCTCGCGGGCGATCCGGGCGCGGCGCACGACACCGAGCGGGGGAAGGTCGCGCAGGGGCAGGTTCTTGTACTGGCACCGGTTCGCGGCGGTCTTGCTGCGCAGCTCCGCGGTTCGGGGGAACCGTGATTCCTCGACGGCCATCAATGAAATCCCATCGGGTTGGAGATATCGGCACAGGCTAGCGCAACCGGCCTTTCCCCGTGCGGGCCTCCGGAGCCTTTCGAGGCCATGTCAGAAGAAATAGCACTAGACCCACTAAGAGTCTTCCGGAGTGAAGAAACGCCACTTCCGGAGAGTTCCGGGTTCATGCCCGTGTAATGTCTCCACCGTTGTCGCGGTGGAGTGGCCGAGTGGTGAGGCGACGGCTTGCAGAGCCGTTCAGACGGGTTCGATTCCTGTCTCCACCTCTTCTCCCGCCCGCTGCCCGCCGCCGCGGGCTGCCACCGGGCGCCGACGGTCAGGTCGGCGACACGTCCAGCCGGTCGCTCAGCTGGCTGCGGGAGGTGATCCCGAGCTTCGGGAAGATCCGGTACAGGTGGGTGCCGATCGTCCGGGGTGACAGGTGCAGCTGCCGGCCTATCTCCTTGTTGGAGAGGCCCTGCGCCGCCAGCTGGGCGATCTGGACCTCCTGGGGCGTGAGCAGGTCCCGGTCGAGTCGGCCCTGGCTCTTGCTGCCCTCGCCCGCCGAACGGAGTTCCTGGGCCGCCCGTTCACGCCAGGGCTCCACGCCCATGGCTTCGAAGGACTCCCGGGCGATCCGCAGCGGAGTACGGGCCTCCATCACCCGGCGGTGGCGCCGGAGCCAGGTGCCGTGGGCGAGCATGAGCCGGGCACGGACGAACGGCGCCCGGGACATGTCCAGATCGAAGGCCGCCCGGAACCGTTCCTCGGCGTCCTCGTCGTCGGCGAGCAGAGCCTGGGCGAATCCCAGGCTCACCCGGATCATCTGGACCTCGCTCGCCCCGGCGGACGTGACGAGCTGTCGCAGGGCGTCCTTCGCCATGGCGCGCTGGTCCTCGCTGGTGGCGGCCTCGGCCAACTCGGCGATGGCCATGGTCTGCATGAACGGGTGGTAGGAGGGATCGGCCGGGTCGAAGACCCGCCAGACGCAGGAGAACGCCTCGGCGTGCCGACCCGCGGCGAGGGCGATGAGGCCGCGGGCGATCTGGATGTACGCGAGCTTGGAGGGGTCGACCACGGTCAGCCCCTGGCCCTCCGCCTCACCGATCGCGACCAGCGCGGTGTCCAGGTCTCCGCGCAGCGCGGCGAACTGCGCCTTCGCCACCTTCGCACCGGTCAGCCAGCGCGGTTGCGCGGTCTCCTCGGCCAGCCGTGCCGCCTCGGCCGCCGCCGGGAGTCCGGCCTCCCAGTCGACGGTGTGCACGGTGGCGAGGGCGAGGAGCACCAGGGTCTTGGTCAGCGGGCCCCGGCGCCCCTGACGACGCAGTCCGTCCGCCGCGTGGCGGGCGAATCCCGTGACGTGGTCGAACCCGTTCACCATGATGGCCGCATTGCCCAGGGTGGCGGCGGCCACGACGTCGTACCCGCCCTCGCGTTCGAGCCGCCGCAGCCGGTCGATCACCGTCGCCGACGCCTCCATCGGGGCGGCCCCCGCCAGCGTGCACACCAGGTCCGGGTGGAGTTCCGGGACGGGCAGCCGCTCGGCGGCCGTCACGACGCGCTCCCGCAGTTCCCGCCCCGGGTCCGCCCACCAGCAACGCCACGCGGCCACGCGCAGCAGCCGCAGCGCGAGTTCGGGATCGCCGGCCTCGGCGGCCTGCTCCGCCGTGGCGAGCAGCAGGTGGATCCGGGACGTGCTCGTGTCGGACTCCGACTCCAGCCATTCGCGCAGCAGGACCACGCGGGCCCGCTCCAGCACGTCCGGGCCCAGCGATTCGGCCTGCTGCACCAGGGCTGACACGCGATCCGCCCGGCCGAGTTCGAAGCACAGCTCCGCGGCACCGAGGAGGCGCGCCCGCCGTCCGGCAGGGTCCTCGCTCAGCGCGATGGCGCGTTCCAGCGCCGTCAGGGCCGCGGTGACGGCACCACGCTCGCGCGCGCCGAGAGCCGCCCGGTCCAGCTGCCGGGCCACCGCTTCGTCGGGACGGCCGCCGGCCGAGGCCCGGTGCCACGCCTGCCGGTCGGGGTGTCCCCGGAGGGTGTCGGCGAGTGCGCCGTGGGCGGCCAGGCGGTCCGCGAGCGGTGCCGCGCCCAGGACGGCGGAGCGCACCAGGGGATGGCTGAAGACGATCCGGAACCCGTCGACGCGCACCAGGCCCGCGGCCACGGCGGGCTCCAGCGACAGCGCGGAGATCTCGGTGCCGGTCAGGGCCGCGGTCGCGGCGAGCACCTCGGTCAGCGCACCGTCGTCGGTGGTGGCGGCGACCAGCAGCAGCTGGTGGGTGTCGGACGGAAGGTCGGCCAGCCACGAGGAGTAGGCGCGTTCGAGCCGGGCGGTGAGGGGGAGCACCGGCGAACCCGCGGACCCCTTGGGCTCCCCGTCCGCCGCCAGGGAGAGGGGGAGCTCGACCAGTGCGAGGGGGTTGCCGGCCGACAGCCGCGCCACCCGGCGGCGCGCCCCCGGGTCGAGACCGGGACTGCGGGCGTCCAGCAGGGCGTCGCCCGCGCCCGGGGCCAGCGGCCCGAGGTGCAGCTCGCGGATGTCGGGGACGCCCCGCCCGGCCGTACGGTCGTCGCGCACGGCGAGGAGCAGGCCGAGGGGTTCGGCGCCGACGCGGCGCGCGACGAACCCGAGGACGTCCAGGGTCGGTGCGTCCAGCCACTGGGCGTCGTCCACGACCAGCAGTACGGGGGCTTCGGCGGCCGCCTCGCCGAGCAGGCCGAGGGTGGCCAGGGCGATCATGAAGAACCGGGGCGCGGAGGCGCCGTCGGACGGCTCCGCCATGCCGAAGGCGCCCAGCAGGGCCTGTGCCTGCACGGCGGGCAGGTGCGGGATGCGCTCCGTCATGGTGTGGGCCAGCTGGTGCAGCCCCGCGAACGGCAGCCCGGTCTCGGCCCGGACACCCGCTGCCCTGAGGACGGTGAATCCGGCGCTCCCGGCCCGGGCGGCGGCGTGGTCCAGCAGGGCGGACTTGCCGATCCCGGGAGCCCCGTGGATCAGCAGCGCGTCGCCGCGCCCGGGCAGGGCGTCGACCAGTGCGTCGACGGCCGCCAGTTCCTCGTCCCGGCCGAACAGTGTGGTGCCTGACATCCGAAGTTCCTCTGCGCCTGCGCCTGCGCCAGTGCTCTGACCAGGACCGTTGCAGTGTAGGTGCGCGCATTGCACGGTTCGAGTGCGCGGATAGTCATGTGTCCGGCGCCACATCACCTACAGTCGCTTCACAGTCATCCTGCCGCCGACGTAAGTCATCCCGTGTCCCATGCTGGAAGCCATGTCGAGCGGAGGGAGAGGACCGATGGCATCCGTGACCGACACGGCCGGGCGGCCGGACGACGGGAGCACGCTTCGCCGCCGGAGCGGGGCCGTTCCCGTCGCCGCCGTACCCTTCACGGTCGCCTCGTACGAGCGTTCGTCGGACCCGGGCCGGATGACGACCCGCCAGTTGGGGCACCTGCTCTTCATCACGACGGAGGCCGGCCCCCGGTGCTACACCCGCGGCCCGCGGGAGATCGCCCGTGGCATCCGGCAGGCCGAGGGGTTCTTCGTGGTCGCCGTGATGGGGGCCACCGGCGCCGTGGTGCGGCAGGACGGCAGGACGACCGAGGTCCCCGCGGGAGCGGTCTCCTTCTGGTACACGGAGACCCCTCATGTGGTCGACTACCCGGACGGAGTGGACGTCAGGGTGTGCCTGGTCCCCCGCCGGGCCCTCGGTGTGCGGGACGAGCAGCTGGCGCGGGTGACGGCCACCGTGGCCGACGCCGGCGGGCCGGTGGCCGTCCTGGTCGCGCAGTCCCTGCTGACCCTGGCCGAGACGGCCGGGGACTGCCCCGAGCCGGTCGCCGGCCGACTGGCCCGCAACGTCACCGACCTGGTGGCCACCCTCGTCACCGAGCAGGCCGCCCGTGACACGTCTGCCACGGAGGACTCCCGCACGGAGGGCGCCCGCCACGCCCGGATCCGGGAGATCCACGCCTACGTGGACCGGCACCTGAAGGATCCGGAGCTCGGACCGCAGACGATCGCGGCCGCGCACGGCATCTCCGTCCGTTCCCTCCACAAGCTCTTCGAAGGGGAGGGGACCACCGTCAGCCGCCTGATCCAGCGCCGCCGGCTCCGGGCGAGCGCCGAGGAACTCACCCGCGGGGACGGCGGTGACAGCACGGTCTCCGGCGTGGCCCAGCGATGGGGCTTCACCGACCCGGCCCACTTCAGCCGGCTCTTCCGCGCCTCGTACGGCATCTCGCCGAGCCGGTGGCGCGACACCCGCGGCGGTGCCGAGCGGGCCGCCCGGCGGGACACCCCGGATCCGGTGTCCTGATGACCCGTCGACCGGAGAGGAACCCGGTGTCCCCGTCTCACCCCGCCGCAGCTCACCCTGCCGCGTCTCTCTCCACCGCGTCGCTGCCCGCCTCCGACCGGGCGGAGGCGTGGCACGACGCCGTGTCCCACGCCTTCGTGCCGATGGCCGTGGACTTCCTGGAGGAGGTGCCGTCGCCCGGGGAGATCACCGGCCACCGGCTCGGTCCGGTACGGATCCTGAAGGTCCAGGCCGGGCCGCAGACGGTGACCCGCGGCAGGCGCCTGATCGCCGACGGCGACTCGCCGACGCTCATCCTCAGCGTTCAGGAGCGGGGCACCTCGCTCAAGGAGCAGGACGGCAGGGAGACGCTCATCCGGCCCGGCCAGTTCTCCCTCACCGACACCTCCCGGGTGTTCCGCAAGAGGATCGAGGAGGAGTTCGCCTTCACCTCCTTCCACTTCCCCCGAGCGGAACTGGACGTCCGGGAGAAGGACCTGCGGGCCCTCACCGCGACCACCTTCGACGGCTCCGAGGGCAGTGCCGCGCTGCTGACGAGCTACCTTCGGCAGATGGCGCGCGAGGCGGCCGGGCTGGACGAGGCCGTCGGGCGCCGGGCCGCGTCCACGGCGCTCGACCTGCTGGCGCTGCTCGTCGACGACCGGGCCGGGCTGGTGCTGCCGCAGGGTTCGCGGACCGCGGCCTCGCTGGAGCGGGTCAAGGACCACATCCTGTGCAACCTGCGCGACCCGGACCTCTCGCCGTCCACCATCGCGGAGGCGAACTTCATGTCGGTGCGCTTCCTCCACAAGCTGTTTCAGCAGGAGGGCGTCACGGTCGGCGGATGGATCCGGACCCAGCGCCTGGAGCGCTGCAGCCGGGACCTGCTGCGCCCGATGGCCGCGGAGCTCGGCGTGGCGGGCATCGCCCGCCGCTGGGGCTTCGCCAACTCCAGCCACTTCAGCCGCGCCTTCCGCGACGCCTACGGCATGACGCCGAGGGACTGGCAGGTCAGCGGTGGGTCGGCGGGCTGACGCCGTGCCGATCGCGCTCTGACGAGTGACCGGAGGCGGGGGCCGTGGCCGATCGGAGAGGACACCCGGACCCGTACCACGAACGGCCCCTCCTTCGCCGATCCGTCGAAGAACTTCGAATGATTCGACCCGTCAGGTGGTGTGGTGTTTCCTGGAACCATCGCACCGGAGCCGGTCCCGAGAAGGGGCCGGGGACCGGGGAGCGGGGACCGGCGCGTGCCGGTGGACCACCGGCCGACCGAACTCCTCGCGCACCGACGTCCAGTCGTCGGTCGAAGAGCCAGCCAAGCCCTCAGGACCGGAGGAACGATGCGTCTTCGCGCCATAGCCGCCGCCACGGCAGCGGCCGCCACCCTCGCACTCTGTCCCCTCGCCGCCACCGCGGCGAGCGCCGCACCCGTGGCCGGGGCCGCGTCGGCGAAGCCCGCCCTCGACAGCGGCGTGTGGAACACCGCCACCTACAACCCCGACGGGCACGTGAACACGGTCGAGATCAACCAGTACGTCGGCAGCGACAACCACCACTACGTCGTCGGCTGGCTGTACGCCGGGAGCGGCAACGTCGCGTTCTACTACGACCAGTCCTACGACGGCGGCCGGACCTGGAACAGCTTCCTCGACCGGACGTACGTCGGCCCGGGCGGCTGGTACACCCTGCCGACGAAGTACGACGACGGGGGCGTGTGGTACCGCGCCTGCTCCGCGGCCGAGTGGGCGGGGAGCCCGTACGGGAACCCCCAGTGGGGCTACAACATCGCCTGCACCAACTGGTACTGACCCCAGGGACCAGGGGCGGCCCGCCGGTGCCCGGCGGGCCGCCCCTGCCGGTCCGGCGCCGGCCTGACCGATCGTTCGACGGGTCGGCCGGGAACATGCCGGTCCTCGGCGACCGGTCCCGCGCCGCGGGGCCCGGCGGCGCCCATCTCGTGGGGCACGGGAACGGCGCGAGGCCTGTGCCGCGCGGTCGCGTGACACAGGCCTCGGGTCACTCCGGTGGTCCCTGTCCGGCCCCCGGGGTGTGGGGGAAGCCGACGGGTCGGCTTAGTACCAGTGGTGGGACTGCCAGAAGTTCCAGGCGGCGTTCGGGCTGCCGTAGCGGGTGTTCATGTAGTCCAGCGCCCACTTGATCTGGGTGGCGGGGTTGGTCTTCCAGTCCGCACCCGCGGAGGCCATCTTGGAGGCCGGCAGCGCCTGGCCCAGTCCGTACGAGCCCGAGCTCGGGTTGGTCGCGGTCACGTTCCAGCCGGACTCGTGGGAGATGATCTGGCTGAACGAGGCGAGCTGGTCCGCCGGCACGATCTGGGCGGCGAGGGCCTGCGGGGAGGCGTCGGCGGCCGAGGCGACGGAGGGGACCACGGCGGCACCCAGGGCGGTCAGACCGGCGGCGCCGGCGAGGATCGCGGCAGAGGTGCGCATACGGAGCTTGAAAGCGGGCATGTAGAGCAGGACCTCAATCGGGTTGGGCCGGTGTCACGCCCCACCCGGACCGTGGCCGGACAGGGGCCGAACGGTCGCGGGGAGTGACTCGGCGGTAAGCCGCGACCGGCGGGACAGGAGCCGGTGCGGCTGGCGACGAATGCCAAGTTGCCAGACCGGACCGGGGCCCGCCAAGGCCCCCTCGCTACGATCCGCGGTCGTAGCGCGGTGGCCGTCTGGGATTCGAAGGGCGGGCCACGCCGAGCGCACCACACCCTTCCGGCCTGCGCAAACACCGCCGACCCTCAGTAAAAAGCGGGCAAAACGGACACTGCTAGCCGCCGTCGTTCGCCGGATCCGCATGTGAGCGCACTCACCGCCCGGGGCCCGGCGGCATCACCGCCCGGCCCGCCGCCGGCACTCTGAGTCACCGCCGGCCGGGCCGTCACCGAGAGCGCGGCCACACCCCGGCGACACCCCCCCGGCTCAGGTGGGGTCGGTGGCGGGCTCGGTCGCGTAGCGGCTCATCGCGTCGACGTCGGCCTGCGGCGTCAGCGGCCGGCCGGCGTCGAGCACCTCCTGGAGGTCCCGGAAGTACTGCACGTACAGGTCGGGGGTGAAGGTGCTGAGCATGACGGCCGGGTGGTCGGTCGGGTTGGCGAAGGTGTGCGGGGCGCCGGGCGGAACCATCACGAGCGTGCCCGCGACGGCGTCGTACTCCTCCTCCCCGACGGTGAACCGCACGGTGCCGGACAGGATGTAGAAGCCCTCGTCGTGTTCGCGGTGGCGGTGCTGCGGCGGCCCCTGGGTGTGCGGGGCGAGCACGGACTCGGCGATCGCGAGTCGGTGCCCGGTGTGGCTGCCGTCCTCGAGAACGCGCATACGCGTGGTGCCCAGAACGATCGTCTCGCCCTCGCCGGGGCCCACCACCGACACGGCGGGGGCGGTCTGCGGCGTGCCGGTCTTCGCTTCTTCGGTCATGTTCACGAGTGCACCGCCGGGGGCCGTCCGGTGTCCAGGACCCGTGCCGCGGGGCCGATGCCGGACGACCGCCGCTGGTTCCGCCGCGTACCGTCGCTGACGAGCGGCCACCGGTGCCGCCGCGCCCCGCGCCCCCATGGGAGGGACGCGGGGCGCGGCGGTCGGGCGGGGGAGGGGCGGTCAGAACTGCCAGGCGGGGTTGTCGGCGATCGCCAGGAGGGCGGCCTCGGCCAGGCCGGCGTCCGGCTGGTCGGTCCACTGCTGGAGGGTCACCGTGCGGCCGTCGGTGCGCTGGAGGCGGACGTACTGGGAGGTGCGGCCGCTCTGCGGGTGGGTCAGGGTCATGGCCTCGCCGTGCGCGCCGGAGGGGAGGTCGACCAGGTGGCAGCTGGTGCGCGGGGCGACCTCCTGCGGGCTGGGCACGCCGGGGCGGGGGGTGACGGTGGGCAGGGCGATGGTCGCGCAGAGCGGGACCTTGGGCGCGTCGGCGGTCTGGTCGGCGCCGCCGACGAACTCCACCGGGCCGGCCGGGGACTGCCAGGCGACCCGGAAGCTGCGGCCCGGGATGTCGCCGGCGCCCACGGTCGTGGGGCCGGCCGGGAGCAGGCCGGCCAGGGTGGTCGCGAGGTGCTCGCTGGTCCAGCCGGTGGCGCGGCCGCTGCCGGGGCCGAAGGAGTCCGGGCGCAGCGGTACGGCGCTCGCGCCTTCCGAGCCGGCGAGGGTGAGCGGGCCGGCCAGGGGGTCGGCGGCCGCCACCGTGGCGCCCGGGGTGGGGGCGGCGGTGGTGGGCACGGTGGCCACCACGGCGGCCAGGGCGGCGGTGACGGCCGTCGCGGCGCCGACGCGGACGGCCAGGCGGGTGCCGCGGCGGCGGCGTCCGGCCACGACCGCCGCGTCGACCGCGCCGGGACGCAGCGGGGGTTCGGCGCCGAGTCCGGCGGCGAGGAGGGTGCGCAGCTCGTCCTGCGGGTCGAGGGCGTCGTGGGTCACAGCAGCTCCTTCAAAGGGGTGGGGTTGGCGGCGAGTTCGTCGAACGGGTCGGTGTCGCCGAGCAGGGTGCGCAGTTTGGCGAGGGCGCGGGCGGTGTGGCTCTTGACGGTTCCGGCGGTGCAGCCGAGGGCCTTGGCGGTGTCCGCGATGTCCAGGTCGGCCCAGAAGCGCAGGACCACCACGGCCCGTTGACGCGGCGGCAGGGCGGCGAGCGCGGCGCGGACCTGCAGGCCGAGCGAGGGGTCGGTGCCCGGGCCGGGGCGGTCGGGCAGTGCGGGTGTCGGGTCCTCGCGTCGCCAGCGGCGCCGGGTGTGGTCGATGCAGGTCCGGGTCAGTACGCGGTGGGCGTAGGCCTCCAGGTTGGCGATGCGGTGCCGTCTTCCCCAGGCCGCGTACAGCTTGGTCAGTGCGGTCTGCGTGATGTCCTCGGCGTGGTGCCAGTCGCCGCACATCAGGTACGCGGTCCGCCGCAGGTGCGGCAACCGGTCCTCGGCGAAGCCGCGGAACTCCTCCAGGTCTGCGTTACGCACAGGGCGTGTCCTCCGTTCGTCTCTGTCCACTCCGACGGAGCGCACCCGGTGCCGGGATGTCACGGGTGGCGGGAAAACTTCGCCGGTCGCGAGGGGGACCGGGGGTTCTCCGGGTTTCTGATCATCGGATGACATCCTCCGCTGCCCTGAGTTCCGTCGATTCCTTGCCAGAACCTGTGCGCGGCCCCGGGATCCGTGGTGCCGCCCGATCGAGAGGACACCTGTGCGAGGAACCCACAGGAACGACACACCCGGGCGAGGGCCACGGGCGGTCCGGCGGTGGCCGGCCGCCGTGCTGGGCGCGGCGCTGGTCGCCTCGTTGGCCGCCCCGGCCGCCTGGGCCGCTCCCGGCCCGGCACCCGACTCGGCGCCCGACGCGGCGGACGGTCCGGCGCCGGGCCGTCCGGTCCAGGTCACCCTGGTCACCGGCGACACGGTCACGGCCCGGCTCGGTGCCGACGGCGCCGTGGCGCTGGCCGGCGTGCGGCCCGGTCCCGGGCGCGAGGACGTGACCTTCGTCCGGCGCTCCGGCGCGCCCGGTTCGCTGAACCTCGTCCCCTCGGACGCGGTCGGTCCGCTGGACTCCGGACGGCTGGACCCCCGGCTGTTCGACGTCGCCGGGCTGATCGCCCAGGGCTACGACGACGCGCACACCGCCGAACTGCCGCTGATCCTGGGCTCGGAGCACACCGGCGGCCCGGGCCTGGCCGCGGCCGTGCCGCCCGCCGGCGCCACCGCCGTACGGCCGCTGGAGAGCGTGCACGGCGCGGCCCTGCGCGCCCCGAAGGCGCGGGCGGGCGAGCTGTGGCAGCTGGTCGCGCGGCCGGACGCCGGACTCGCCGCGGGCGGCGTGGACAAGGTCTGGCTGGACGGCAAGGTCACTGCGGCGCTCGACCACTCGACCGCCCAGATCGGCGCCCCGCAGGCCTGGAACTCCGGCTGGACCGGCAAGGGCGTCAAGGTCGCGGTGCTCGACAGCGGCATCGACCGGGGCCACCCCGACGTGGCCGGCTCGCTCGGCGAGACCTCCGACTTCACCGGGCCCGCCGCCGCGCCGGTGAACGCCGACCCGGACGGGCACGGCACCCACGTCGCCTCGATCGTCGCCGGCACCGGGGCCGCCTCCGACGGCCGGTTCAAGGGCGTCGCCCCCGACGCCGAGCTGCTGGTCGGCAGGGTGCTGGACGACGAGGGCAACGGCCAGGAGTCCTGGGTGCTCCAGGGCATGGAGTGGGCCGCGGCCCGGGCGCCGATCGTCAACCTGAGCCTCACCGGCCCCCCGACCGACGGCACCGACCCGATGGCCCAGGCCGTCGACACGCTCTCCGCCCGCTACGGCACCCTGTTCGTCGCCGCCGCCGGCAACAGCGGCCGCCCCGGCACCGTCGGCACCCCCGGGTCGGCCGACGCCGCGCTGACGGTGGGTTCCGTCGACCGGGACGGCGCGCTCGCCCCGTCCTCCAGCAGGGGTCCGCGCGTCGGCGACCAGGCCGTCAAGCCGGACGTCACCGCGCCCGGTGTCGGCATCGTCGCCGCCCGGGCCGCCGGGACGAACGGTCAGGAGCCGGTCGGCGACCGGTACACGGCCATCTCCGGCACCTCCATGGCGGCCCCGCACGTCGCCGGGGCCGCGGCCCTGCTCGCCCAGCAGCACCCGCAGTGGAAGGGCCCGCAGCTCAAGGCCGCGCTCACCTCCTCCGCGGCTCCGGCCGCCGGCCAGGGCGCGTACGAGCAGGGCGCCGGGCGCGTCGACCTCGCCCGGGCCACCGCCCAGGAGGTGTCCGCCACCGCCGAGGGCACCGGGATCCACCTGGAGGGCCCGCCCGGCGGCACGCCGCTCACCCGTACGGTCGAGTACCGCAACGACGGCGGGGCGCCGGTCACCCTGGACCTGGCCGTCGAGACCACCGCGGCGGCCGGCGCGTTCACCGTCTCCCCCTCCCGCCTGACGGTGCCCGCGGGCGCCACGGCGTCGGCCGCCGTGACCGTCGACCCGGCCCGGGTCCCCTCGGGGGCTTCGCTGACCGGGCGGGTGCGCGCGACCGGGCCCGGCGGGGCCGCCGTCACCACCGCCTACGCGCTCACCCGCGAGGCCGTGCGGCACGACGTCACCGTCACGGCCGTCGACCGCAACGGGGCGCCGATCGGGCCGGGCACCTGGAACACCTGGTCGACGGTCAACCTGGTCAACCTGGACACCCGCGAGGCCTTCCAGCTGCGGTTCACCGGCGGCACCGCCACCGCGCGGGTGCCCGAGGGCCGCTACAACCTCGGCGGAGAGCTGGTCACCCCCGCCTCGGGCACCGCGAGCCGCACCTCGACCCTGTTCCTGCAGCCCGAGGTGGAGCTGCGCGGCGACACCCGGCTCGCCGTCGACGCCCGCGAGGGCCGGCAGCTGACCGTCACCGTCCCCGGCCGCGCCACCACCGGCTGGTCGCTCGCCGCGGGCTACTGCCACCGCACCACCGGGAGCGCCTCCGAGGGCGGCTGCCAGGACGACTTCGCCGTCCTGGGCCGGCCCGGCAACCTGTACGTCGTCCCCACCGCCCGGCCCACCGCCGGCCGGATCGACTTCGTCGCGCAGAGCGTCCAGGAGGGCCCGGCCCCGCAGAGCGGACGGCTGCCGGACCGCTACGACCTGCTGGTGCACCGCACCGGCGGGCTGCCCGACCCGGCCCTGACCGTCGAGGCCGGTGAACTCGCCACGCTCAACACCCGCTACTTCGCCCAGGGCCCGGGCACCGCGGGCGATTTCAGCAGCTTCGCGTCCGCCGGCGGCCTCGGCCTCTTCACCATCGGCCAGCCCACCTTCGCGCTGCCTGCCACCCGCACCGAGTACTTCACCGTGAAGGACCAGTTCCGCGAGACGACCTTCGGCCAGACCTCCGGCCCCGGCGGCGAGATGGTCCCCGGTGCCACCAGCCAGAGCGGCACCGTGCGCTGCGCCGCCGGCGCGACCTGCGCGGAGCGGTGGAACGCCGCCGTCATCGGCCCGGGCCTGGCCCCGGGCAAGGGCGGCGCCACCATGGTCCGCACCAGTGACGGCTACCTCACCGTGGCCCCGCAGCTGTTCAGCGACGCCTCCGCCGGCCACTTCGGGTCCCCGTGGCCGCGGATGCTGAACGACACCGTCCACCTCGAACTGACGCGTGACGGGCAGCGCGTCGCCGGCAGCGACCGGGAACAGGCCCGTTTCGCGGTGCCGGCCGGCGACGCCTCCTACCGGCTGACCGCCAAGGCCGTACGGGCCGAACCCTGGGCGACGCTGTCCGGCACCGTCGAGGCGGCCTGGACCTTCCGCTCGGCCGCCGTCGCCCCCGGGGCCGACGGCCGGACCCGCGGCACGGCGCTGCCGGTCGACACCGTCCGCTTCACCGCCCCCGTCGACCCGGACAACCAGGCGCCGCGCCGCCAGCACACCCTGCTCGCCGCCGTCGAACGGCAGACTGGCGCCCCGGCCTCGGCCACCGAGAGCCTGAGCGTGCGGGTCTCCTTCGACGACGGCGCCACCTGGCAGGACGCCCCCGTCGCCCCGGCCGACGGCGGCTACCGCGTCGCCGTCGACCCGCCGCAGGGCGCCGGCGGCTTCGTCTCGCTCAAGGCCACCGCACGCGCCGCCGACGGCTCCACCGTCGAGCAGACCGTGCTGCGTGCCTACCGCCTGGCACCCTGACGACCCGCCGGTGGCCCGCGGCTGATGCGCGGGCCACCGGCGTGGCGGGCCGGGGCCGAAGGGCTCCGCTCGGGAGCGGGGTGCCCCGGGGAGCGGCGTCCTGGCTCGTGCGGCTTCCGGCCGGACGACCGGTCCCTTCGGCTCAGGTCCGTTCCGGTTGGCTCAGGTCCGTTCCGGCGGCACCCCGGCGACCGTCGCCCCGCCCGTCAGCAGGACCACCCGGTCCGCGCAGGCCGCCGCGAGGGACGCGGGAAGCGGGCGCCAGGTGCGGTATCCCCGCAACTCTGGCGGCCGCTCTACTGCGATGATGATCAGATGAAAGAGGATTCAGTCGCGCCGACGCCCGTCATCCTCGGCATAGACGACCTCCGACCGCTCCCCGGAGTCACGCGGATCGCCCGGACCAGCCGTGAGGGCGTCCAGCTCCTGGAAGAACACCGCGACGTCTTCATCGACGAACTCTGGCTCGACCACGATCTCGGCGGGGACGACAGCATCATGCCCGTGGTCACCCTCATGGAAGAAGCCGCCTTCAACGGACGGCCCTTCCGGATCGGAACCGTCTTCGTCCACAGCGCCAACCCCATCGGCGCCGCAACCGTCGTCCGGTCGCTCACGCGCTGGAACTACCGCGTTCGGCGGGCAGTGGCGTAGGGAGCCCGGTGTCGGGTCGGGGCCCCGGTGGTTGACGAGTCGTGGGGCTGAGCCGGAAACCCCCCGCTGGATCAGATCAGATCAGAGCTGCCCGAGACGTCGGGGCCCGGCATCGGCCTCCCCTCCCCGGCCGTGCTTCCCCGGCCGTGCCTCCCTGTCACGCCTCGCCGGTCGGCCCGAGGGGGCGCAGTAGCCGGTCGAGGCCGAACTCGAAGCGTTCGTCGAACGCCGTGTCCTCCAGGTGCGGCACCACCCGGTCGAGCGCGGGGTAGCGGCCGTCGGCGAGTGCGGGGCCGAGGGTGTGCTCCTCGCCGGAGGTGGCGAGTGCCTGCTCCTCCTGCGTCAGGCCGAGCGTCAGGTACTGGATGCTCCAGAACGTCCAGGCGGCCCGGCGTTCGTCGAGTCCGGCGTCGAGCAGGGCCGCCACGAGGTGCTCGGCGAACGCGAGGGTCGCGGGCTCGGCGGCGTAGGTGCCGGCGACGACGGCCGCGCCGTCGCGGTGGGCGAGCAGGCTGCGGCGGTAGCGGCGGGCCAGTTCGCGCGCCCGCTCGTCCGGGGCCGTGGGCAGTGCGGTGAGCGGGATCCCGGCGACGATCGCGTCGGCCATCAGCTCCAGCAGCCGGGCCTTGGTCTTGGCGTGCCACAGCACGGTGTTCATCCGTACGCCGAGGCGTTCGGCCGTGCCGCGCAGGGAGACGGCGTCGGCGCCCTTCTCGTCGAGCAGTTCGAGTGCCGCCCGCACCACGGCGGCGGGGTCGAGGCGGGTCCGCGGGGCGGCCGGGGTTTGCTTCTTGGTCACTGACCTAGTCTACTGGAGGCATCGCTATTGGTCACTGACCAAGAAGGGGAGCTTCGTCATGCCCGAAGGAACGCGCGCCACCGCCGCACCCGCCACCGCCGCACCCGCCACCGCCGAACACACCGCCGCACCGGATACCCCGCACGGCGTCGTCATCGCCGGAGGCGGACCGGTCGGCCTCTGGCTCGCCTGCGAGCTGCGGCTCCACGGCGTCGACGTGACCGTGCTGGAGACCCGGGCCGAGCCCGACCCGCACTCCCGCGCCCTCACCGTCCACCCGCGCACCCTCGAACTGTTCGCCGCCCGGGGGCTGGTGGCGCCCTTCCTCGCCGAAGGACTGCGGGTGCCCGACGGGCACTTCGCCGCGCTCACCACCCGGATGGACTTCTCCCGGCTGGACACGCCCTACCCGTTCACCCTCGTCCTGCCGCAGGTCCGCACCGAGGAACTCATCGCCGCCCACGCCGAGGCCGTCGGCGTCCGCCTGCTGCGCGAGCACCGGGTGACCGGTCTGACCCAGCACGACGACGCGGTGACCGTCGAGGTCGACACCCCCACCGGGCACCGGCAGCTGCGCGCGGCCTACCTGGTCGGCTGCGACGGCAGCCGCAGCACCGTACGCACCGCCGCGGGCATCGGGTTCCCCGGTGCGTCCGCCACCCGGTGGGCCTGGATGGCCGACGTCACGCTCGACGCGCCGCCCGCCGCGCACACCGCCTTCAACGAGCACGGCACCGTCATGGTCTTCCCCCTGCCCGACGGCCTCCACCGGGTGGTCGGCAACGACGCGCACAGCGTCCAGGAGCCGCCCGAGACCCCCACCGTCGAGGAACTCCGCACCCGGGTGCGCCGGATCGCCGGCACCGACCTCGGTATGCGCGACCCGCACTGGATCTCCGTCTTCGGCAACGCCACCCGCCAGGCCGAGTGCTACCGCCACGGCCGGGTCCTGCTCGCCGGCGACGCCGCGCACACCCACTTCCCCGCCGGCGGCCCCGGCCTCAACGTCGGCCTCCAGGACGCCGGCAACCTCGGCTGGAAGCTCGCCCAGACCCTCGCCGGCACCGCCCCCGACGGCCTGCTCGACAGCTACCACACCGAACGCCACCCCGTCGGCGCCGACCTGCTGCGCAGCACCAGCGCGCAGACCGGCCTGATGACCGGCTACACCCCGGAGAACCTCGCCATGCGTGATCTGATGGGCGAACTCATCGGCGAGGTACCGGAGTTCTCCGACGCCCTGGCCCTGCGCGCTTCCGGACTCGCCGTCCACTACCCGCCCGCCGAGCCGTCCGGCAGCCACCCGCTCACCGGGACCCGGGCCCCCGACCTCGCCGTCCACGGCGGCGCGACGCTGCTGCCCCTGCTGCGCCGCGGCCGCTACGTCCTGCTCGACCTGACCACCGCCCCCGACGCACCGTCACCGCTCGCGCCGCTGGCCCACGACGTCACGCCGGGCCTCGACGTCCACACCGCCCCTCCGGCCGGTCACCGCCCCCAGGGTCACCGCCCCGCCTGGTCCGGAGTCACCGCTGCCCTCGTCCGCCCCGACGGCCACCTCGCCTGGCTCTCCACCGCCCCCGACCCCCGCGAACCCGCCCGCACCGCCGTCACGGCGACCCTCGCCCGCCGCTAGGAGCGGAAAGGCGGGCACCCACCACGGCACGTCCGGCGCCCGGTCCTCCGGCTGATCGACCCGGCCGGAGGCACCGCATCGCGTGCGGTGCCTCCGGCGCCGCCCCCGCGGGGCCGGCGTGACCGGCCCTCGGCGACGGTGGCGTTCCTGGCACGGAGGCTCGCAGGGGCGGTCCGGAATCCCAACTCCGATGTGCCGCAGTGGTTTTCGAACGACCTGTGCGTCGATACATTGATCCGGTCCCCACCTGTCGGGCTTGAGTCGCGGACGGGCACGGAGCCGCGGCCGGCGGGGGGCGACCGGGGAAGGCAGGTGCGCATGGTCCTGGGCAGGCGGAAGCGGCGGGAAGCGGACGAGGCACGCGCGAAGTTCATCGCCAACCGGGAGAAGGTCCGCTCGTGGACCGGGCGTTGGGAATGCCCCGAGGTGGACTGGCCGGCCTTCGAAGAGGTTCCGAGCCCCTGGCTGGTGCTGCCGCGCGAACGCGACCGATGGCTGGACCTCGACGCGCCCTTCATGGAGCGGTACGACTGGCTCCTCGAAGCCACGCCCCGGGCGAACGGCGTCGACGAGCTGTGGGCGCTGTGGGAGTTCGGCGCGGGTCACGAGTTCGAGCGTCTGACGATCCGCTTCCGTACCGTCCTGGACCCCGAGTACCTGGCCGAGAAGCTGGCCCTCGGCATCGAGGCGGCGGCCTTCGACGGATGGCAGGACGGCGACGCGCAGAGCGCCTACGACTGGTTGTGCGAGGGGATCGGCAGCCTGGTCGGCTCCGGCATGGTGCGGGGAAAGCACCGCCTGGGCTTCGTGCTCCTGGAGATGACCTGCGCGGCGGTCGGCCGAACCACCGTCATCACCGAGCTCCGTGCCTCGCTCACGACCACCTCCCTGGACGGCAGGCCCCTGAAGCCCGACGGCCGGGACTAGCTGGCGGCGCCGTCGGCGCCACGGCCCCCGGCACGCGACAGGGCGTCATGGACGGGCGGATCGTGCACGAGGCGCCGCGCGTTTGACGCGTTCCGGGCACGTGATCATCCTGGAACGATGGCAGCGGAGCGCAGCGTGGCGGAGATCCTGGACGCGGCCGTGGGCGTCCGCGAGGCGGCCAGGGGCGCGGCGGCCGGCACGGCCGGCCCCGACGCGGTCCTGGCGGCGCTGTCGGGGGTGATGGAGTACGACCACGCCTCGCTGGCCCGGTGGGATCCGCTGCGCGGCTGCCACACCACCCTGGCCGGGAGCTACCCGGAGGACGCCACCGCGTACATCGAGACGAGGCTCCATCGCGACCCGGTGTTCCCGGTGCTCCGCAGCCCGGCCCGGGGCGGCCTCTGGCTCGGGGACGTTCCCGGACGGCTCCTGGCGGCCTCCCCGGGTTTCCGGGAGGTGTTGCGCCCGCTCGGCATCGAGGACGGGGTGGCCCAGTGCCTCTTCGCCGTCGACGGCCGGTACGTCGGGGTGCTGAACGTGAGCACCCGCCGGCCGCGGTGCGCGCCCGATCCCGCGCGGGCCGTGGTCACCCTGCTCAGCGAGGCGCTCGCCGAGGCCGTCGCCCCCCACGCGGGCCCGCGGTCCGAGGAGCCCGCCGTGGCCGCCGTGCCCGGTCCGGGCGCCGCGTCCCGGCCCGGCGGGCTCTCGCCGCGCGAGCTGCAGGTCCTGGCCGAACTGACGGCCGGCCGCACCAACCGGGAGATCGCCGAACGGCTGTACGTCACGCCCCGCACCGTGGGGACCCACATCGAGCACATCCTCGCCAAGCTCGACCTCCCCAACCGCGCGGCCGCCGCGGCCCGGGCCGCCGCCTGGGGAATCGGCTGCCCCCGCTGACGCGGCCCGGGGTGAGGGCCACGGCTTGGGCGGTGAGCGTGCCGCGCGAGGCCGTTGCCCGCAGCGCGCCGACAAGGACCCGCTCGTGGAGGGAGGTCCGCCGTTCAGCCCACAAGCAAGGGCTGCTTCCGCGGTCCCGCGGAAGCAGCCCTTCCCAGCCGATGGCCGGGCGGATCGGTGTCGGACACCGGTGGCGTCAGTCGGTTTCGGACTCCCGATCACGACCTCGGTAGAACTCCCCCTCGTTGCGGACGAATTCCTCCCACCGCGACATGAGGGCATCGATTCCCGTCGTCTGCCCGGGCTGTGCCGGCATGTAGCGGACGAAGCCCTCCATCTCGGAGGGGTAGTCGAAGCCCGCGTACAGCATCTCGACCACCCCCAGGGCGTCGCCCAGGTCTTCGCGGTGCTCATAGGCCCAGGCGAGCGCCAGGTATCGCCACACCAGCCGCAGGTCGTCCGCGGTATGGCCCGCATCGGACCCTTCCAGAAGTCCGGCCACCTGGTCGGCTTCGTCGGACAGCAGAAGTGCGATCGTCTCCTCCGTCGGCGACGCCTGGCCTGCCTCGAGGCGTCGCGTGCAGAGACGGATGACACCGTCGGCGTCGATCCAGCCTTCGCGGTGCCCGTACTCGAGCTCCGCGAGGCTTGGGCGGACACGCGGTTCGATGAAGTCCGCCGGGATCTTGAAGTTCAGAAAGTCACTCATGGCTTATTGGGGATACCGTTGATCGTTCCGTTTTTGACGAACCCTTGGTGGGATACTACCTGGATGCCGCCCTGGTCCTCGATGAGCCACTCGAAGCGGCCCGTAACGCCGTTCACTTCGCCCGGCATCTGCACGAGGACGCGTGGCCTTCCGTCACCGCCGGTGATCCTGAACACCGTGCCCTTGGAGGAGATGTCCTTCACCACGAAGTCGGGCGCGAGGTGCCGGCCGTCTCGAATCAGCCCGGAACCCCAGCGCGGAAGCTTTTCGATCGCCCGCTGCGCTTCCATCGGCGAGGGAAGATAGTCAATCTTCTCAATCCACTTGATCGTGGCGCTCGATACCCGGGTGATCTGCTCGATGGTCTTGGCTTTGGTCGCGATTTCTGCGAGCTTGGCGGCCCGCCCGGCCGGGAAGAAGGTCACGGCGAGCTCTGCGCAGGAGACGAGGTTCTTCTCCTTGACGCACTCCTCGGCGGTGTCCACCCCGAGAACGGACTTGGTGAGCTGCTTCAGGATCTGCACCTCGTTGCTGGACCCCCACTCGGCGAGGAGTCCGGTGATGGTGCCCGGTCCGAACACGCCGCCCGGCCCGTACGTGCCGTTCGCCTTGGCCATGTTGCACTGGGCGATGAACTCCCGCGGCGTGTCGGGCGTGATGAAGAAGCAGTTGAACTGGCTGAAGTACTGCGCCTTCCAGATCTCTTGGCGGATCTGCGCCTCCAGCGCCTTGGTGAACTCCTCCTCGAGCTGCTTGCTCTGGGCCTCGATACCCGGGTCCCCGGCCGCCAGTTCGGCCTGGCGCTCCTGGATCGCCTTCTCCGCGGCGATGCCCCAGGCTTCGTCGGCGGCCTGCTGGGCGGCTCCGGCGTCCCGTCCCGCCGCGATCGCGGAGTTGTAGGCCTGGGTGGCGGCGTCGCGGGCGACGGCGGCGGACCAGCGCGCCTGGGCCGCGGACGCGCGGGCGCGGGTCGCCGCGGCGGTGGCCTTGGCGGCATCGCGCCCGGCGGCCTGGGCGGCGTTGCGGGCGGTGGTGGCGGACTGGGCGGCGCGAGTGGCCGAGGCTTCGGCGTCCTGGGCGGACCGGCCGGCCGCGGCGGCGAAGCCGGCCGCCTGGTCGGCGAAGGAACGGGCCTGGTCGCGGGCGTTGTCGGCCTCGCCGGAGGCGTTGGCGGCGATGGCGGCGGCCTCGGTGGCCTCCCAGGCGTCCTGCTGGGCGTTGGCCGCGGTCTGGGAGGCTTCGGCGATCAGACGGCGCATCTGCGCGACATGGGCGGAGGTCAGCTGGTCCTTGCGGTCGGCCATGTACTGGCCGGTCTTCAGGAAGGAGCTGACGAGGTCGGGCGTGCCGGAGAGCGAGATCCTGGCCGAGGCCTGAACCTCCGGGCCGCCACTGGCGAGCAGTTGGGTGGCCAGAACCCGTTCGTCGATCTGACGGGCGTTGTACTGGCCGGTCGCCAGGAAGGCGGCGACGGCCTTGGGCGATCCGTCACGCAGGGCCTTCTCGGCGGCTTCCTTGACGCTGGTTCCGCCGGCGGCCATCACCTGGTAGGCGCGGACCCGGTTGTCGGTCACCGCGGCCTCGTGCTGGCCGGTGGTGTAGAAGGCCTCGATCTGCTGGGCGCTGCCCTTGAGCGCGGCCGTGGCGGCGGTCCGGACGGCTTCGTCGGGGCTGTCCTGGGCGATCTCCTGCACGTTCTGGCGCATGTCGTCCAGTTCGGCCTTGTGCCGACCGGTGCGCGCCCAGTCCAGGACGGTGTCGTCGGTACCGGACAGGGCGCCGGCCGCGGCTTCCTGGGACCACGAGCCGCCGGTCTCCATGGTCCGGAGCGCGACCTTGCGGCCCTTGGCCGCCAGTGCCTTCGGGTCCGCGCCGGGCCGACCGGCCTCGGCGGCCAGAGCGGCGGCTTCCGCGTCCTGGGCCCGCCAGTCGGCGAGGAGCGTGCCGATGCCACCGATGGCCTCGTCGTCGGCCTTCTTCATGTCCCGAGCCGTCTCGATGGCGGCTGCGGTGCGGGCGGTGAGGTCCTCCGCCTCGGTCTTGCGGGCGAGTTCGTAGACGCCGCCGGCGGTCTTCACGGCCTCGCCCGCCGCCGACGCGGCGGTGCGTGCCGCCTCTGCCTGTCGGGCGGCTTCGGCCGCCGAGACGGCGGACTCACCCGCGTGCGCGGCAGCCTGGTCGGCGGCCGCCGCCGCGTTCTGGGCGTGCGTGGCCGCCGAGCGGGCGGCGTCGCGGGCCTGGAAGGCGGCCTGGGCTGACTGGGCGGCCAGCGCCGCGGACGCGTCCGCGGCCCGGTTGGCCTCGGCCGCCTGGCGGCGGGCCTGCTCGGCCGCGGCCTGTGCGCGGTTGGCGCCGGCACCGGCGGCGCTTGCCAGACGACCCGCCTTCTCCGCGGAACCGGCGGCCGCGTTCGCGTTGCCACTGGCGCTCTTGGCCGCAGTCGCGGCCTCGCCTGCTGCCAGGGAAGCGGTGCCGGCACTGTTCGCGGCGTCCGCGGCCCGCTGGGCGTCACCGGCGGCATTGCGTGCTTCCTCGGCCCGCTGGCGGGCCTCGGCGGCCTTGCCCGCGTCCGAGGAGGCGGCGCTGGCGGCCTTGCGGGCACCGGCCGCCGCGAGGGCTGCGCCGCTGGCCGCGCTGGCGGCCTGGGCCGCGGCGCTGGAGGCGACCCGGGAGGCCTGGTTGGCGGCACCGGCGGCGGCCGTCGCCTGCTGCGCGGCCGCCGCCGCGCCCTGGGCCGCATCGGCCGCGTCCTTGGCGGCCGCCGTGGCACGGGCCAGGTCCTGGCCGGCCTTCTCGGTCTCCGTCGCCGCGGTCTCCGCGGCGTCCTTGGCGAGCTGGGAGGCCTTGACCGCGCGCTCGGACGCCGCCTTGGCGGCATCCTTGGCGGCCAGGGCCTGCGCGCCGGCCTGCTCGGCCTGGTCGGCCAGCTGCGAGATGGTGGCGCGTTCCTTGTCCCGGGCAGCGGCGACGAACTGACCGATTTCCAGGAACTCGACGATGTCGGAGGGCGTGCCACGCAGCGCGACCTTGGCGGCCTCCTTCATGGCCGGGCCACCGGAGCCGAGGAGCTGCATCGTCCGTGCGCGGTTGTCGACTTCCCGGGCGTCGTACTGGCCCTGTTCCAGGAACCTCTTCACGTCCTCGGGCGTGCCCTTGAGCGCGGTGGTGGCCTGTTCCTTGACGCTGACGCCGCCGGTGGCGACGAGCTGGAAGGCTTCGACCCGCCGGTCCTGTTCCAGCGGGGTCTGCCAGCCGTCCCTGAGGAAGGCCCGCAGATCGGCCGGGGAACCCCGCAGTGCCTTGGTCGCGGCCTCCTGCACTCCGGGCCCGCCGAGGCCGAGTATCTGGAACGCGCTCACCCGGTTGTCGTGGTACGCCGCGTCGCCGTTCTCGACGTCGAGGAACCGCTTGACGTCCTCGTCCGAACCGGTCAGCGCAGCCTCGGCCGCGGCCTTCACGCCCGGGCCACCGATGGTCCACAGACCGACCACGCGGCCACGGTCCGTCAGCCCGGGCAGGTCCGGGGTGCCGTCGGACTCCGCCGCTGACGCGGATGTCGTGCCGAGCAGGCCGGCGGCGAGAGCGATGGGCAGGAGAACCGCGCACGCGCGGCGCACCCCCGCCGTTCGGCTCCCCCGGGGGTGCCTCTTCCCAGTGCCTTCCGGCGCTCCCAGGGAGCGCGGTGAGCGTTTCATGAGACGTTCCTCTCTGTGGGGCATGGGCTTCCTGGCCGGCGGCGCGGATACGGCCGCCGACGGCAGGGGGCCAGGGCTCCGACAGGAAGGGCCAAGGCCTCTCCCGCCGGAGCCCTGACTCGACGGTGTGGTGATCAGAGGGAGCTGGTGATCACGGTTCCGGTGTGGTTGCCGGGGATCGCGGTGAGGTTGAGGTCCTCGGGGGCGCTCCAGCCGCCGTCGGTGTGGCGGGCGGTGAGCAGGACCTTGTTGTCGTTGGTGGTGACGGCGAACACGGCGTCGGTGTCGACGGTGGCGGCGCTGATACCGGTGCCGGCGATGTTCCCGACGACGCTGCCGAGCGACCTGACCGGCTGCCAGCTGCCGCTGGCGTAGCGCATGGTGTGGTACTGGCCGTCGCTCGCGATCAGGGCGAGGTCGAGGTCGTCGTTCTGCCGGGTGACGGCGACGGCGCTCACCGGCGCGGTGGCACCGGCGGCCTCGGCGACCGAGCCCCAGCGGGACCAGCTCCCGGAGGCGAAACGGGCCGCGTGGTAGACCTTCCCGCCCGACACGGCGGCGATGTGCAGCTCCCCGCCCGCGGCACCGGCCGCCGAGATGGACGTGATCCCGTTCAGCGGGCCGGTCGCGTCGGTGACCAGCTTGAACGACGTCCACTGCCCGCTCGCGGAGCGGACGTTGTGGAACAGGTAGCCGTCCGCGACGACGACCACGTGCAGGTCACCACCGACCGAGGCGATGGTCACCTGGGTGATGTTGCCCAGGTCGGACACCGTCGTGTTCAGGTCGACGAACTTCTGCCCCCAGCCGCCGTCGAGGTTGTGCACGGCGTAGTGCAGGTGCCCGTCACCGCCGAGCGCGACCACATGGGTGTCACCGTTGATACCGACCGAGGACGCGGCCCGCACACCACCGATGTTCCCGGCCACGGCCTGGACATCCTCGAACGGCGTCCACGACCCGTCGTACAGCCGGGACGCGAAGAACAGGTTCGCGTCACTGCGCACCAGGGCCTGGGTCTTCCAGCCCACGGCCTTCGCACGGACCTGCTGCACCCACCCGGCGACGTCGTCGACGCGGGAGTTGAACGCGCCGGTGCGGGTCTCGGTGGCGGGTACGCCCAGGCAGCCGCCCTGCCACGAGCGGGAGGCGACGGCCACCAGCTCGGCCTTGCCGTTCACCTCACGCACCACGGGAGCGCCGGTGTCGCCCTTGCAGATCGCCGCGCCGCCCGTGCCGGTGGTGCCGATGCCCGCAGCACTCACCGTGTCGAGGGAGAACGCGCCGCTGTGCAGCTTGTTCGGCACCCACTCGTCCTTGGTCCGCCCGTAGGCGGGCACCCGCAGCGTCTGCCCGGCGGTGGGGGCGGCGGTGGCGACCGGCAGCGTGGCGACACCGTCGACGGGCGTGGCCAGACGGGCCATCACCAGGTCACGGTCGGCACGCGGCACCAGAGCGGAGACCTCCGCCGACTTCCCGCCGACGGTCACGGTCGTCTTCCACTTCGGCGCGCCGGCCGCGAGGGCCTGCGGCTGCGCCGGGTCGTCGGCGAAGCAGGAGGCGGCGGTCAGCACCCAACTGCGGTCCACCAGCGCGCCGGTGCAGGCCCGCAGGTTGTCGCCGATCACCAGGCGCGCGGTGAAGGCGTAGGAGCCGTCGGCGGCCGCATCGCCGACCACGGCTCCGGCCGGGGAGAAGGTGCTCAGCGTGCCGGCGGTCGCGGCCGCGACCAGCACACCGGTCCGCCAGGAACGGGACGGGGTCTTGCGGGACATGACAGAGGTCTCCTCGAGACGTCGAAAGGCGGCACCCCGCGAGAGCCGGGGGTGCGGATGAGGTTCAGGGGCTCGTGCTCGAGTCGGCGCCGATGCCCGCCCAGGCCTCGCCGGCCGCACAACGGTCGGCGAGGCCTGGGTGCCGGACCGGCTCAGCCGGTGGTGGCGGCGGAGACGCTCCGGATGGAACTGCTCGCGACCGGGTAGAAGGTCGTCCAGCCGCTGTCGGCCTTCCGGTCCGCGGTCCAGATCTCGTCGGCGCTGCTGATGGCGAACAGGCGCACCTTGTCGCCCATCGTCGTGGCCGCGACCTGCTTGATGCCGCCGGTGTTCGGGACGGCCTCGAAGGTGGCCCAGGGGCCGTTGCCGGTGCTGCTGGTGGTCCAGACCTTCTGGTCCGCACCGACCGCGAACAGGCTCACGGTGTTCCCGGAGGCGGTGACGGCGATGTGCTGGATGCCGGTGCTGGGCACGGCCGTGAACGGGGTCCAGGTGCCGGCGGCGTAGTCGCCGGTGGTGGTCCAGATCTGGTTGTCGCCGCCGATCACGAACAGGCGCACGGTGTCGCCGACGGCGACGGCCGCGACCTGGTTGATATTGCTGGTGGGCAGCGCCTCGAACGTGGTCCAGACGCCGGCGGCGTAGTCGCCGGCCGCGGTGTAGACCCGCTGGTCGCCGCCGATCGCGAACAGGCGCACCTTGCTGCCCATCGCGACGGCGGTCACCTGCTGGATGCCGCTGTTGTTCGGGACCACGTCGTAGGGGCTCCAGCCGCCGGCGGCGTAGTCGCCGGTGGTGGTCCAGATCCGCTGGTCGCCGCCGACCATGAACAGGCGGACCTTGTCGCCCATCGTGGTGGCACTGACCTGCCGGACGTCGTTCTTGCCGGGCACCGGGCCGAAGGTGCCCCACACGTTCTCCGTGTAGGCGCCGCCGTTCCCCCAGATCCGGCCGTCACCGCCGACCACGAACAGCCGGCTCACCAGACCCGACATCTTCACCTGCTGCACCCAGCCGCCGAGGTCGTCGACCCGGGTGTTGTACGCGCCGGTGCGGGTCTCCGTGGCGGGCACGCCCAGACAACCACCCTGCCAGGAACGGGAGGCGACGGCGACCAGCTCGGCCTTGCCGTTCACCTCACGGATCGCCGGAGCACCGGTGTCGCCCTTGCAGATCGCGGCGCCGCCGGTGCCGGTGGTGCCGATGCCGGTCGCACTCACCGTGTCGAGACTGAAGGATCCGGTGTGCAGCTTCAGCGGCGCCCACTCGTCCTTGGTCCGACCGAAACCGGGCACCCGCAGGCTCTGCCCGGCCACCGGAGCCGTGGTCGCCAGCGCCAGCGGAGCGACCCCGTCCACGGGCGTGGCCAGGCGGGCCATCACCAGGTCACGGTCCTGACGCGGCGCCAACTCGGCCACCTGGACCGACTTGCCGCCGACCGTGACGGTCGTCTTCCACTTCGGCGCGCCCGCCGCGAGCGCCTGCGGCTGCGCCGGGTCGTCGGAGAAGCACGACGCGGCGGTCAGTACCCAGTTGCGGTCGACCAGCGCACCCGTGCAGCCACGCAGGTTGTCACCGACGACGATCCGGGCGGTACTGGCGTACGTGTTGTCGGCGGCCGCGTCGCCCACCACGGCGCCGGCCGGGGAGACGGTGCTCAGCGTGGCGGCGGTCGCGGCCGCCATCAGCACCCCCGTCCGCCGGAAACGAGACTGGTGCTGAGACTGAGACTGAGACTGAGACTGAGATTGGGGCTGGGTTTTGCGATACATGGGGAGGTCCCTGCGAAGAATGAACGGATGCGGGATGCCCACAGGTATGGGCCGAAGTGAATCGGTCGGCTCCTCGGCATGGACGGCCAGGGCAGCCGACCGGAGTGCTGCTCGACGCCCGCCGCTGACGGCAACTCGGATCTCCGGATGGCTCAGGGCGCCGGCGTCGATCCGTAGGATCCGGGGCCCTCGTAGGCACGGACACGGCGCCGGGGTGCCTGTCGTCAGCGGTCGGCAGCCGTCCGACTGGTGTTGATGCCTGCCGGATCCTCGCAGGCCGCACAGCAGCCGGCGAGGCCTGCGCGGGGGGGGGTTCGTCAGCCGGTGACGCGCAGTTCGACCAGAACGGAGCGCTTCCCGCCGGGCAGGCTCTCGCCGACGGGCGCGGCCGAGTTCGGGGCTACGTCGACCTGCTTCTCCTGCCCTCCGGCGGTGAGCTTGGCACTGACGGCGCGGTCCTCGGTCCAGATGCCGTAGACGTCCGGCAGCTCCATGGCGAGGTAGCCCGTCTTGCTGTTGGTGGTGAAGCAGTAGCCGCGCTTGTCGAGGCGGGACTCGATGAAGATCTCGTTCGAGGCCTGGCAGTCGGTCGGCACCGTGTTCCCCGGGCCCTCCTTGAGCCAGATGTGCCCGTCGCCCTGCCGGAGCGTGATCTGACGCTCCTGCAGCAGGCGGTCGGCTCCGGGGTGCTGGAAGTCCTCCACGGCGACGGGCATCGCCGAGACGTCCGCCGAGCTGCTCCCGGTGGCGGCCTGCGCGACCGTCAGGGAGGCGACCCCGACGCCTGCGGCCAGAACGCCGATCGCGCCGACGATGAAGGGCTTGCGGAAGCGGGATATCTCCACGGCCGATCCTTAATTCCGAGGAGGCCCGGCTCGATCGGCCAGGCCTTCAGATGAGATTGACATGAGTAAAGCATGTGCAACGTATCAGCACAGCACGTCCCGGTGGGCCGAATTAAGCGCGCAAGTAAGACCGCCAGGGCGGGTCCTGACGATACGTCTGATGTGTACGAATCCCCGGAGACGCTCGCGCCTGGAGTCGATAGGCATCGCTTCCCGACAGTCCGTACGTCAGCGTACGTACTCAGTCAACCGGCAACATGAATTTGCCGCCGAGCAAACCTTGAAATCCTTTGGAGCGTCAGGAAGCGGGATCGGCACGGGCGGAGAACCGGGTGGCACTCGCGAAGGTCATGGGCTTTCAGCAGTGGAGCCCCGTTTCCGTTGTCTGTCGCCGTAGCGACCCGCCGTCGACTCACAGTTGGAGTGGGCGGGAGCAGGAGATCCGCGCCGCTCGCGAAGCACTCGCGCCGTCGGCAGCCGGCAAACGCCGTGTCCTCAGTCAGCGTTGGCGGAACATGTTCGTTCGGCACACCGGTGACCGAGGACACATGGCACTGGTGAGGTGCCCGATCCGGACGTGGTTCAGCCGTCCGCCGCGAGCGGGCGGGTGCGCAGCAGGGCTCGGGTCGGTAGGGCTGTTGCGGCGAGGCAGAGTGTGACGGCCGCGGCGGCCAGGGTCAGGGCGGTGCCCGGTGGGACGTACGGTGCCGTGCCGGCGAGGCCGCGGGCGATCGGGACGAGGGTGATCCAGGCGATCGCGCTGCCCAGCAGTAGTCCGGCCGCGGCCACCAGGAGGGCCTCCCAGCGCATCATGCCGCGGATCTGGCGGCGGGTGGCGCCCGTGAGGCGCAGCAGGGCCACTTCACGGCGCCGGTCGAGGACGGTCATCACCAGGGTGTTGGCGGCGGTGATCGCCGCGAAGCCGCCGAGGACGCCCGCCATCACGGAGTTCGCCCAGTCGCCGGCCGCCCGCTTGCGGTCGGTCTGGGCGAGGTATCCGGCGCGGTCGGCCACGGTGAGTGCGCCGGGAGTGGCGGTGGCGGTGCCGGAGGTGTCGGCGGCGAGGTTCGCCAGGCGGGTGGCGATGTCGGCGTGGTCGGTGCCGGGGGAGTCCGCGACCAGGACCTGGCTGTCGTAGGCGACGGCGGCGTGGGTGGCGACGGCCGCCCGGGGCAGGATCAACTGGCCGAAGCCGAGGCCGCGTTCGTAGGTGGCGACGACCGTCAGCCGGGCCTGGGTGCCGTCGCCGAGCCAGAAGGAGGCACGGTCACCGGCCTTGAGGCCGAGTTTGTCGGCGAGCGCGGTGTCGAGGGCGACGGTGTCGGTGCCGCGGGCGAGGTCGGCGAGCGAACCGGTCCGCACCCCCAGGTCGAGGACCCGGGGCAGCTTCGCCGGGTCGCCGGAGACGCCGAGGACGTTGGCGGAGCGGAGCTTGCCGTCGGAGCGGTAGACGGCACCGGTGCGCAGCAGTCCGATCGCGGCGTCGACGCCGGGCACCCGGGCGGCCTGTTCGGCGGTGGTGGCGGGCAGGCCGGGGCCGGTGGAGCCGAGCACGTGGTCGGCCGCGATGCCGTCGCGCACCTGCTCGCCGGTGGCGTGCTGGACGCTGCTCTGGATGAACAGCATGGTGCCGCAGAAGGCGGTCACCATCGCGATGGGGGTGAGGGCGGAGGTCAGTCGGCGGGCGTTGGCGCGGGCGTTGTCGGCGGCCAGTGATCCGCCGGCGCCGCCCGCGCCGGCCCGCAGCGGCAGGCCGAGTACTCCGGCGGCGATCCGGGCCACCCACGGGCCGAGCAGGGCGATGGCCACCAGGAAGCACATGACCACGCCGAGCGCCGTGTTGGCGGCGTTCTCGCCGCTCAGGTTGGCGGCGACCGCGGTCAGCACCACGCCGCCGGCGATGGCCACCACACCGAGGAGGGTCCGCAGCACGCCCGTTCGCGCCACCGGCACCGACGCCTCGCCGAGCGCCTGGCCGGGCCGCAGGTTGGAGGGCCGTCGGGCGGCGAGGTGGCCGGCGGCCAGTGCGGCGAGCAGGCAGGTGGCGACGGCGACGAGCGCGGGGAGCGGGCCGACGTCCAGTTCGACGCCCCGGGGGACGGCGCCGCGCGAGGCGAGGCCGTCGAACCACCAACGGGCCAGCGCCACGCCCGGGACGAGGCCGAGCACTCCGGCGAGCGGGGCCACCAGCGCCGCCTCCGTGGCGACGGAGCGGCGGATCTGGCGGGGCGTCGCGCCGACGGCGCGCAGCAGGGCGAACTCCCGGGCTCGCTGGCCGATGGCCAGCGCGATGGTGGACACCACGACGAAGACGGCCGTCATGGTCGCGGTGCCGCCGAAGGAACCGCCGATCGCGATGAGCAGGGTCCGGCCGTCCCCGAGCGCCGGCTGTTCGACGGATCCGCGGGCGTCGCCGGTGACCACCCTGATCCCGGTGGGGGAGGTGGCGGGCTGGGATGCTCCGGGGGCCTTCCGGTCGGCGGTGTCGCGCAGCGCGTCGCGCAGGTGCCGGGCGAGGTCCCCGGCACTGACGCCCTCGCGTGGCTGGACGGCGATGGCGTCGACGCGGCCGGGGTGGCCGGAGAGCCGGCCGGCCGTGTCGTCGGCGAACCAGGCGGTGGGGCCGGCGCTCTGCGGCGCGGCCAGGCCGGAGACGCGGTAGGTGCCGCTGCCGCCCGGCGCGACCAGGTTCAGGCTCGCGCCCGGGGCGAGGTGGGCGGCGCGTGCGGTGGCGGCGTCGAGGACGACCTCGCCGTCGCCGGGGGCGACGCCCTCGACCAGGGTGTCCGCGCTGCCGGCGATGCCGAGCGCCGCGTACCCGCGCCCCGTCAGGCCCGGCGCCGCCGGACCCGGCTGGATCGGGAAGGCGGAGTCGGCGCGGGCCGCCGCCACGCCCGGCTGCGCGGCGATGTGCCGGGCCAGGGCGGCATCGACGCGGGCCCGGTCGGAGACGGGCCGGTCGACGGTCTTCTCCTTCTTGTCGGAGACCTTGCGGACGATCTCGACGTCCGGCTCGGCCGCGACGACGACCGGCGCGTTCGCGTAGCGGACCGGGGGCACGGCGGCGGTGATGCCGGTCTGCAGCATGGTGCCGCAGGCCATGATGACCGCCGCGGCGAAGAGCAGGGCGATGAACGTGCCCGCGAAGGAGGCGGGCCGGAAGCGCACCGAGGCGCGCGCGAGGCCGTTGCTCACGCCGTCGCCTCCACCCGGCCGGTGGTGAGCGTGACCATCCGGTCGGCGACGGACTGCGGATCCGGGTGGGGCAACTCGCCCGCGAGGGCGCCGTCGGCCAGGAAGACCGCGCAGTCGGCGAACGAGGCCGCCACCGGATCGTGCGTCACCATGACCACCGTCGCACCCATCGTGTCCACCGCGTGCCGCAGCAGTCCCAGCACCTCGTGCGCGGTGCGGGTGTCCAGGGCACCCGTCGGCTCGTCCGCGAACACCACGTCGGGGCGGGTGATCAGCGCACGGGCGATCGCCACCCGCTGCTGCTGACCGCCGGACAACTGGCCCGGCCGGCGCGAGGCATGGCCACCCAGACCGACCTGGTCGAGCAACTCCCCTGCCCTGCCACGGTCCTGACGCTCGCCGGCCAGGCGCAGCGGCAGCAGCACGTTCTGCAGCACGGTCAGCGAGGGCAGCAGGTTGAACGCCTGGAACACGAACCCGACCCGGCTGCGCCGCAGTTCGGTCAGCCGGTTCTCGCTCAGGCGGGTGATCTCCTCGCCGCCGAGGAACACCTGGCCCGACGTCGGCTTGTCCAGGCCGGCGGCGCACTGCAGGAGGGTGCTCTTGCCGGAGCCGGAGGGGCCCATCACAGCGGTGAAGGTGCCGTGCGCCAGCGCCAGGTCGATGCCGCGCAGCGCGTGCACCGTCTCACCGCCGCGCCCGTAGCTGCGCCGTACCGCCCGTAACTCGATCGCGGCCCGGGCCCGACCGGAAGGATCGGTAGGTCCGCTAGG
The DNA here is from genome assembly GCF_044763205.1 of Kitasatospora sp. NPDC096204. Lineage (NCBI taxonomy): Bacteria > Bacillati > Actinomycetota > Actinomycetes > Kitasatosporales > Streptomycetaceae > Kitasatospora > Kitasatospora sp. NPDC096204. The sequence continues at coordinate 242,315 of NZ_JBIWFT010000005.1, forward strand.
CCCGGTCGGCCGGTACTCGGACCGGTGCTCGGAGCGGTGCTCGGAGCGGTCGTGGCGGCGTGCCATGGTGGGGCCTTCCCTCGCGGATCGTCGGCGGATCGTCGCTGGTCGTCGACGTGACCCAGGCTAGGAACGGCGGGTACCGCGAGCCATGGAGGCTGCCGGCGGACGAGGGGTGGGGTTAACCCCACCCGGGTGGACCCGGAACACCTCCCTAGGCTGTTCCTCCGAAGCATCCAGCCCGCCGAGAGGTAGCCATGAAGTCTCCGCGCTGTGGCAAGTGCAGGAAACCGGCCGCCGAGGGGCCGTTGGGCGGGTACGTGTGCGGCTCGTGCTGGCACGTCGTCCCCCCGCCGGCCCACGCCACCTCCCGAGAGGTCACCACTCGGGAGGTGGGCGTGTCGGACATGAACTGCGCGCAGTGCGGCGCGGAGATCACCTACGGCCCGCGCGGGGGCTACGTCTGCGGCAACTGCAACCACGTCGTGGAGCCTCCGGACGCGGCCCAGGCCCGCAAGGACGCCGCGAAGGGCAGGGCCGACCGGCAGCGACGCGCGGCGGAGGACCGTGCGACGCGGCAACGACGGTGACGACGGGGCCCGTCACATCGGTTCAGCGGGACGTGGGGCACCCCGTTACGCCCCTGACCCCCGGACGGCGACCGTGCACAGCCGCTTGGTGGCGCGGGTCAGGGCGACGTACAGGTCCCGTTCGCCCGCGGGGCGGGCCGCGACGATCCCCTCCGGGTCCACCACGACGGCCTCGTCGAACTCCAGGCCGCGCGCTTCGGACGCCGGGACCAGCCGGGCGTACTCCTCGACCCCGGCGGCCGCCAGTTCCGCCACCCGGCCGTCCGCGCAGACGACGCCGAGCAGCTCGCCGGGGTGCGCGGCGGCCTGCGCCCGCAGCTCGCGGACGAGTTCGCCGACGAGCCGCTCCGGGGCCACGGCGACGGACCGCGGCTCGTCACCGTGCCGGATCGACCGGACCGGCGGCTGCGCCGGGGCGATCCGGCGGAGCAACTCCCCGGTGGTGGCGAGGATCTCCTGTGTGGTCCGGTAGCTGACGGTCAGCGTCCGCAGATCGAAGCGCCGGCCGAGGTGCGGGGCGAGCGCCTCGTCCCAGTCCCGCGCGGTCGCCGCCGGGCCCGCCTGCGCGAAGTCACCGACCAGCGTCATCGACCGCCCCGGACACCGGCGCACGATCATCCGCCACCGCATGGCCGTCAGCTCCTGCGCCTCGTCGACGACGACATGCCCGAAGGTCTGCTCGGGCGGCCCGTCGACCAGGCTCGCCGCCTCGTCGAGGAGCGGCACGTCGGCCTCGGTCCACGGCGCGCCGGGGGTGCGCAGCAGCGACGCCCGCTCGTCGTCGGTGAGGTGCGGCAGGTACTCGGCGAGTGCGTCGGCGTCCGCCAGCAGGGCGTCGACGACCCCGCCGGGCACCAGCCGCGGCCAGAGCTCCTCGACGGCCCGGTCCACGTACGCGTCGTCCAGGAGCGCGGACCGGACCGCGTCGGCGTCGAACTCGTCGGCCCCGGTGGAGGGTTCGCCGTCGATGCCGAGGTTGCGAAGGTCCCGGGCCGCCATCCTGTCGAAGTCGACGCCGGTGAGCTGGGCGACCTCGGCGTCGATGCGCTCCAGGTCCTCGGCCATGCCGCGGGCCAGCGCGCCGGTCAGGGCGTCCACCAGCAGCTCCAGGAACAGCCGGCGCGCCCGGTTGTGGGCGAGTCCGCTCGCCCGCGCCGCCTCCCGCGCCCCGGCGACCTCCCCCTCCGCCAGGCGGACCCACTCCTGCCCGACCCGGACGGTGAAGTCCCCGTCGGGCGCCTGCCGCGCACGGACCGAGCCGGCCAGCGCGTCGGCCAGCTCGGCACCGCCCTTCAGGCGCGCCACCCCGAACCCGTCCACGGCACCCGGCCGTACGCCGGCCAGCTCCTCGCACGTCGCCAGGACGACGTCGTTCTCCCCGAGCGAGGGCAGCACCTGGGAGACGTAGTCCAGGAAGCGCGCGTTCGGCCCCAGGACCAGCACGCCTCGCTCGGCCGCCTTCGGGAACGCGTACAGCACGTACGCGGCGCGGTGCAGCGCCACCACCGTCTTCCCGGTGCCAGGCCCGCCCTGCACCACCGTCACCCCGCGGTGCGACGACCGGACGATCGCGTCCTGCTCCGTCTGGAGCGTGGCGACCGCCGTCCCCATCCGACCCGTGCGCCGCTCCCGCAGCGCCGCCGCCAACGGGCCGTCACCGACGACGTCCCCGTGGGCCGGCTCCGAGCCGTCCAGCAGTTCGTCACTCACCCCGACCACCGTGCGGCCCGCCAGGCTCAGATGACGGCGCCGACGCAGCCCCATCGGGTGCACCGGCGTCGCCTCGTAGAAGGCCCGGGCCGCCTCCGCCCGCCAGTCGACCAGCAACGGCAGCTCGTCCTCGTCCCGCTGCAGGCCCAGCCGCCCGATCCGCAGCACCGTCCCGTCCGCGAGGTCGATCCGGCCGAAGACCAGCCCTCCCTCGGCGCCCTCCAGCCGGCGCACCTCTCCCGCCAGCCGCCCGGCCGCCACCTCCCGCTCGTACACCTCGCCCGGACTGCCGGCCGCCGACGCGAGCACCCGGCCCAGCTGCGCCCGCGCCCCGGCGAGCCGCTCGTCGAACAGCTCGCCGATGACGGACACCTGCACCCGCTCCAGCTCCACCTGCTGTGCGGTGTTGCCGTGGATCTGCGACAAGGAAGAGCCCCCTCTCGATTCGACCCACCACTATGCAGAGCCATTCCGGGAAAGTAAATGTTGATTTTCCGGCGCGGATGTGACCTCGATTTCCGGTGGTGCGGCTTTCCGGGGAATTCCGGAAACGGTCGCGCGCCCGCCGGACCGCCAGAGCCGTCGCACGGTATGGCGTTTCCGGAGCCGCTCCCTTTTACGCCGCTCCTCGCCGGGCCGGCTACGGCCGGCGGCGGGTGGGTTCGGGCAGCAGGGCCTCGGCGGCGGCCGTCGCGACGACCTCGGCGACCGTGGACAGGGCCGGCGAGTCCAGCTTCCACTGCTGCCAGTACAGGGGGACGTCCATGGGCCGGGTGGGCGCCAGTTCCACCAGTCGGCCGGACCGCAGCAGCGGCTCCGCCTGCGGTTCGGGCACGAGGCCCCAGCCGAAACCGGCGGCCACCGCGTCCCGGAACCCGTCCGAGGCGGGCACCAGGTGGCGGATCCGCCCGGCGCCGGAGCGCCCCCCGGTGAGGGAGCGGACGAACTCGTCCTGGAGCTCGTCGCGCCGGTCGAAGACCACGGTGGGGGCGTGGCACAGGTCCTCGGCCAGGTCCCCGGTGAGCTGCCGGGCCGCGAACTCCGGTGTGGCCACGGCCAGGTAGCGGGCCAGCCCGAGCCGCCGCGCGGTGCAGCCGGCCACCGGGTCGGGCGAGGAGGTGACGGCGGCCATCACCTGGCCCTCGCGCAGCAGGGCGGTGGTGTGGGCCTCGTCCTCCCGGTGGAGCTCGAAGCAGATCGGCGGGTCCTGCGGCACCCGGGTGAGCGCGGGCAGGAACCAGGTCGCGAGGGAGTCGGCGTTGACCGCGATCGGGACCCGGGCCGGGCCCTGCTCGGCGGCCAGGCCCAGTTCGGCGCGGGCGTCGCGTTCCAGGCGGGCCAGCTGGCGGGCGAAACGGACCACCACCTCGCCGGACTCGGTGAGCCGTACCGGCTTGGTGCGCATCAGCAGGACCCGCCCGGTGCGCTGCTCCAGGGCCTTGACGCGCTGGCTGACGGCCGAGGGGGTCACGTGCAGGGCGGCGGCCGCGGCGTCGAAGGTGCCCTCGTCGACCACCGCGAGCAGGGTCCGGACCTGGTCCAGGGGAAGCTCGTCCATAAGTACGGCTAAGGTTACTTTAGAATCTTTAGCTGTACTCATCGATACGCGATCCATACGGTCGAAGCCATGAACAGCAGCACCATCGCGGCCGTGATCGCCGGATTCGGTACCGGGCTCTCCCTCATCGTGGCCATCGGGGCCCAGAACGCCTTCGTCCTGCGCCAGGGCGCCCGCAGGCACGCCGTCCTCGCGGTGGTCGCCATCTGCGCCCTCTCCGACGCGGCGCTGATCGCGCTCGGGGTGACAGGCGTGGGCACGGTGGTCACGGCCTGGCCGGCGGCGCTGACCGCCGTGGGCCTGGTCGGCGGGGCGTTCCTGCTCTGCTACGGCTTCCTGGCGGCCCGCCGGGTGCTGCGCCCGGATCCGGCGGCCGCGCTCGCCGGCGGCGGACCGGAGGCGGGTTCCGTCCGGCGAGCGGTCCTGACCTGCCTGGCGATGACCTGGCTGAACCCGCACGTGTACCTCGACACCGTGCTCCTGCTGGGCTCGCTCGCCTCCGACCGCGGCGACCTGCGCTGGGCCTTCGGCGCGGGCGCGGCGGTGGCGAGCCTGTGCTGGTTCGCCGCCCTGGGCTTCGGCGCCCGGCTGCTGACCGGCGTCCTGTCCCGGCCGAAGGCCTGGCGGGTGCTGGACGGGCTGGTCGCGGTGACGATGCTGGTGATGGGCGGGATGCTCGTCGCCGGGGCGTAGGGCGCTCCGAGGCGCCCCGGCCGTCGGACCGGGGCGTTCGGCGGCATCTCCCGGTGGAGCGGCTTCGGCATCGGCGCCGTGCTGTCCTGCCCTCTCGCGCGCAGATCATGCGTTCATGGCGCATTCTTCCGTCGAAGGCGTGATTTTCCCGGGAAGCAATTGCCTGGCCGTTCTTTTCCGACCTAACGTGCGCCGAAAGTCCTGGCGGGGCGGCGTGCCCCTCGCCGGGCGGGAGAGAGGAAGCGGAAATGCCGGTCAAGGTGAAGAAGCAGAAGTTCAGCATGCTCTTCGACTGGTTCGACCAGGGCGGCGACGGAATGCTCACGCATGATGACTTCCAGGCGATGGGAGAGCTCTTCGGCGGGCTGGCCGCGGAGGACGACCAGGAGAACGCCTCGGCGATGCGGAAGGCGTTCGAGGACTGGTGGCGGGTGCTGCTCGCACACGGGGACGCCGACGGGGACGGGAGGATCGACCGCAAGGAGTTCTTCGACGTCATGGAGGCCAACGTCACGGCCCCGGAGCACTTCGAGAAGGCGGTGCTGGCGATCGCGGACGCTCTGATGCGCGCGCTGGACACCAACCGTGACGGGGTGCTGGGCAAGGACGAGTACGTGCGCATGTACGACGCCCTGGGAATCCCGCCCGAGCATTCGGGGGACGCGTTCCGGCGGCTCGACCGGGACGGCAACGGGGTGATCAGTCACGAGGAATTCAGGACGGCCATCACCGAGTTCTATCTGAGCACCGACGAGAACGCGCCGGGGAACTGGCTGATCGGCCCCATCGAGTAGCGGTCCTGAACTCCGATCCGACCGGGGTCCGGCAGGTTGCGGGCTCCGGCGGTTTCGGCTGCGGCTGCGGCTTCGGCGAGCCGGCCGTGCGGCGCGGTGAGGCTGTCGAAGACAAGCCGCCGGCCTTCGCGGCCCCCGGGATCCGCCGGTCGGGCGGCCGGCCGTAGTCGAGGCGCCCGACCGCGAGTCGGGCATGGCCCTGCGGCGGCGTCCGGCCGGTGCGGCAGGCGCGGGCCTCCGATCCGCAGGGACAGGACGTCCTACTTGTCGCGGGGATTGAGGGTGCTGAGGACCGTACCCGCCGCGTCCGGTGTTGCCGACGTGAAGGTGGCCGTCGTCACCGGGGTTCGTCCGGTCCTGGAGTTCACGGGCATGTCGTACCTCGACATCGGCCCTTCCTCCTCCGCTTCCGCACCTGTTCGCCGACCCACCCCGTCCCGTCGAACACGGCGATGCGCCGATGCGTCCGGGGCCGGCCCTGTCGAGTGTTGTCGACGCCTGGGGTGTGAGTGTCGGGAGAGTTGGGCAGGGACGCGTCAGGACCCGGGCGGCTGTGCGGACGCCCGGTGCGTCGGAGCGGGGCCGGTGGCGGCCTGCCGTCAGTGTGCGAGGAGCCCGCCGATCAGCGTGGGTGCGTCCTCGGCCGATCCCCGCCGGGTCGATTCACCGTGTGGCGGACTCCGCCGACGTGGCTGCCTGGTACGGGCGTTGGGTGCTGCAGCTACGGCCCGGACGTCGCGGGCGGTTGATTCGGCCATCCGGTCACGGTCGGTGTCGGACTCAGGGGTGCGGCCGGCCGCGCCGGGGATCTCCCCCCACCCGGTGGGTGGGCCGGTCGGCGACAGAAGGGGTGGGACCGAGGGTGGATGTGACGACGCGGACGGCGGTCACGACGGACCGCTCGGTGCGACGGGAGGTGCGACGGGAGGTGCGACGGGAGGCGGAAGCGCAGGCGCAACGGGAGGCGGAAGGGCAGGCGCGGCAAGCGGCGCGACGGGAGGCGCAACTCCGCATCTCCGCAGGGGTGTTCCGGCGCTACTGGGCCGGATCGCTGGTGAGCCGGCTCGGGGACCAGGTGACGGCCGTGGCCCTGCCGCTGATCGCCGTGCTCACCCTGCACGCGACGGCCTGGCAGGTCGGCCTGGTCACCGGCGCCGGGTACCTGGCCTGGCTGCTGGTCGGGCTGCCGGCCGGCGTCCTGGTCCACCGGCTCCCGCTGCGCGGCACCCAGGTGGTGATGGACCTGGTGCGCGGGCTGGCCGTGGCCACGGTGCCGGTGGCGGCCGCGCTGGGGGTGCTCGGACTGCCGCACCTGGTCGCGGTGGCCCTGCTGGTCGGGCTGGCGAGCGTGGTCTTCGACGTCGGCAACTCCACTTTCCTGCCGTCGATCGTCGCCAAGGAGGAACTGACCGCCCGCAACAGCCTGCTCTCCGGCAGCAGCGCCGCGACCGAGCTGGCCGGCCCCTCGCTCGGCGGGGTCCTGGTCCAACTCGTCGGCGGCGCGGCCGCGATGGTGCTGGACGCGGTCAGCTATCTGGTCTCGGCGGCCCTGCTGCGCAGCCTGCCCCGCGCGGAGCGGCCCGCCGGGCGGCCGGCCGGTGCGGGGATGCGGGAACAGATCCGCGAGGGCTGGCACTTCGTCACCCGGCACCCGGTGATCGGGCCGTGCGCCGCCGACGCCGCCGTCGTCAACTTCGTCGCGGGCGGGCTGATGACGCTCACCCCGGTGTTCCTGGTCGACACCCTCGACGCGCCGGCCGCCGCCGTCGGCGCCCTGATGGCCACCGGCGGCCTCGGCAGCCTGGCCGGCGCCGCCCTCACACCCCGGGTGGTGTCCAGGATCGGCGGCGGCGGCGCCCTGCGGTGGGCGGCGCTCGCGGCCGCGCTCTTCACCTTCCTGCTCCCGGCGGCCGGTTCGGGCTGGGCGGTGCTGGTCTTCGCCGTCGGCAACGTGGGCTTCTCGGCGGGCGTCGTGGTCACCACCATCGTCGCCCGCACCCACCGGCAGACCCACACCCCGCCGGAGCTGCTCCCCAGGGTGATGGCCACCGTCCGGTTCGTCTCCTGGGGCGCCACCCCGGTCGGCGCGCTGCTGGCCGGCGCGGCCTCCACCGGCTGGGGGCCGCGCACCGCCCTGCTGGTGCTGGCGGTGTGCGGCCTGGCCGGGCCGGCGATCCTGTTGGTCGGCCCGATCCGGCGGGTGCGTGACCTCGTCTGACCGCGGCCTGAGCGGCTCGCGGCGCGCGGCGGTTCCGCTTCCGCCGGGTGGGGCCGACCGCCGCGCCGGGGCGGGGCGGGGTCGGGGGCCTGGCCGGCGCCACCGGGGACACCGGGGACACCGGGAGTCAGGGCGCGTCGGACCGGATGTCGTAGCGGGACCGGGCCCTGGCGATCTCGTTCTGGTGCTGTTCCGTCCATACGACCAGGGACTGGATCGTCGAGTGCAGGGTGCGCCCGAGCGGGGTGAGTTCATAGTCCACCCGGGGCGGGACCACCGGATGCACGGTGCGGCTGACCAGGCCGTCCCGCTCCAGCTGACGGAGCGTCACGGTGAGCATCCGCTGGCTGATGCCGTCGATCTCACGGCGCAGTTCGGTGAAGCGCAGGGAGCGCCGGTCCAGCAGGGCGATGACCAGCAGCGACCACTTGTCGGCGATCCGGTCGAGGATCTGGCGGACTTCGCAGTCCTCGCGGGTGTCCCATTGCAGGACCGCGTAGTCGCCGTCGGTATCCGTGCAGTGCGTCGGTAACTTCGAAGTGCCTTCTTCCACGGTTCCTCATGCTGCCGCAGGATGGCGACTGCTTACAAGAGGGAACTGGCAGGCCGTGCGGGAACCGACCCCGGCCGTCCGGTCCCGGGCTCCGTGACGCCTCGCAAGGAGAGCTCCGTGTCAACCCGAACCGCATCGCCGGAAGGCGACTCAGGCCGGATCACCGGCCGATCCCTGGGCGTACTGATCGTCCTGTGCGGCGCCATCTTCCTGGAGGGGATCGACGTCGCGATGCTCAACGTGGCGCTGCCCTCCATCCGCGCCGACCTGGGCATGTCCACCGGGGCGCTCAGCTGGGTGCTGAGCGCCTACGTCCTCGGTTACGCCGGTTTCATGCTGCTGGGCGGCCGCACCGCCGACCTTCTGGGCCGGCGGCGGATGTTCCTGTTCTGGCTGACCACCTTCGTGCTCTTCTCCGGCCTCGGCGGATTCGCCACGGAGGGCTGGATCCTGATCCTCGCGCGCTTCGTGACCGGCCTGTCGGCGGCCTTCATGACGCCGGCCGGCCTGGCCGTCATCACGACCTCCTTCGCGCAGGGCCCGCAGCGCAACCGGGCCCTGCTGCTCTACGCGGGCACCGCCGCGGCGGGCTTCTCGCTGGGCCTGGTGGTCGGCGGTCTGCTCACCGGGATCAGCTGGCGCTGGGTGTTCTTCGCCCCGGTGATCCTCGCGGGAACGATCCTGCTCGGGGCGCTGGCGCTGATCCCCCGGGAGGCGCCGCCGCAGCGCGATCCGAACGAGCGGTTCGACGTCCTGGGCGCGATCACCGCGACCGGCGCGATGCTGCTGCTCGTCTACGCCGTGGTCCGCTTCGGCGAGTCCGACGCCGAGCTGGGGGTCACCCTGGCGATCCTGGGCGGCGGCCTGCTCCTGCTGGTGCTGTTCGTCGTCGCCGAGCAGCGCTCGTCCACGCCGCTGGTGCGGCTGGGCATCCTGCGCTCCGGCCCGCTGGTGCGCGCCAACCTCGGTGCGATGCTCTTCGCCGGCTCGTTCTTCGGCTTCCAGTTCGTGGTCACCCTGTTCCTGCAGGACCTGCGCGGCTGGAGCTCGCTGCAGACCGGTCTCGCCCTGCTGGCGGTCGGATGCGACGCGGTCCTCGCCCCGATGCTGACCCCGAAGCTGGTCGACCGGTTCGGCAACGTCAAGGTCATCCTCGGCGGCTTCCTGCTGGCCGCGGTGTCCTACGCGCTGTTCCTGCCGGTGGGCCTCGACTGGAGCTACGCGGCGATGTTCCCGACCATGATCCTCACCGGTACGGCCTTCTCGCTCGCCTACGGCCCGCTCACCATCGCGGCCACCGACGGGATCGAGGAGGAGGAACAGGGCCTGGCCGGTGGCCTGGTCAACACCTCGTTCCAGTTCGGCGCGGCGCTCGGCCTCTCCGTCGTCACCACCGTCAACCTCGCCGCCACCAAGGCCGACGGCACCGTCCGGGACAAGCTGGACGGCTTCCACGCGGCGCTCGTCGTGCCGGTGGGCGCGGTGCTCCTCGGGGCGGTCGTCACCGCCTTCGGCCTCGGCCGGAAGCGTGCCGTCGCCGCTCCGGTGGCCGGGGCGCGGGAGGACGAGGCGCTCGTCTCCTGAGGCCTCTCCTGAGGCCTCTCCGGGGCGCCCGGCCGGGACTCGGGTCCGGGACTCGGGCCCGGGATGCCTGACCGGGCACCGGTGCAGCACGGGCAGGCCCCGCACATGGGGGTGCGGGGCCTGCCGTCAGCGGCGGTCCGGCGGTGCGGTGGTCCGGTGCTGTGGTTCCTGGCGTCAAGTCCATTGACAGTAGGGAGCGTTGCGGATCCGACCGTCAGCGGACCTCGGCCACCAGGGAACCGTACTTCGCCTTGATGTCCGCTGCCGCGGACTGCCACTGCGGGGTGTCGACGATCACGCCGCTACCGTCGATGGCGAGCGTCAGGCCCTCGATCTCCACGCCCTTGGCCTGCCACTCCTCGGTGTCCGCGCGGATCCGGTTCAGGAACGTCATGAGCTGGTCGCGGGAGCCGGCCGCGTCGGCGAACGCCACCTTCACCGTGGGCGCCGCCATGCGGGTCACGGCGGCGTCCAGGCCGCTGCCGGGGACGCGCATCACGTACAGCGTGTTCGTCGTCCGGTCGCGGCAGGTGCCGAAGTAGTGGTCGGGGTAGTCGGTCATCGCCAGTCCCTCGATGGCCTGACCGGCCCGGTTCAGGGCGAGCTCCGCCGGATCCTCCGTCATCGACGCCGACGGCGACGGCGACAGCGAGCCCGAGCCCGAGCCCGAGCCCGAGCCCGAGCCCGAGCCCGAGGCCGAGCCCGAGCCCGAGGCCGTGGGCCAGGTCGACGACGAGCCGGACGTGGCCGGGGTGTCGGAGGCCGCGGCCCCGGTCGTCGGGCCGCCGGTTGTCGGGCCGCCGGTCGGGGGCATCACCGACGAGGGCTGGTCCGTCGCCGGAAGGCCGGACGACTGCGTCCCGCCCGGGAGGCCCGACGCCGGACTCGGCGGCAGCCGGGCGTCGTGCTGGTGCCAGCCCGGCGTCCGCATCGACGAGGGCCCGTTCGTGCAGTTCAGCATCACGGCCACCCGTCCCGGCGCCGTCGCGCTCGGCGTCGGGCTCGTCGTGCCCAGGCCCGGCCCGGCCGCCCCCGTGCGGCCGGCCCCGAGGCCGCCGACGAGCTGTGTCAGCGCCCCCGCTCCGACGGCCAGCACCGCCACCGCCGTGACTCCCCGTACGACCGCCTGCCGTCGGGCCCGGCGCCGCCCGGCCTCGTGCAGCTCGGCCAGCGGCGGGCTGCCACCGATGCCCGCGGCATGCGCTCCGAGCCGGGTGACCAGCTCCTCCTCGAACCTGTCATCAGCGCTCACGACTCACCAACTCCCTCACCGGTTCCATCTCCTGTCGAAGCGCCTTGATCCCGCGCGCCAGGTGGGTCTTCGCCGTGGGCACCGAACACCCCAGCTCCTCCGCCACCTGCGCCACCGGCAGGTCCAAGTAGTAGCGCAGCACCACGGCCGCCCGTTGCCGTCGCGGCAGCCCCGCCAGTGCCGCCGCCAACTCGTCGTCCCGCTCGGCGTCCTGAACCGCCGGCCCGTCCGGCAGCGCGGAGGTGAGCACCTCGCGTCTGGTCCGCCGCCACCGCGACACGTGGGTGCGGACCATCGTCCTGCGGACGTACCCCTCGGTCGCCGCCACGTCCCGGATCGCCGAACGTCTCGGGTACACCTGGGCCAGGGCGTCGTGCAGCAGGTCGCGGGCGTCGTGGACGTCCCCCGTGATCAAGTAGGCCCCCCGGAGCAGGGCCTGGTACCGCGCTGCGACGAACTCGTCGAACGGGTCGGGCCCGGAGCCCCCCGGGCGGATCGATTCGCGCTTCATGTCCCCAGGACGTCCGGGCCGCCGAAAACGGATGACACACCACCGGTATTCGCCCCGGAAATCCGGGCGACGGGCGGCGGGCCTGAGTTTCTGTGAGTTCGGTCACATGTCTTGTGTGATGTCATGGCCGGGCTCACACTACCGATTTGCGACCATACGTGCGCTTCCGCACGAAGGTCCTCCACTTCTCGTCCGCCGGGTGCTCCCCGGCTGCCGCATGGCCTCCTCCGGCCGGGTCCGGAGGACGGTCGCCATCACCGTCGGACATCCCCGGACGCTCGGTCCGACGACGCCGCGCTCCTCCGACCGTACGCACCAGCCGGGGTGGGCGCCGTGCCCCCGGACCGCGCCCGCCCCCGTCGTCCGTACTCCCACCCCCACGCAAAGGAGCTTCGGATGAAGCACCCGCGCACCCCCACCCTCTGGCGGCGGCCGTTCGCCGCCGTCGCGGCCGCCGCCCTCGCCCTGGCCGGCGCCGCCTGGAGCACCGCGCCGGCGGCCGCGAGCGCCGCCGCCCCCGCCCCGGCCCCCGCCGCCGTCGGGCCGGGCCTGGTCCGGGTGAGCGCCGACCCGCTCACCGACACCGGCAGCCAGCACGCCACCGAGGTGGAGCCCGACACCTTCGCCCAGGGCGGCACGATCGTCTCCTCCTTCCAGGTCGGGCGGTTCGCCGACGGCGGCGCGGCCGGCCTCGGTTGGAGCACCTCGATGGACGGCGGCGTCAGCTGGCGGCACGGGATGCTGCCCGGCATCACCGTCCAGCAGGGCGGCCGCTGGGCCCGCGCCTCCGATCCGTCGGTCGCCTACGACGCCAGGCACGGCACCTGGATGGTCGCCGGCCTGGTCATCGACTCGGGGCGCAACCCCGTGGGCGTGACCGTCAGTCGCTCCGCCGACGGCCGGAGCTGGCGGGAGCCGGTGCGGGCGGTCGGCTTCGACGGCCAGGCCTACGACAAGGAGTGGATCGTCTGCGACAACACTCCGACCAGCCGCTACTTCGGCACCTGCTACATCGAGGTCGACATCCCGTCCTCCGACGACCTGATGGTCATGTCCGTCTCGCGGGACGGCGGCGCCACCTGGTCCGCCCCGGCCTCCCCGTCCGGCGTCAACCTGGGCCTCGGCGGTCAACCGCTGGTGCGGCCGGACGGCACGGTCGTGGTCCCCTTCTCGACCGACACCACCTCGATCCGCTCCTTCACCTCCACCGACGGCGGCAGGTCCTGGGGCTCCACGGTCCTGGTCGCGGACGTCTCCGCGCACGAGGTCGCGGGCGGCCTGCGCGACGGCGAGGGCCTGCCCTCGGCGGAGATCGACGCCGACGGCAGGGTCTACGTCGCCTGGCAGGACTGCCGCTTCCGCGCCGGCTGCCCGGCCAACGACATCGTCTACGCGACCTCGCCCGACGGCGTCACCTGGTCCGCCGTGACCAGGGTGCCGATCGACCCCACCACCAGCGGCGCGGACCACTTCCTGCCCGGCCTCGGCGTCGACCGCGCCACCTCCGGCCCCACCGCCAAGCTCGGGCTCTACTACTACTTCTACCCGGACGCCGACTGCACCGACGTCACCTGCCGGCTGGAGGTCGGCTACATCTCCTCCACCAACGGCGGCGCCACCTGGAGCACACCGCTCACCGTCGCCGGCCCGATGCCGCTGTCCAGGATCGCCGCCACCACTGGGGGCAGCATGGTCGGCGACTACCTCTCCACCTCCGTCCTCGACGGCAGGGCGGTGGCGGTCTTCGCGGTCGGCAGGGCCCCGGCCGACGGGCGGGCCTTCGACGAGGCGATGTACGCCGTCCCGGGCGGCCTGCCCGTCCGCGCCGGCAGCACCCCTTCGAGCACCGGCCCGGTCCTTGCCACCTCGCCCGACCATGAGCGGCCCCTCCCGCCGCTGACCCGTCACTGACCGCTCCGGTCCGTCCTTCCACCCGGGCCCGTCCTCCCGCCCCACCGGGAGGACGGGCCTTCCCCCGTACGGCAGTTGCCCGTACGGCGGTTGCCGACGCCCTCTGGCGTTTCGATGCCGCGCCAGTAACATGAGTGTCCCTCACGTTCACGTCAGGAGGCTGTCATGCCGGACCGCTACGACCTGCCGGCGGGATTCCGCTGGGGTGCCGCCACCGCCGCCTACCAGATCGAGGGGGCGGTGGGGGAGGACGGCCGCGGGCCCTCCGTCTGGGACACCTTCGCCGCCCGGCCGGGAGCCGTCCGCGACGGCCACACGGGCGCGGTGGCCTGCGACCACTACCACCGCTACCCCGAGGACATCGCCCTGATGAAGGGCCTCGGGCTGGACGGCTACCGCTTCTCCGTCTCCTGGTCCCGGGTCCTGCCGACCGGCGCCGGTGCCGTCAACCCGGCCGGACTCGCCTTCTACGACCGCCTGGTGGACGCCCTGCTGGAGGCCGGCATCACGCCGCTGCCCACCCTCTTCCACTGGGACCTCCCGCAGGGCCTGGAGGATGGCGGCGGCTGGCTCGACCGCGACACCGCGTACCGCTTCGCCGAGTACGCGACCGTCGTGGCCGACCGCCTCGGCGACCGCGTCCCCGCCTGGATCACCCTCAACGAGCCCTTCGTCCACACGGTGTTCGGCTACGCCCTCGGCACCCACGCCCCCGGCCGCACCCTGATGTTCGAGGCCCTCCCGGCCGCCCACCACCAGCTCCTCGGCCACGGCCTGGCCGCCTCGCTCCTGCACGAGCGCGGGCTGGAGGTGATGCTCTCCAACAACCTCACCCCGGTCGAGCCGGCCTCCGACTCCGCCGAGGACACGGCCGCCGCCCAGGCCTACGACGCCCTCCACAACCGGCTGTTCACCGATCCCGTCCTGCTCGGCCGCTACCCCGACCTCTCCGCCCTCGGCGTCCCCGACGACATCTTCGGCGCCGTCCGCGACGGCGACCTCGACCTCATCCACACACCCGGCCTCGACGGCCTCGGCCTCAACTTCTACAACCCCACCCGCGTCGCCGCCCCCACCGAACCCGGCCTGCCCTTCGACCTCGTCGACATCCCCGACGTCCCCCACACCGCCTTCGGCTGGCCCGTCGTCCCCGACGCCCTCACCCGCCTCCTCCTCGACCTCCGCGACACCTACGGCAAGGCCCTCCCGCCCGTCACCGTCACCGAGAACGGCTGCTCCGTCGAGGAGTCCACCGACCCCGACCAGCCCCGCATCGACTTCATGGCCGCCCACCTCGACGCCCTCGCCCGGGCCGCCGCCGAGGGCATCGACATCCGCGGCTACTACACCTGGTCCCTGCTCGACAACTTCGAATGGGCCGAGGGCTACCACCAGCGCTTCGGCCTCGTCCACGTCGACTTCGAGACCCAGCAGCGCACGCCCAAGGCGTCGTACGCGTGGTACCGCGATCTCATCGCCACCCACCGGGCCGATCGTTCAACGTAGTTGACATCAGTCGATGCGGGATCGTAGGGCCTCTTGGCGTCGACCGAGAGGGGCCATCCTGATGGCGTGGCCCACAACAACTGCGCCCCAGTCACTGTGCAAAAGACAGGGTGTTCGACAAGTCTGCAGCCAATCGCCAGTGGTTCAGTTGCAGGGCGGTCGTGCGGGGACGGACAGTCTTACGATTCCGGGGTCGCTCGTCACCGCGCTCCCACCCGACGGAACGTCTGTGCTGAGCGACTCTTGCCATGTGACGTGGCCTGGGTCATGGCGATCTCCCGAACACACTCGCCGGCCGGTGCCGCTACTGAACCTGACGGGGTGATGTCGGAGCCGTTCGCCATCGGATCACTCGTTGTCGCCGCAGCCACCCTGGCCTGGAGCGTCTACAGGGACCTTCGGAAGCAGGCCCCCGAGCCGAGCCGGGAGGTGGTCACCCGGATCGTCCGGGTCCGACTGGAGAGTACGGAGACGGGATTGGCCACCCTCGGGGCGGAGGAACGGCAACGAATCGTCGGCGGCGTCGTGGAGGAAACACTCGACGCGGCGCGTTCCGGCGTCGAGGCCGACCGTTCGACCCGCGCACCGCGGACGGACCGCCGGCGATGGCGTCGTCAAGCGTCGGCACGTCCGAGTACTGTGGGGCCCGGAGGACGGGGAGGGCAGCAGTTGCGCAGGGTGCCGCCGGAGATGTTCCGGTTCACGACGGGGGAGAAGGCCGAACTCTACGGTGCGATCCTCCAGGCCTTCGGCGCGGCCAACGAGCGGCTGGAGACCGCGCTGGGGCTGGACGACGTGCGCGCCCGGCTGCGGACGGTCGGCTGGCTCGACGCGGTGGACGACGACGAGCTCCAGGACGCGCTGAGGAAGCTCAGGGAGTGGCAGCTGCTGGACGTCGTGCAGAACCACGCGGAGAACTACCGCACCGCCGAGGAGTACGAGCGCCGCAACCTCCAGTACTCGCTGACCCGGCGCGGTGAGGCCGCGTCCGCCGGGGTCGAGCACGCCCTGTCCGTCCTCGCCTCGTCCGGTGCGCTCCAGACGGCGGTGCTGGAGGCGATCACGGACCGGCTCGACGAGCTGTACGTCCTGCTGGGGGACTCCACGTCCTCGGACCGGCGGATCTTCACGACGCTGCAGGAGCTGGAGGGCCACCTGGAGGCACTGCTGGCCAACACCAAGGCGTTCAACGGCGAGTTGCAGCGCCTGCTGCGCGCCGAAGGTGCCGACCTGGCGACCTTCCGGGAGGTGAAGGCCGCGACGGTGGCCTATCTCCAGGAGTTCCTCGTCAATCTCGACCAGCGGGGACAGGCGGTCGCCTCCGCCGTGGAGCGGGTCGAGGGGCGGGGCGTGAGCCTGCTGCACGAGCGGGCGCTGCGGGGTGCCGAGCTGCCGCCGGTTGTGGACGGTGATCCCGCGCCGGCCTGGTTGGAGCGGCGCCGGGCGCGTTGGGAGGGGCTGCAGGCCTGGTTCCGGCCTGTGGACGGGGCACGACCCCGGGCGGAGCAACTGCATGGCGTGGCGCGCCGAGCGATCGTGACGCTCCTGCAGGTCCTCGACCGGATCACCGAGTCACGGCGCCGCTCCTCCAGCGCCGTCCAGGACTTCCGGGAGCTGGCCCGCTGGTTCGCCGCGGCGCCCACCGAGGAGGACCTGCACCGCCTCTGGTCGGCCGCCTTCGGCCTGGGGCCGGCCCGTCACGCCCATCTCGCCCACCCCGACCCGGAGTTGGTTCCCTCGTCGGGCAGTTGGGCCGAGGCTCCGCCGGTGGAGGTGTCGGCGCTGCTGCGCACCAGTGGCCGCACCGAGCGGTTCACCCGCACCGGGAAGGTGCGCGACATCGGCGGGATCAAGGCGGCCCGCGCCGAGCGGGCCCGGAAGGAACGCGCCGAACTGGAAGCGGCCTGGGACGTCCTGGCCACGGACGGTCCGGTGCGGCTCTCCGGCTTCGGCACGCTGGACCACGCCGTCTTCGAGCGGCTGCTCGACCTCCTCGGCCGGGCGCTCGCCGGACGACCGGACGGCCGCGGAGTGCGCCGGGCGGTCACCTCCGACGGCCGGGTCGAGATTCTCCTCCGGCCGCTGCCCGACGGCGGGCGGGCCGTTCTGCGGACACCTCGCGGGAAGCTGGAGGGACCTGATCACCTGGTGGAGATCCGCAGCGCGGGAAGCATACGGGAGCCCGCCGGGCGGGAGGCAGGATGAGCACCCTTGCGAACCAGCTGGTGCTGGCCGAGCGGCAGGACGTCGCCCGAGGCATCAGGCTGCTCCTCGCCCGGCCGCTGATCACCGAACGCGGAGACCCGTCCGCCTTCGAGATGATCCGCCGTCGGCAGGACCCGTTGACGAAGTGGTTCGACTACCATTGCGGTTGGCAGCTGGCGGTGGAACCGCGCCTGGGGTACGCGCGGCTGCTCAAGATCCGGACCGTTCCCGACGCCTCGCGCCCCGCCCGTCGGCTGCGGTCCGGCAAGGCACCGTTCGACCGCCGCCGCTACACCCTGCTGTGCGTCGTCGCGGCCGAGCTGCTCCCGGTCTCGGTGACGACGGTCGGCCTGCTCGCCGACCGGGTCGTCCAGGCCTGTGCCACCGACGAGGCGCTGCCGCCCTTCGACACGGCGAGCAGGCCCGAGCGCATGGCCTTCGTGGACGTCCTCAAACTGCTGGAGGCGTACGGCGCGCTCCTCACCGTGGACGGCCTCACGGAGAGCTTCGTCGACTCGGCGAAGGCCAAGGTCCTCTACCGGGTGGATGCCACCGTACTGATGCGTCTCCTCGCCGCACCCGTCGGTCCGTCCCGGCTGGCCGTGCCGGCGGAGGACGTGCCGCTGCGCTTCGAGGAACTCCTGCGGGGCACGGTGCGCGAGAGCCGGTACGGTGGCGCCGACGCCTCCGATGCGCAGCGCAACCTCCGACTGCGGCACTCGGTGCTGCGCCGGCTCCTCGACGATCCGGTCCTCCACCACGACGAGCTCGGCGCCGACGAACTGGCCTATCTCACCTCGCCGACCGGGCGCCAGATCGTCCGGCGCGCCGCCGAGCAGGGCGGGTTCGTGCTGGAGGAACGGGCCGACGGCCTGCTGCTCGTGGACCCGGACGGGATCGCCACCGACAGCCGCTTCCCGGACGACTCCGCGACGGCCCGTGTGGCGGCCCTGCTCCTGCTGGAACCGCTGACAGCCGCTCCGGACGGGCTGACACCGGAACAGCTCGCGGTCGAGGCGAACGAACTCCTGCGGCGCTTCCCGCAGTGGGCGAAGAGCTACCAGTCGGAGGACGGCGCCCAGCGCCTCACGGCCGACGCCGTTCGCGTCCTCGGCGACTTCGGCCTGGCCCGCCGGATCGGCGACCGCACGGTCCCCCGGCCCGCGGCGTTCCGGTACCGGACCACCGTGCCCGACGGTTCCGCGACATGACCAGGGAAGAATGCCGATGACCGTGACACAGTTCCCGCAGTGCTCCGCGTTCCCGACGGCGGCCGCAGCAACGCGGTGGCAGCCTTCCAGGGCCGGCATCCTCAATGTCTGGCGCTACTACGACGAGGTCTTCACGTTCCACGAGGGCCGACTGCTCCTGCGGGGGCAGAACGGCACCGGCAAGTCGAAGGCGCTGGAGGTGCTCCTGCCCTTCCTGCTCGACGCCAGCCTGCGACCCAACCGGCTGTCCACCTTCGGTGGATCCGAGCGCACCATGCACTGGAATCTGATGGGCGAGGGCGCCTCGGGCAAGACCCGCGTCGGATACGTGTGGCTGGAGTTCGTCCGCGACGACGGAGAGGACGACGGCGGTTCCGGCTGGTTCACCTGCGGCGCCAGACTTCAGGCCAGCGTGCACACCACCGGTGTCACCGTCGACTACTTCACCACCGGCGCGCGGATCGACCGCCCAGGCGGTCTCTCCCTGGTCAACGACGCGGGCCAGCCGCTCACCCGAGCCGCGCTGGCCGAAGCCCTGCAAGGCCGGGGCGAGCTGCACGGATCACCGACCGACTACCGCAACACGGTCCGGAGCACGCTCTTCTCCGGGCTGAGCGAGCAGCGCTACGACGCCCTGATCACCGCGCTGCTCCAGCTCCGCACCCCCAAGCTCTCGGAGCGCCTGGATCCGTCGCTGCTGTCCTCCCTGCTCTCGCGGGCCCTGCCCCCGCTCGGCCAGGGCGAGATCACCGAACTGGCCGAGGGCTTCGAACGCCTCGACCGCCAGCGTGAACACCTGAAGGCCCTGGACGACGAGGTGGCCGCGGCCACCGCCGTCGCGAACCAGCAGCGCGGCTACGCCCAGCGCGTTCTGCGCGCCGGAGCGGCGGCGCTCATCTCCGCGACGACCGAGATGGACAACCTCGCCCGCATCGCCAGGGAGAGCGGGGAGGCGCACGCGGAAGCCGTGCGTGAGCGCGACGAGAACAAGCGGGCGCAGCTGGAGCTCGAACACGGACGGCAGGAGATCGAGGGCGCCATCGAGGGGCTGCTCGACTCCGAGGCCTACCGGCAGGGGCAGGAGCTCGACCAGCTCCGCCGCAGGACCGAACAGGCCGACCGGGTCGCAGCCCGGGCCCGCACCGCCGCCGACCGGAAGGTTCGGGCGGCCGACGAGGACGCCGGGCGTGCCGACGACGCGCGGCTGCGGTCCGAGCAGCGGGCCGAACACGCCCGGGCCGCCCGGGAGGAGGCGCGGGGTGCGGCGCGGCGAGCAGCCATGGAGTCCGTCTGCGCCGAGGTGCAGTCGGTGCTCGATGCCGCACCCGGTCCGTCCGGGGAGACGGAGGAGCAGGGGCGTACGGCGCGCCGCCTGCTGCGCGGTGCGGTCGTCTCGCGGCATCGCCAGATCGGCGAGGTCCGCGCCGCCGTGGAGCGCCACGAGCGTTCCCTCGCGGACCGGACGACGGCGGAGCGGCACCTCGACTCGGCGCGCGAACGGCTGGCCGGTGCGATCGCGAAGCGCGAGGGGCACGCCCACGCCCACGAGGTCGCCGTCGACGCCCATGCCGCCCTGCTGCGCCGTTGGGCGACGAAGGACTGCGCGGAGCTGTCGATCGACGACGCCGAGGAGCTCGCGTCCCGTGCCGCCGTCGAGACCGAGGTCCTCGTGCTGGTCGAGGCCGCCGCCCGGGTGGCGGAGAGTTCCATCACCGCCGGCGAGACGACCGCCCGCGCCGGTCGGGACGACGCCCGAGCCAGGCGCGACCGGATCGTTGGGGAACTGGAACGCACCGCGGCCGCGGTCGATCTCCCGCCGGTTCCACCACGGACCCGCACGGCCGACCGGTCGGTCCTGCCGGGGGCGCCACTGTGGCGCCTGCTGGCCTTCCGGCCGGACGTGCCGCCCGCCGATCAGGCAGGCATCGAAGCGGCCCTGGAAGCGGCAGGCCTGCTCGACGCCTGGATGGCCCCCGACGGCGGCCTCGTCGTCGCCGGACACGACACCCTGGCCGACCCGGCAGCGGCCGTGCCCGCGCCGGGCCCCTCGCTGCTCGACGTCCTTTCTCCCGAGCCCGACGGCCCGGTGCCGCCGAGCCGGGTACAGCGGCTGCTCGCAGGCATCGCCTACGGCCCCACGCTCCCGACGGGCCACCCGGCCGCCGTGGCGGCCGACGGAAGCTGGCGGCTGGCGACGGTGGTCGGCTCCTGGGCCAAGGAGGAGTCCAGCCACATCGGCGCCGCGGCCCGGGAACGCGCCAGGCAGCGGCGGATCGCGGACCTCACCGCCGAACTGGCCGAGGCCGACACCACTGTCACCGGTTACGAGACGCGGCTGCGTGCCCTCGCCGACCGCCGGACGCGCCTCGGCGCCGACCTTCGTTCCCGACCGCACCACCAGGAGGTGGAGCGGGCCAAGCGCCTCTGGGACCGGTCCGAGTCCGAGGTGGGCGCCCGTGAGGACGCCGTACGCGAGGCCGTCGAACGGCTCGCGCGACAGGAGGTCGCGGTCGCGGACGCGCTTCGCGCGCTCGCCGTCGCCTCGGCCGAGCACGCCCTGCCGACCGAACGCGCCGCCCTGGACATGACCGCCACGGCCGTCGACGCGTTGCGCGAACAGGCCGACGTCTGGCTCGACGCCCACCTTGCCCGGACAGCCGCCCAGCACGCCTGGCACTCCGCGCGCAGCCATGCCGAGGCATCCAGGAGCGCGGCAGCCGAGAGCTTGGAGGAGGCGGAGAGTGTCGAGGCCGCCGCCCGCGGGCTCCGATCCACGCTCCGGGCCGTCGAGAGCACCGTCGGCGAGGACTACCGCCAAGTGGCCGCCCGCATCGGTGACTTCCGGACGTCGCTCGACCGGATCCGCCGTGACATCGACTCCGGAACCCAGGCACTTCTCACCCTCGAAGGCCGCATCGGTGCGCTGGGTGCCACCATGGCCCAGGACGGGGCCCTGCACGACAGGGCCGTGGCCGCCCGGAACGAGACAGCCCGCGGTTTCCGGCACCTGTGCGTCCTCGGATTCCCCGAGGACGCGGGCCTCGACCTCGTCCTCACCTCCGTGGACGGCACTCGCGCGACCCTCGAAGCGGCACGCGAGACCGCCGCGGCATGGCCTAACCTGCCGCACGGCACCAGGAACCTCGGCGACTCCCTGAACCGCCTCTCCGAGGCCGTCCACCGAGCCCGCCAGAGCCTCAGCAGCCGTGCCGACCTCGAACTCGAAGCCGAGGAGGACATCCACGTCCTCACCGCCACCATCGACGGCATCCGCGTCGGCGCGACCAGCCTCCTCGCCATCCTCGCCGGCGACCGTGACCGCAGCCAGGGCGACATCACCGCCGCGGAACGGAGCCTCTTCGACCGAACCCTCACCGGCGACACCCGCCGCCACCTCGCTTCCCGGATCCGCCAGGCCGGTGAACTCGTCGAGCGGATGAACGGCCACCTCGAACGGGTTCGCACCGCCTCACGGGTGGCGGTCCGTCTGGTGTGGCAGATCCACCCCGACCTGCCCGCCGGCACCCGGACAGCCCGTGAACTGCTTCTCAAGGACCCGGCCCGGATCACCGAAGCGGACCGCGAGGCCCTGCACGCCTTCTTCCGGGGTCGCATCGAGGAGGCCAAGACCCGTAACACGGCGGCGACTTGGGAAGAGCAGCTCGCGGAGGTCCTCGACTACACGGCCTGGCACCAGTTCGTCGTCAAGCTGGACCGCGCCAACGGCGCCGGGTGGCAGCTGCTCACCAAGAAGCTCCACGGCGCGCTGTCGGGCGGTGAGAAGGCCATCGCACTCCACCTGCCGCTCTTCGCCGCGGTGGCCGCCCACTACGAGGCGGTGCCGGAGTCCCCGCGGCTGATCCTGCTCGACGAGGTCTTCGTCGGCGTCGACACCGTCAACCGAGGGCAGGTCTTCGCCCTCCTCGCGGCGCTCGACCTCGACCTGGTGCTCACCTCCGACCACGAGTGGTGCACCTATCGGGAGCTCTCCGGGATCGCCGTCCACCAGCTGATCACCGGAGGCGACGGCGACGATGCCGTCACCAGCGCCCGCTTCACCTGGACGGGTGCCGACCTGCTGCCCGACGAAGCCGGCCTGGAGGGATCGGCATGACAGGCCGCCATCCCCTCGACGTCCCCGAACTCCGGCCCCTCTGGTCGGCCGTCCACGATCGCCTGTCGACCGGCCGCCCCGTCAGCCGGGTGCGGTCGGGACCGCTCGGCGACGCCGGCCGGGAGGCCCTGGCCGACCTCCTCGGACTGGACCGGCTCCCCGGCGCCGAACCGACGATCCCGCTCGCGGTACTGGAAGCCGCTGTGATGGACGCCTGCGGTCGGCCGGTCCGGGAGGCGGTGGCCGCGATCCTCGGCCCGATCGACGACCGGGCCGCCGAGCGCCGGCGCAAGGCCGGTCAACGCGACGCCCTGTGGGGCTGGTTGGCCGGGCACGAGGTGGTCACCGCCCAGCCCGTTCTTCTGGAATGGGTCGGCCATCTACGCGGCAATGGCCTCGTCGACGGCTCTCCCGACCGGACCAGGGGCCTCCTGACCGCCGCGCTGGCCGTCCTGGCCGCACTCCCGGCCGATGGCGAGCCACTGCCTGTGCTCGCCGCTCGCCTCCTCGGCGACTCGCACGCCCTCGACGACGGGACCCGGCTGTCCTCCCTCGTCCTGCGTGCACTGGCGGTGCTGTACGGCACCGACATGCCGGATGCCGCCGAGGGGCGACGCGCACTCTGGAGCCGGGGCGGCGTGGCCGACGACGAGCTGTCCGCCACCGTGCTCGCCGTCGGCCTCCGCCCGGAGGGGGAAGGCCCGGTCGCCAGGATCTCCCGGATCTGCGCCGGGGCCGGCCACCCGGTCGGTCTGACTCTTGCCCAGCTGCGCTCACCCGGCGAGTTCGCCGGTCCCGCAGGACCGGTGTACATCACCGAGAATCCCAGCGTGCTCGCCCTGGCCCTACGGCGCTTCGGCCGGCACTGCCCGCCACTGGTCTGCACCTCCGGCTGGCCCAGCACCGCCGTGATCCACCTGCTGCGCCGACTCGCCGACGACGGCGCCTCCCTGCGCTACCACGGCGACTTCGACGGCGAGGGCATCCGCATCGCGGCTCACGTCATGGCCAAGACCGGAGCCGTCCCCTGGCGGATGGCGGCCGACGACTACCGGGCCGCCGTGCCCCGGGTTCCCCCGGGCCCCGATCCGGGGCGCCTCACGCCCGCCCCGTGGGACCGGGCGCTCGTCGGCTCCATCGCCGAACTGCGCACCGCGGTGGTCGAGGAGGTGGTCGCCGACCTTCTCCTCGACGACTTGGCAGAGTACCGTCACGAATGGAATGACAGGCTGTTCGACGGGGCGAGGGCTACCACCAACGCTTCGGCCTCGTCCACGTCGACTTCGTGACGCAGCGGCGCACCCCGAAGGCCTCGTTGCGGCGGAGGGCAGGGTGTTCGACAGGTCCGTGACCCGGTCCCGGTGGTTCTTCCACGGGCGGTTCGGCGAGCACGCCGCATCCGGCCCGCGCCAGGAGGTGGATGTCCCGCCGAGTCGGCGTTGGCCGGGTGTCGGTCCACTGCGCGGTGGGCGCCGTGCTGATCGAAGCCCGTCGGAATCCGCCCGCGCGGACACCCCCGGCCCGCCACCTGGCAATGCCGTCCGGGCGCTCCGCCCGGGCGGCGTGTGCGCCATGGGCGCGGGAGCCGGGGGCGGCCGGGTCAGAGTACGAACAGCGTGCTGTACGGCGGGGAGATGCGTACCTGCTGCGAACCGAAGTCGACGAGCACGGCGGTGTCGCCGTCGCCTTCGACGCCGACGACCCGGCCGAGGCCGTACCTGTCGTGGGTGACCCGGTCACCGACGGCGAAATGCTTGCGGGGCGCCTGCGGTGGGGCCTTGAAGGGGCTGTTGGGCAGTGGGCGGCGGGTTGCTGAGAATTCTTTCATCCCCTCCAGTATGCGCCGGAAGTCACGGGAGCGGGCCCCTTTCGGCGTACTCGAGTTCGAGTGGGGCGTAAGCGGCGGACGCCGTCCGGTGCGCCCCCGGGCGGTGCCGGCGCGTGGCGTGATCGGTTGCGCGGGGGCTGTCGGGACGAGGGCCGGCCTCGCCGCGCCCGCGCGGATCATCCTTCCGGGCCTTCGGCGCCGACACCTCGGGAACGTGCCAACGAGACTGCTGCCAAGGCGTGTTGATGCCCATGGCGGCCCAGGTTCGGCGACCCCGGGGGCGTCTCTCCGAAACTGGGGGTTGAAAATTCGCCCACAGCGGGCCCGGGCCTGCTAGAGTCGTTTTAGTTGCAGTAGTGGTTCCCATGAACTTTGTGTGCGCCTGCTGATGTATTCGCAGGCGCATTTTTTGTTTTCCCGGCTCTTCCCGGGTGGGCGCTTCCCGCGGCGACTCGAGGCGTGCGCTGTGCGCGCTTCGGACAGCCTCTTGAAGGAGATTTCTTAATGGCTAATGGCACCGTGAAGTGGTTCAACTCGGAAAAGGGCTTCGGCTTCATCGAGCAGGAGGGTGGCGGCCCCGACGTCTTCGCCCACTACTCGAACATCAACGCCAACGGCTTCCGTGAGCTGCTCGAGGGCCAGAAGGTCGAGTTCGACGTCACGCAGGGCCAGAAGGGCCCGCAGGCCGAGAACATTCGCCCGCTGTAGTTCATCTGCCACGGCACCCGCCAAGCAGTGAGGGGCCCGCACCGAGCACACGCCCGGTGCGGGCCCCTTGGCATCGCGCCACGACGCGTTCCCGGCCGCTCAGGCCCCCTGGCCTACTGGCACTGCTCGTCGATCTTGTACTGGAGCGCCCTCGGGTAGTCGTGCCGGCTGAGCCGGACGCGGGCCAGGATCGGCGCGTGGTTGATGTCGTTGCCGGGGTCGGCGATGTCCAGCAGGAGTGATTCGAGCTCGGCGTGGGTGGTGAGCTCGTACCCGTGCATCCGGTCCTTGTCCGTGCCGAAGACCTCGGCCAGCTTCTCGTACCGCCACGGGTGCAGCACGTTGTAGAAGTCGGCGCCGTCGGACGGCTTGTCCTGGTAGTAACAGGGGCTGACCAGCATCTGTTCGATGCCGTAGAAGCCCTCGTTGTCCAGGACGAAGACCACCGGCCGCAGGTGGTGGCGCACATGGGTGGACAGTTCCTGGCAGATCTCCTGGAACGAGCCGTCCCCGACGAACACCAGCGGTCGCTTCGGCGGCGTCTGCCGGCCCAGCGCCACGCCGGTGGCCGCGCCGACCGAGTAGCCGATGGACAGCCAGCTGTTCTGCGCCAGGAAGCCGGCCCGCTCGGTGATCCGCAGGTTCATCGAACCGATCAGCGCGAACGCCGCGTCCGAGACCACCGTGAACGGCGAGGGGGCCTGTGGGTCCCCGCCGGTGGCCTGGTGCTCCAGGAAGTGGTTGACGTGCTCGAAGAAGCTGTCGTACGTCAGCTCCTCCGGGTACCGGTCGCTGCTCAGCGACTCCAGGAACTCGGCCGTGGTGGCCGGGACGTCCAGGCCCGCCGCGTTGGCCAGTGCGAAGTGGTCGGCCGGGAAGGTCTGTCCCCGCAGCGCGTCGCGCAACGCCGGGATGAACCGGCCGAGTCGGACGTCGGGGAAGTACGTGGCGCCGACGCTGACACCGCCGCGGGCCGCCACGATCCAGTCGTCGCCGATCGACTGCTCGCCGCCGAGGTTCTTGGACGTGGACCAGGTGCCCAGGCCGATCCGGCACCCGGCGTTCTTGAAGGTGTCCCGGATCTCCGGCAGGCTCGCCTTGCCGTTGTAGACGCCGGCGAACAGGGGGTGCCGTTCGGAGACCACGGACTTCGCGCCGACCGTGGTGCAGAACTGCATCCGGGTGGTCTGCACGAACTCCAGCAGCTCGGCCTCCAGTCGCTGGCGGACGAGTTCCTCGCCGGCCCAGACGATCGGCGTGCCGAACTTCCCGATCAGCTCCACCGCCGCCTTGACTGCCTTGGCCAGCATCTCCTCGTTCCGCTTGGTGGACACCCGCTCGTGGGCCCGGAGTTCACCCTGGGGCGGTTCGCACGGCGCGTGCCAGACGTCCTCCATCACCTCCAGGTAGACGGGCTTGTGCTCGGTCAGGCACGCGGTGATCGCGCTGTCGATCTGCCAGGGCGCGAGCCCCGGGTTGGAGAGCACCTGCGCGTCCACCGTGACCTGCCGGTAGACGTCCAGGTTGCTCTCCCGGCGCGGGCTCATGTGCGAGGTGAGCAGGCCGACCGCCTGCTGGTTGAGCCACTGTTCGTACGAGGGCGCCGCGTTGATCGCGATCAGCGGCACGTCCTCGACGTACGCGCCGCCGACGGTGTTGAGCAGGCTGAACGCGCCCACCCCGTAGGTCACCGCGACCGCGCCGACGCCGACCTCGCCCTTGTCCGGGTCGGCGTCGGCGCCGCGCACCCGGGCGTACGCGTCCGCGGCGTAGCCGCCGCCCATCTCGGTCGGGGTGCCGATCCAGCGGACCGTGGTGGTGGCCTGCATGATCGTCAGGAACGGGCCGAGGAAGTCGCCCGGCACCCCGAACAGGTACCGGATGCCCAACTGTTCCAGTCTGGTGGCCAGATAGCGGGCCACCGTCCATTCGTGCTCGCCGCTCATCTGCTGACCGCCTCCTGTCGACGCTCCCCGTGGACCCGCACATCGGGCCGGATCCCCGCTTCCACCGCGGGCGGTGGCGGGGGTGCCTCGTGGACGGCGATGGCCGCCCGCACGGCGGTCTCCACCGCGCCCTCGATCCAGGCGTGCTTGAGCGAGACGTGCTCGCCGGCGAAGTACACCGGGCCTTCCGGCTTGACCGCGTCGAGGTGGAAACTGGTCATCTGGTGCGGGGTGTACACCGCCGCCTCGCCGAACGCGTACGGGTCGCGCAGCCAGCTCTGGGTCTTCCCGTAGCCGGTGTAGAACACCTCGATCCGCCGGCCGTGCACCGACTGGAGGTTGCGCAGCGCGTAGACGTAGCGCTCGTCGTCCTCCATGGAGTCCCAGCGCACCGCGTCGTCCGACCAGCTGTAGGCGGCCAGCACCACGCCGCCGCCGTCGCTGTCGGGCACCGGGTGCGAGGGGTAGTACATGAAGCGGTTCGGGTTGTCGGTGGTCGAGCCGCCGCCGAAGCAGTTGGTGGCCGGGCGCACGCTCGCCCGGAGCAGCGGGGTGTGCTGGTAGGCCTCCCGCTGGCCCTGGCTGATCCGGCGCTCGTCCACGCTCGCGTGCGCGCCGAGCAGTACATCCGGCAGGTTGCGCGGGGGCCGGTGGCCGTTGTGGGCGGCGGCCACGGCCGCCTCGGCGTCATCCTCGCCGGCCCGCTGGTAGTACTCGTACAGGCCGGGTGCGATGGAGTCGAGCTCGACCTTCCAGTCCGCCTCGGTGAACTCCCACCAGCGGCGGGAGAACTCCAGCAGCACCTTGGTGGCCTGGTCGTAGTGGGTTTCGATGATCGCCCGGCGCTTCTTGTACGAGAACGGGGGCGTCACCTGGACGAACCGCAGGGCGGAGAACGGGACCGTGACGATCGCGAAGTCGCCCGTCCAGGTGGTGGGTTCGGCCTCCGGGTCGTCCTCGGGAACGGTCATGACGGCGACCTGCGGCCCGTTCGGGCCGACGCTCCGGGCTCCCCCGCCGTCCCGGCGCGTGTCCCAGTACTCCATCCGGATCATCCGTTCGCCCATCCGCAGCTCCGTCCGGAGCTCCTCGGCGAGCGCGTGGGGCAGGTTCCAGCTGCCGCCCTCGATCTCCCAGTAGGTGGCCGTGGGATTGATGTCGCTGCGGCCCAGGAAGGTGTGGAAGAAGGACAGGTGCAGCCGCGAGGTCATGTTCTCGATCGTGCCGATCGCCTCGATGGCCTCGTCGCTGAAGCCCGCGTACTCGCGCAGGAAGCGGCCCATCGAGTAGCCGTCGAAGTCGTGGATCACCCGGGCCCAGCCGTCCAGCCACTCGGCGAACGGCTTGTTCTCGCGCTTGCCGTCCTTGATCACCGAGTAGTAGTCGCGGACCGGCTCGAGTGCCTGGTTGACCATCTCGGCGGCGGTGATCCGCGCCTCGTCCCCGGTGAGGTGGAAGCCCTCGTTGACGCTGCTCGGGTCCGCGGTGTACTCGCTGCGCCGGGCCTGGATCCGGTTGGCGCGGATCCACGAGTTGAAGCGCTTGGCCGGTTCGCGGAAGTCCGGGCTGTCCGCGCCGTACGTCCACACCTTCCCGGGTTCGAAGGACTCATAGACCACCGGCGGCACGGGCGGGTTCTGGTTGCCGGTGTCCGGATCGACGTCGACGTTGAAGAAGAGCTGCCGCTGCAGGCCGAGGCTGTCGACCAGGGCCAGGGTGAGCGGGTGGAAGCTGGGCAGCCGCATCGCCCCGGCCTCGGCGTACTGCTCCGGGTCGTAGAACGGGCCGTCCACCTCGTCGTCGGTGGAGCGGAAGGTCTTGATCCGCCCGCCGACCCGGTTGGCGTTGGCCTCCAGAATGGTGACGCGGTGTCCGGCGTCCTTGAGCAGCTTCCCGGCGACCAGGCCGGCGATGCCCGCGCCGACGATCAGCACGTCCTTGGACTCGTCCGTCGGCGGGATGCCGTCCTTGATCAGGACGTCGAGGTAGCGCAGCTTCAGGTCCTTGTCGTCGGGACCGATCAGCAGCAGTTCGCGCGCCAGCCGCAGGCAGGTCTGCCGGCGGGCGCGTTCGTCGGGGGTGCCTTTGATGACGGGGTTCTCCATGGTGTCTCCTCGGGGCGCTCAGGGGCCAGGAGCCGACCGGCTTGTCGGGGAGGTCCTTGCCCTCGGCGAGCAGGCGCAGCGTGGGGTGTGGGCATGGGTCGGGCTTCTCGCGCCGGGGGTGCGGGACAGGCAGCGCCGGTCACAAGATGCGAGAGATGCGCTACTCAACGTAGCTTTGTCGTCGAGAGTCCTGTCAACCGGAGGTCAGCCTCTCGGTGGGGTCGCACAGCGTCACCGGGCGCCGCGCTTCCGTACAGGTGCGCGGTCGAGAGCGAGGTGGCGCGGGCCTGCGGAGGCGGCGTGTGGCGGGTCCGGCAGGCTTGGTCGTGGCGACGGTGGCGTCCTCGGCATGCGGCGGGCCGACCGGGGTGGTTCTCGTCGCTCCTGGCTGCCAGGGCAGGGCGTTCGACGGGCCGAGGGGTTCAACCAGAGGTGCGGCCTCGTATGCGACGGCCCGGCGACGCTGTGCGGTCCGGCCCTCGCCGACGGCCTCGCGGTCGCCCCGCCGGGCGGGCTCGCCACGGGCGCCACCGTCGAGGTGCCGGACGGGCTCGGCCACCGGCGGTGACCGGTCTGCGGCCGGCCGGACGGCAGCCGGCCGGACGACAGCCGGTTCGACGGGCCGGGGCCGACCCTGCGGGAGGGGGTGGGCTCAGGGGCAGGGCCGGAGGCCGTCGATGGGGCTCAGGGGCGGGGCCGGAGGCCGTCGATGAGGACGGTGAGGACCTGGTCGCTGTCCTCGGGGGCGTGCTCGCGGGCCCAGGCGGCGGAGGCGATCAGGGTGAAGAGGCCGTTGGCGGTGACCTCCTGGCGGGCCTCACCGGCGAGCTGGGCGCGTTCGAGCAGGAGGCGGCCGGAGGACTGCATCGCGGTACACGCGCAGTTGAGGTCGGAGGCCTCGTCCTTGAGACTCTCCATCAGCATGGTGACCAGGCCGCGGTAGAGGGTGGCGTGCGCGACCGCCGCGCGCACCCAGGTGGCGAGGGCCTCGCCCGGGGGGTCGGTGGCCATCAGTTCCTCGGCGGTGTCGCCGAGTTCCTTGAGGCTGTCCCGCAGCATCGTCTCCAGCAGGCTCTCCCGGGTGGGGAAGTGGCGGTAGAGGGTCGCGTTGCCCAGGCCCGCCTGGCGGGCGATGTCGTCCAGCGAGGCCTGGGTGCCGTGCTGCTCGAAGGCCGATTTGGCCTCCGCGAGGAGCCGCTCGTAGTTGCGGCGGGCGTCTGCGCGCATGGTGCCACCTTCTCCTAGCCGTACTGGGCGTGGTGCTGCCCCCGCCGGTCATGGGGGCAGCACCGTACCGGGGCCTTTCCCCGGATTCTAGCCCGTTCTACCCGTCGGCCGACCCGTCCTCCCCGGCGGTGGACGCCTCCTCGGTCAGCTCGGTCAGCTCGGTGAGCAGCCGCTTCGCCAGGCCCGCCGGGGTCGGGTGCTCGAAGGCGACCACCGCGGGCAGGTCCAGGCCGGTCGCCGCGCAGAGCAGGTTGCGCAGTTCCAGGCCGGTGAAGGACGTGAATCCGGCGTCCAGGAAGGAGACGTCGGCCGCGATCTCCTCGATCGACTCGTGCCCCAGCACCGAGGCGGCCGAGCCCCGTACCAGGTCGAGCAGCAGCGTCTCGCGCTCCGCGTCGGCCTCCAGGGCGGCGAGTTGCCGGCGCAGGACGGTCCCCCCGGGGGCGTCGACGTGCTCCCCGAGCGCTTCGGGGGGCACGGGGGAACCGTCCGGCGCCGGGGTCGAGGCGGCCCGCCCGGAGGCCGGGTCGGCCTGCCGGGCGGGGCCGTGCAGCCAGTAGCCGCGGCGCTGGAAGGCGTAGGTCGGCAGCGGCAGCGCGCCGGTGCCGTCCGCGGGGACGGGGCGGTGCCAGTCCACCGGCCGGCCGTGGGCCCAGGCCAGGCCGAGCGCGGCCAGCAGGGACCGCCCCTCCGGGCGGTCGGCGCGCAACACCGGGGTGAGGACCAGTGGTTCGGCGGGCAGGCTCTGCCCGGCCATCGCCGACAGCACCCCGTCCGGTCCGAGCTCCAGCAGGATCCGCACCCCCTGCCCGGCCAGGTACTGGACGCCCGCGTGGAAGCGGACCGTCCCGCGCACCTGCCGCACCCAGTACTCGGGGCTGCCCAACTCCTCCGCGGTGCCCGGTCGTCCGGTCAGGTCGGACACCAGCGGGACTGTCGGCGGTCGGAACGTCAGGCCCGCGATCGCGCGGCCGAACTCCGCCAGGATGCCGTCCATGTGCGGGGAGTGGAAGGCGTGGCTGACCCGCAGCCGCTTGGTCTTGCGGCCGTTGCCGCGCCAGTGCGCCAGGGCCTCGGCGGCGGCATCGGTGTCACCGGAGAGCACCACCGCCTGCGGGCCGTTGACCGCCGCGATCTCCAGCCGCCCGGCGAAGCGTCCGCCGCCGTCCGCGTCCAGGAACGCGCGGACCTCCTCCTCGGAGGCCTGCACCGACAGCATCGTGCCGTCCGAGCGGGCCGACTGCATCAGCCGGGAACGCTCGTCGACCAGGGTCACCGCGTCCGCCAGGTCCAGCACCCCGGCCGCGTGGGCCGCGGCCACCTCGCCGACCGAGTGTCCGAGCACGAAGTCCGGGACCAGGCCGTGGTGTTCCAGCACCCGGTACAGCGAGGTCTCCAGCGCGAACAGTGCCGCCTGGGCGTAGCGGGTGCTGTGCAGCAGCTCCGCCTCCGGGGTGCGGGGCGCGGCGAACACCACCTCGCGCAGCGGCCGTTCCAGCCGTCGGTCGAACAGCGCGCACACCTCGTCGAAGGCGGCGGTGAACTCGGGGTGGCTGCCGTACAGTTCCCGGCCCATGCCGAGCCGCTGGCTGCCCTGGCCGGTGAACAGGAACGCCGTCCCGGCCCCGCGCTCCGCCCGCCCGGTGACCACCGACGCCGCCGCGCCACCCGCGGCGAGGGCCTCCAGGCCGCGCAGCAGTTCCGCGCGGTCCTCGCCGACCACCACCGCGCGGTCCTTGAACGCGCTGCGGGCGGTCAGGGCCCGGGCCACCTCGGCGGGCTCGTACGAGGGGCGCGCGCGCAGGTGGTCGAGCAGCCGGGCGGCCTGCCCGGCGAGGGCGGGGCGGCCCTGTCCGGACAACACCCACGGCACCAGCGGGAACGGCGCACCGGTGGCTTCGCCGGCTTCCGCCGCCTCCGCCGGTGCGGACTCGACGGCCGGCGCCTCCTCCACGATCACGTGCGCGTTGGTGCCGCTGATCCCGAAGGAGGACACCGCGGCGCGGCGCGGGCGCTCGGCGGCCGGCCAGGGCCGCGGCTCGGTCAGCAGCCGCACCCCACCGGTCCAGTCGACGTGCGGACTCGGCTCGTCCACGTGCAGGGTCCGTGGCAGGCGTCCGTTCCGGAGCGCCATCACCACCTTGATGATGCCCGCCACCCCGGCCGCGGCCTGGGTGTGCCCGATGTTCGACTTGAGGGCGCCCAGCCACAGCGGTCGTCCCGGGTCGCGCTCACGGCCGTAGGTGTTGACCAGCGCCTGGGCCTCGATCGGGTCGCCCAGCGTGGTGCCGGTGCCGTGCCCCTCGACCGCGTCCACGTCCTGCGGGGTGAGGCGGGCGTTGGCCAGCGCCTGGCGGATCACCGCCTCCTGGGCCGGGCCGTTGGGGGCGGTGAGGCCGTTGCTGGCGCCGTCCTGGTTGACGGCGCTGCCGCGGACCACCGCCAGCACCCGGTGCCCGTTGCGGCGGGCGTCGGACAGCCGCTCCAGTACGAGCAGCGCCACGCCCTCACCGAAGCCCGTACCGTCCGCGGAGGCCGCGAAGGACTTGCAGCGGCCGTCGGCGGACAGCCCGCGCTGGCGGCTGAACTCGGTGAACAGGCCCGGTGTGCTCAGCACCGTGGCGCCCCCGGCCAGGGCGAGCGAGCACTCGCCCTGCCGCAGCGACTGCACCGCCAGGTGCAGCGCGACCAGCGAGGAGGAGCAGGCGGTGTCCACGGTGACCGCCGGGCCCTCGAAGCCGAAGGTGTACGAGATCCGACCGGTGGCCACCGACGGCGCCGTGCCGTTGCCGATGAACCCCTCCAACTCCTCGGGGACGTACGGAAGCCGGGCCGCGTAGTCGCTGTACATCAGGCCGGCGAACACCCCGGTCCGGCTGCCCCGCAGGGTGTGCGGGTCCAGCCCGGCGTGTTCGAGGGCCTCCCAGGCGGTCTCCAGCAGCAGCCGGTGCTGCGGGTCGGTGGCCAGGGCCTCGCGCGGGCTCAGCCCGAAGAAGCCGGCGTCGAACTCGGCGGCGTCCGGGAGGAAGGCGCCGTGGCGGGTGTACGAGGTGCCGGGCCGGTCCGGGTCGGCGTCGTACAGCGTGTCGACGTCCCAGCCCCGCCCGTCGGGGAAGTCCCCGATGACGTCCGTGCCGGAGTCGACGATCCGCCAGAGGTCCTCGGGGCCGCGGACGCCGCCCGGGTAGCGGCAGCCGATCCCGACGATCGCGACCGGCTCCTGGGCGGCCGCCTCCAGCTCCGCGAGCCGTTGCCGCGTCTCGTGCAGGTCGGCGGTGACCCACTTGAGGTAGTCGACCAGCTTCTCCTCGTTGCTCATCGGTGTGCTCGCCGTCTCTTCCGCAGTCGTTCGTTCCGGGGCCGTGGGAGGGGTCGTGGGAGGGGTCGGGGTCGGGGTTGTGGGAGTGGTCGGGGTTGTGGGAGGTGCCGGGTCCTTGGTCATCGCGATCCGCCCTTCCCGCGGAACTCGCTGTCGATCAGATCGAGGATCTCGGCGGCCGAGGCGGACTGGATGCGTGAGGCCACGTCGGGCTCCGCGCCGCCGGTCTGCTCCGACTCCCAGCCGCGCAGCAACTCGCGCAGCCTGCGGCCGATCTCCGCCCGGGTCGCCGGGTCCTCCTCGGGTGCGCGCACCAGGAGCTTCTCCAGCGCGTCCAGTCCCGCCAGCGCCGATCCGCCGAACTCCGGTGCCGAGGCGGCGGACCGGGCGGGCTCCGCCTCGGTGAGCAGCCGGGCCGCCAGCGCCGCGGGCGAGGGGTGGTCGAAGACGACGGTGGCGGGCAGCCGCACGCCGGTCGCCGCGTTCAGCCGGTTGCGGAACTCCACCGCCGTCAGCGAGTCGAAGCCCAGCTCCTTGAAGGACTGCTCGTCGTCGACCGCCGAGGAGTCCGCGTGCCCGAGGACCAGCGCGGCGGTGTCCCGGACCAGGTCGAGCACCAGCCGTTCCCGCTGGGCCTGCGGCACCGCCGCCAGCCGCTCGGCCAGCGACCTGGCCGGCTGCACGGTGCCGCGTCGCGCCGTGCGCCGGACCAGACCGCCGAACAGCGGGGGCAGCAGCCCGGCCGCCGCCTGGCGGTGCAGCGCCCCGGTGTCCAGCCTGGCCGCGACCAGGGCGGGTGCGGTGGAGCGCAGGGCCCGGTCGAACAGGCCGAGGCCGTCCTGCGCCGAGAGCGGTGCCACGCCGGTGCGGCCCATCCGGTCCCGCTCCCGGGCGTCCAGGTGACCGGTCAGGCCGCTGGCGTCCGCCCACAGGCCCCAGGCCACCGAGGTGGCGGGCAGGCCCAGCGAGCCGCGCAGTCGGGCCAGGCCGTCCAGGTAGGCGTTGGCGGCGGCGTAGTTGGCCTGGCCGGCGGCACCGGTGACCCCGGCGAGCGAGGAGAACAGGACGAACGCCGACAGCGGCGCCTCCCGGGTCAGCTCGTGCAGGTGCCGGGCCGCGTCGGCCTTCGCGGCCAGCACGGTGGCCAGCCGCTCCGGGGTCAGCGACTGCAGGACGCCGTCGTCGAGGACCCCGGCCGCGTGCACCACCGCGGTGAGCGGCCGGGTGGCCGGTACGGTGGCCAGCAGGGCGCTGAGGGCGTCCCGGTCGGACGCGTCGCAGGCCTCGATCCGCACCTCGGCGCCCGAC
Source organism: Kitasatospora sp. NPDC096204 (assembly GCF_044763205.1). NCBI lineage: Bacteria > Bacillati > Actinomycetota > Actinomycetes > Kitasatosporales > Streptomycetaceae > Kitasatospora > Kitasatospora sp. NPDC096204. Next base: position 277,166 of record NZ_JBIWFT010000005.1, read on the forward strand.
TCGGCCAGCTCCTCGGCGAGTTCCGTGGCGCCGGGGGCCGCGGGGCCGCGCCGGCCGGTCAGCAGCAGGTGCCGGACGCCGTGCTCGGTGACCAGGTGACGGGCCACCAGGGCGCCGAGGGTGCCGGTCGCGCCGGTGATCAGGACGGTGCCGTCGGCCGCGGCCGCCCACGGGTGGTCGGCGGGCTCGGCCGGGGCGATGGCCAGTCGGGGGACGGACACCGTGCCGGCCCGGACGGCCAGTTCGGACTCGCCGGAGGCCAGGGCGGTCGGCAGGGCCAGCACGGCGGCCTCGTCGGCCGGGTCGAGGTCCACCAGCACCAGCCGGTCCGGGTTCTCCGTCCGCGCGGTGCGCAGCAGGCCCCACAGTGCGGCCGCCGCGGGCGTCGCCGCGCCGGTGTCCCCGGCGGCGCCGCCCGGCACCAGCGGCACCAGCCTCGACGCGGCGAAGCGCTCGTCGTCCAGCCAGCTGCGCAGCAGTGCGAGCAGCCCGCCGAGCGCGGCCCGGGTCTCCTCCGGGCCGGAGTCGGCCAGGGGTGGCAGCGCGGCCACCACCACCTCGGGGACCGGCGCCGCGCCGTCCTCGACGGCCGTGCGCAGCGCCGCCAGGTCGGTGAAGGCCGGGGCGCCGAGCAGGTCGGCGACGGCCGGGGCGGCGAGCACCGCCCAGGCGCCCGGCGCCGGGGCGGGCGCGGCGGGGCCGGCGGGCAGCGCGGTCCACTCCACGGTGTGCAGCGGCAGGGCGCCGCTCTCGGCGCCGGCTCGCAGCGCGGCGAGCTGCTCGGCCGTCACCGGCCGCAGCGCCAGCGCCGCCAGCCCGGCCACCGGGGCGCCCGAGGCGTCGGCGGCGCTCAGCGCCACCGTGCCGTCCTGGGCCCGGGTGAGCCGCACCCGCAGCGCCGTGGCGCCGCGCCCGTACAGCCGCAGTCCGGCGAAGGAGAACGGCAGCCGGGGGCCCTGCTCGCCGTCCGGCGCTCCGAGCGCCAGCGCGTGCAGCGCCGCGTCCAGCAGCGCCGGATGCACGGCGTGGCCGGTGGCGTCGGTGTCCTCGGGCAGCGTCACCTCGGCGTACAGGTCGGTGCCGTCGCGCCACAGGCCGGTCAGGCCCTGGAACACCGGTCCGTACGCGTAGCCCCGCGTGGCCAGTTCGTCGTACGCCGTCGACAGGTCGACCTCGGTACCGGGCGGCGGCCAGGGCAGGTCGCCGGGGGCCGTCGGGTTGCCGGGGGCCGTCGGGTCGCCGGGGGCGAGGAAGCCGGCGGCGTGCCGGGTCCAGCCGGGGGCGCCGGCCGTCCGGGAGTGCACCCCGACGGGCCGTCGGCCGCCCTCCTCCGGAGCGCCGACGCTGACCTGGAGGGTCACCGCGTCCCGTCCGGCGAGCACCAGCGGCGCCTCCAGCACCAGGTCCTCCACGGCGGGCACCTCGGCCTCCGGGTCGGCGAGCTCGGCGGCGTGCAGCGCGAGGTCGACGAAGGCCGTGCCGGGCAGCAGCACCGTGCCCTCGACGGCGTGGTCGGCCAGCCAGGGGTGGGTCGGGACGGAGATCCGGCCGGTCAGCACCAGCTGGTCGCCGTCCGCGAGCGGCACGCTCGCGCCGAGCAGTGCGTGCCCGGCCCGGTCCAGGCCGAGACCGTCGGCGTCCACCGCCGTGTGCGTCGCCTCCAGCCAGTGGCGTTCCCGCTGGAACGGGTAGGTCGGCAGCTCCGGTACGGCGGTGCCGGGCGCGGCGGGCGTGGCGGGCGCCCAGGCGGCGGGGGAGGTGCCGCTGACGTGCGCCTCGGCGAGCGAGAGCGTGAAGCGCTCCGGACCGCCCTGGTCCCGCCGCAGGGTGCCCAGCGCGACGGCTGTCGCGCCCGCGGCCTCGATGGTGTCCTGCACCGCCGTGGTCAGCACCGGGTGCGGGCTGACCTCGATGAAGGCGGTGTGCCCGTCGTCGAGCAGCCGTCGCACCGTCTCCTCGAAGCGCACCGGCTCGCGCAGGTTGCGGAACCAGTACGCACCGTCCAGCTCCGTGCCCGCCAGCGGCTCGGTGGTGACGGCCGAGTAGAACGGGACGTCGCCCGCGGTGGGCGCGGTGGCGGCCAGGAGCGTCCGCAGCTCCTCCTCCAGCGTGTCCACGTGCGGGGAGTGCGAGGCGTAGTCCACCGGGATCAGCCGGGCCCGGACGCCGTCGGCCTCGAAGGCGTCCCGGAGCGCCGCCAGCGCTTCCGGCGCCCCGGACACCACGGTCGCCGCAGGGCCGTTCACGGCGGCGACGTGCGCGTCCTCGCCCTTGCCGAGTCCCTTGCCGAGCCCCTTGCCAAGCTCATCGGCGAGTCGCTCGGCGAGCCGCTCGGCGACGGTCGCGGCCGGTGCCTGCACGGACAGCATGCCGCCGGTCCCGGCCAGCCGGGTGATGGCCCGGCTGCGCAGCGCGGCGATCCTGGCGGCGTCCGCCAGGCTCAGCGCGCCCGCGAGGTGGGCGGCGGCGATCTCGCCCTGGGAGTGGCCGATCACGGCGGCCGGCTCCACCCCGTGGTGGCGCCAGAGCTTGGCCAGCGAGACCATCATGGCGAACAGCGCGGGCTGCACCACGTCCACCCGGTCCAGGCCCGGCGCGCCGGGCGCCTCGGTGAGCACCTCCAGCAGGTCCCAGTCGGTGTGCGGGGCCAGCGCCGCGGCGCACTCGCCCAGGTAGCGGGCGAACTCCGGGTCGGAGTCGAGCAGTTCGCGGCCCATCGCGGCCCACTGGCTGCCCTGGCCGGGGAAGACGAACACGGCCCGGCCCGGCTGGTCGCCGACCGTGCTGCCGGTGACCACCCCCGGGGTCTCCACGCCGTCGGCGAGCGCCCGCAGTCCGGCGAGCAGGCTCTCGCGGTCCTGGCCGAGGACGACGGCGCGGTGGTCGAAGCGGGTGCGGGAGGCGAGGGCGCGGGCGACGGCGGAGGGCCGCGGCTCGGGCCGCTCGGCCAGGAAGGCGGTCAGCCGCCCGGCCTGCTCGCGCAGCGCCTCGGGGCTCCGGGCCGAGATCAGCAGCGGAAGCTCCGCCGTCCCGGTGGCCGGCTCCGCGGCCTCCTCGACGGGCTGTTCGAGGACGACGTGGGCGTTGGTGCCGCTGATGCCGAAGGAGGAGACGGCGGCGCGGCGCGGCCGGTCGCCCTCGGGGTGCCAGGGCCGCGCCTCGGTGAGCAGCCGGACGGTGCCGCCGGACCAGTCGACGTGGCTGGTGGGCTCGCTGACGTGCAGGGTGCGCGGGAGGGTCGCGTGCCGCATCGCCATGACCATCTTGATCACGCCGCCGACCCCCGCCGCCGCCATGGTGTGGCCGACGTTGGTCTTCAGGGAGCCGAGCCAGAGCGGGTGTTCGGCGTCGCGGGCGCGGCCGTAGGTGTTCAGCAGGGCCTGCGCCTCGATGGGGTCGCCGAGCCTGGTGCCGGTGCCGTGGGCCTCGACGGCGTCCACCTGGTCGGCCGTCAGCCGGGCGTTGGCGAGGGCCTGGCGGATGACCCGCTCCTGGCTGGGCCCGTTCGGCGCGGTCAGGCCGTTGCTGGCGCCGTCCTGGTTGGTGGCGGTGCCCCGGACCAGGGCGAGAACGGGGTGGCCGTTGCGGCGGGCGTCGGACAGGCGCTCCAGGAGGAGCAGACCCGCGCCCTCGCCCCAGCCGGTGCCGTCCGCGTCCTCGGAGAAGGCCTTGCACACGCCGTCGGCGGACAGCGCGCGCTGGCGGCTGAACTCCACGAAGCTGGTGGGCCCGGAGAGCACGGTCGCACCGCCGGCCAGGGCGAGCGAGCACTCGCCGGCCCGCAGGGACTGCGCCGCCAGGTGCAGCGCCACCAGCGAGGAGGAGCAGGCGGTGTCCACGGACACGGCCGGGCCCTCCAGGCCGAGGGTGTAGGCGATCCGGCCCGAGGCGACGCTGGCCGTCGTCCCGGTCGCCAGGTAGCCCTCGACGCTCTCCGGCGAGTGCCCGAGCCTGGTCACGTAGTCGCCCGCGACCACGCCGGCGAAGACCCCGGTGTCGCTGCCGCGCAGGGCGGTCGGGTCGATGCCCGCCCGCTCGACGGCCTCCCAGGCGGTCTCCAGCAGCAGGCGCTGCTGCGGGTCCATCGCGGTCGCCTCGCGCGGGTTGATGCCGAAGAAGGCCGCGTCGAACCGGTCGGCGTCCGACAGGAAGGCGCCGCGACGGGTGTACGAGGTGCCGGTCCGCTGCGGGTCCGGGTCGTACAGCGCCTCGGTGTCCCAGCCGCGGTTCTCCGGGAAGTCGGTGATCCCGTCCCGGCCCTCGGCCACCAGCCGCCACAGCTCCTCGGGCGAGGTCACCGCGCCGGCGAAGCGGCAGGCCATGCCGACGATCGCGATCGGGTCGTCCTCGGCCGGGGCCGACGGCACCGCGACGGCCCGCACCGGCGCCGCCTCGTCCTCGTCCAGCAGTTCGGTGCGCAGCCGGCCCGCCAGGGCGGCCGGGGTCGGGTGGTCGAAGACCAGCGAGGACGGCATCCGCAGCCCCGTCGCGCTGTTGATCCGGTTGCGCAGCTCCACCGAGGTCAGCGAGTCGAAGCCGAGGTCCTTGAACGCCCGCTCGGGCCCGACGGACTCGGCGCCGCCGTGGCCCAGCACGGCCGCGGCCTCGGTCCGGACCAGGGCGAGCAGCAGCCGGTCCCGTTCGGCCTCGTCCACCCCGCGCAGCCGGTCGGCCAGCGAACCGCCGCCGCCCGTGGCCGCCCGAGCGGTGACCGCAGGACGCCGGAGCGGGGTGCGGACCAGGCCGCGCAACAGCGGCGCGAGCGAGCGGTCCTCGGCGCGGGCGCGCAGCCCCGCGAGGTCCAGCCGCAGCGGGACGAGCAGCGGCTCGTCGCGGTCGAGCGCCTGGTCGAACAGGGCGAGGCCCTGCTCCGGGGCCAGCGGCGCGAACCCGGCGGCGGCCATCCGGGACAGCGCACCGCCGTCCAGCGCGCCCGCCATGCCGCCGCCGGAGCCGTCCCCGGCCTCGGCGCCCCACAGACCCCAGGCGAGCGAGACGCCGGGGACGCCGTTGCTGCGGTGGTACGCCGCGAGGCCGTCCAGGAAGGAGTTGGTGGCCGCGTAGTTGGACTGACCAGGGTTGCCGAGCACACCCGCGAAGGAGGAGAACAGCACGAGGGCCGACAGGTCCAGGGTCCGTACCGCGTCGGTGAGGTGCCAGGCGGCGTCCTGCTTGGGCCGGGCCACCGTGGCCAGCCGCTCCGGGGTCATCGACTCGATGGTGCCGTCGTCCAGCACCCCGGCCGCGTGGATCACGGCGGTCAGCGGGTGGTCCGGCCCGACCGAGCCGACCAGGGCGAAGGCGGCCTCCCGGTCGGCGGGGTCGGCGGCGACGATCTCCACCTCGGCGCCCAACGCCGAGAGACCGGCGGCGAGTTCGGTGGCGCCGGGGGCGTCGGGGCCCCGGCGGCTGGTGAGCAGCAGGTGCCGGACGCCGTGCTCGGTGACCAGGTGGCGGGCGAGCAGGCCGCCCAGCGTGCCGGTGCCACCGGTGATCAGTACCGTGCCGTCGCGGTCCAGCGGCTTGGCCAGGGTCAGCACCACCTTGCCGACGTGGCGCGACTGGCGCAGCCGGCGGAAGGCGTCGCCGGCCCGGTGCACGTCCCAGGCCTCCACCGGCAGCGGCAGCAGCTGACCGGACTCGAAGCCCGCGGACAGCTCCGCGAGCAGCTCGGCGATCCGGTCCGGTCCGGCCTCCATCAGGTCGAACGCCCGGTAGACCACGCCCGGGTGCTGCCGTGCGACCTGCTCGGGGTCGCGGATGTCGGCCTTGCCCATCTCCAGGAACCGGCCGCCGTGCGGCAGCAGCCGCAGCGAGGCGTCCACGAACTCGCCCACCAGCGCGTCCAGCACGAGGTCCACGCCGCGGCCCCCGGTCAGGTCCAGGATCCGCTGCTCGAACTCCAGGGTGCGGGAGTTGGCCAGGTGGGCGTCGTCGAAGCCCTGGTAGCGCAGCGCGTCCCACTTGGCCGGGCTCGCGGTGCCGTACACCTCCAGGCCGCGGGCGCGGGCCAGCTGGGCCGCGGCCATGCCGACGCCGCCCGCCGCCGAGTGGACGAGCACGGACTGGCCGGCCCGGTAGTCGCCGAGGTCGTGCAGCGCGTACAGAGCGGTGAGGAACACCACCGGCGCGCCGGCCGCCTGGGTGAAGGACCAGTGTCCGGGGACCCTGGTCAGCATCCGCTGGTCGGTGTCCGCCACCGGACCGCCCGCGCCCGACTCGAACAGGCCCATCACCCGGTCTCCGGGAGCGAACCCGTCGACCCCCGGTCCGGTCGCCAGGACGTAGCCGGCCCCCTCGCTGGCGATCGGGGCCTCGCCCGGGTACTGGCCCAGCGCGATCAGGACGTCGCGGAAGTTCAGGCCCACCGCCCGGATGCCGACCCGCACCTGACCCGGGCCGAGCGGGGCGTCCGGGTCCTCGGCGGGCAGCAGCGCCAGATGGTCCAGGGTGCCCCGAACCGCCGCGCCGAGGCGCCAGTTGGCCGACCCGGCGGGCTCCGCCAGCCGGCCCCCCGGGGCCTCCCGGCCGAGCCGGGCGGCGAGTACGGCGCCGTGGCGCAGCGCGAGCTGGTTCTCCCCGGTGACGGTCAGCGCCTGGCCCAGTGCCCGGTGCGAGGCCTCGTCCCGGTCCACGTCGACCAGCAGGAACCGCCCGGGGTGTTCGCGCTCCGCCGTGCGGACCAGGCCCCAGACCGCCAGGCTCTGGTCCCGGATCGTCTCGTCGTAGCGGGTGGAGACGGCGTGGCGGGTGACCACGACCAGCCGCGAACGCCTGAACCGCTCGTCCGCGAGCCACTGCTGGAGGACCTTCAGCACTCGGCTCGGGGCCTCCCTGGCCAGCTCCACCGGGACGTACGTGCCGCGCGGCGGCCGGCCGGGGCTGACCGCGAACAGCACCTCCTCCGGTACGGGCCCGGCGGCGAGCAGCGCGTTCAGGTCCTCGTGGAGCGGGACGTCCCCGCCGAGCGCCGCGACGACGCCGATCACGTCCTGGCCCAGCACCGCACGGGTGACGGCACGCCCCGCCTCGGGCGGGGTGGCGACGGGCTGCCAGTCGACCCGGAAGAGGCCGAGGCCGGGGTCGGCGGCGGTGGCCGACGGGGTGAGGTCGGCCGCCCGGAGGTGCAACGAGCCCACGGTGAGGACGGGGGTGCCGGTGGGGTCGGTGATGGTGAGGTGGGTGGTGTCGGGGGTGGTGGGGGTGAGGGTGGCGTGGAGGGTGGTGGCGTTGGTGGTGTGGAGGGTGGTGTCGGTCCAGTTGAAGGGGATGAGGAGGGGGGTGTCGGGGGTGGTGGTGATGAGGAGGGTGTGGAGGGTGGCGTCGAGGAGGGCGGGGTGGAGGGTGTGGCCTTCGGGGGTGAGGTCGGTGGGGAGGGTGATTTCTGCGTGGAGGGTGTTGTCGGTGTCGCGCCAGGCTTTGGTGAGGCCTTGGAAGGCGGGGCCGTAGGTGTAGCCGCGTTCGGTGAGGTGGTGGTAGGTGTCGGTGAGGTCGAGGGGGGTGGCGGTGGCGGGGGGCCAGGTGCCGGGGGTGTGGGGGGTGTGGGGGGTGTCGGCGGTGGTGTGGGTGAGGGTGCCGGTGGCGTGACGGGTCCAGGGGTGGTCCTCGTCCGCGCGCGAGTGGATGGTGAACGCGCGCCGGCCTTCGGAGTCCGGTGCGTCGACGGTGAGTTGGAGGTCCACGGCCTGCTGCTCGCGCAGCACCAGCGGAGCGGCGAGGGTCAGGTCCTCCAGGGTGGCGCTGCCGGTGTGCTGGGCGGCGTGGAGGGCGAGGTCGACGAAGGCGGTTCCGGGCAGGAGGGTCGAGCCGGCGATGGTGTGGTCGCCGAGCCAGGGGTGGGTCGTGGTGGAGATGCGTCCGGTGAGGACGAGTTGGTCGCTGTCGGCGAGGGTGATGAGGGCGCCGAGGAGCGGGTGGCCGGCGGAGGCGAGGCCGGCGGCGGTGACGTCGGTCGGCTTCGTGGTGGTCCGGTCGACCCAGTAGCGCTGCTGTTGGAAGGGATAGGTCGGCAGGTCGGTGTGAGGGATGGGGGTGGCCGGCTGGTAGGTGGTGGGGGTGTGGCCGGCGGTGTGGAGGGTGGCGAGCGCGGTGGTGAAGGACTGTGCCTCGGGGGTGTTCTTGCGCAGGGCGGGGACGGCGATGGCGTCGGTGGTGAGGCTCTGACGGGTGAGTGCGGTGAGGGTGGTGTCGGGGCCGAGCTCCAGGTAACGGGTGACGCCCGCGGTTTCGAGGTACTGGATGCCGGGGTGGAAGCGGACGGCTTCGCGGATGTGGCGGGCCCAGTAGGCGGGGTCGGTGAGTTCCGTGGTGACGGGCTGTGCGGTGAGGTTGGAGATGACGGGGATCCGGGCCGCGTCGTAGGTCAGGTCGGCGATCGCGGCTTGGAAGTCTTCGAGGATGTCTTCCATGTGGGGGGAGTGGAAGGCGTGGCTGACCTGGAGACGGGTGGTGCGCCGGCCCTGGGCGGCGAAGTGCGCGGCGACGGCCTCGACCGCCGGGGCGTCACCCGAGACGATGGTGGTGTCGGGGGCGTTGACGGCGGCGAGGTCGGCGCCTTGGCGTAGTTGGGCGCGGACTTCGTCCTCGGTGGCCTGGATGGCGAACATGGTGCCGTCGTTGCGGGCGGACTGCATGAGGCGTCCGCGGGCGGCGACCAGGGTGACGGCGTCCTCCAGCGAGAACACGCCGGCGAGGTGGGCGGCGGTGACTTCGCCGATGGAGTGGCCGATGAGGTAGTCGGGCGTGATGCCCTGCTGCTCCAGCGTCCGGTAGAGGGCGGTCTGGAGGGTGAACAGTGCGGCCTGGGTGTACGCGGTCTGGTGGATGAGTTCCGGGTCGTCGCCCCAGAGGACGTCGACGAGCGGGTGGTCGAGGTGGGGGGTGAAGAGGCGGGCGGTCTCGTCGAGTGAGGCGGCGAACGCCGGTACGGCCTCGTAGAGTTCGCGTCCCATGCCGTGGCGTTGGCTGCCCTGTCCGGTGAACAGGAACGCCGTCTTGCCCGGTCGGACGGTGCCGGTGACCAGCCCCGGGGCCTCGGTGTCCTCGGCCAGTGCCCGCAACGCGGCGAGCAGGCCCTCACGGTCGGTCGCGCTCACGACCGCCCGGTGGTCGAAGCGGGTACGGGCGGCGAGGGTGTGGGCGGCCGCGACGGTGTCCGCCTCGGGCCGCTGCTCCAGGTACTCGGCCAGCTGCTGTGCCTGCTCGCGCAGTGCCGGTGCCGACTTCGCCGACAACTGCCAGGGCAGCGGGGAGAGTTCGGTGTCCTCGTGGTCGGGTTCGGGGTCGGCCTGCTCCAGGATGAGGTGGGCGTTGGTGCCGCTGATGCCGAAGGACGACACGGCGGCCCGGCGCGGACGCTCGTCCTCGACGTCCCAGGGCCGTGCCTCGTCGAGCAGCCGCATCGTGCCGTCGGACCAGTCGACGTGGCTGGTCGGCTGTTCGGCGTGCAGGGTGCGCGGCAGGACGCCGTTCCGCATCGCCATGACCATCTTGATCACGCCCGCGACGCCCGCCGCCGCCTGGGTGTGTCCGAGGTTGGACTTGATCGAGCCGAGCCAGAGCGGCTGTTCGGCGCCATGGGCGCGTCCGTAGGTGTTGAGGAGCGCCTGGGCCTCGATCGGGTCGCCGAGCGAGGTGCCGGTGCCGTGCGCCTCGACCGCGTCCACCTGGTCGGCGGTGAGCAGCCCGTTGTCGAGTGCCTGCTGGATGACGCGTTCCTGGCTGGGGCCGTTGGGCGCGGTGAGACCGTTGCTGGCGCCGTCCTGGTTGACGGCGCTGCCGCGGATGACCGCCAGCACGGGGTGGCCGTTGCGGCGGGCGTCCGAGAGCCGCTCCAGGACGAGGAGGCCCACGCCCTCGCTGAAGCCGGTGCCGTCCGCCTCGTCGGAGAAGGCCTTGCAGCGGCCGTCCGGGGCGAGGCCGCGCTGCTTGCTGAACTCGGTGAACAGCACGGGGGAGGACATCACGGTGATGCCGCCCGCCAGGGCGAGTGCGCACTCGCCCTGGCGCAGCGACTGCACGCCGAGGTGCAGGGCCACCAGCGAGGAGGAGCAGGCCGTGTCGATGGTCAGCGCCGGGCCTTCCAGCCCCAGGGTGTAGGCGATCCGGCCGGACGCGACGCTGGAGGTGTTGGTGACGAGGTAGCCCTCCAGCTCGGGGCGGACCTCCTCGGGCCTGGCGTAGTCCTGGGCGATGGCCCCGACGAACACGCCGGTGTCGCTGCCGCGCAGCGAGTCCGGGTCGATGGTCGACCGTTCCAGTGCCTCCCAGACCGTCTCCAGGAGCACGCGCTGCTGCGGCTCCATGGCCTCGGCCTCGCGCGGGCTGATGCCGAAGAACTCGGCGTCGAACCGGTCGGCGTCGTACAGGAACCCGCCCTTGGCGACGTAGGTGCTGGCGGGCGCCTCGGCCTCCGGGTCGGGCACGTGCAGGGTGTCCAGGTCCCAGCCGCGGCCCTCGGGGAAGTCGCCCACCGCGTCGCCGCCGGCCTCCAGCAGGCGCCACAGCTGTTCGGGGCTGCGGACGTCACCCGGGAAGCGGCAGCCGATGCCGACGATGGCGATCGGCTCGTGGGCCGCTGCCTGGGCGTCGGTCAGCCGTTGCCGGGTCTGCTGCAGGTCGGTGGTGACCCGCTTGAGGTAGTCCCGGAGCTTCGCTTCGTTGGTGGCCATGAACCCATCCCTCGCAAGTACCAGACGGTCGTGGTCGGCAACGTCGCCGAACGTGCTTGCGGGCTGCTTAGCGTGGTCTAAAGCCGGAGGGACGGGACGGACGCCACCGCCGGGCCGGCCCCTGTCCGCGGGGCGGGAGGGCGAAGACAGACCCAAGGGGGCCTTTAGCCGGGCGGTCGAGGGTGACCGGCATGGAAGCCTCGGACGTTCACATCCTGTCGGCCGGCACCGCGCTGCCCGGCGATCCGCTGGACAACGCGGGCCTGGCCCGCCACTTCGGCATGGACCCCGTGTGGGAGCAGTGGGTCGACGCGTTCGTCGGTACCCGCGCCCGCCACCTCTCGGTCGACCTGGCCACCGGAAAGCTGCGCTCCTCGCTCGCGGACCTGAGCACCGAAGCCGCCGCGCGGGCCCTGGACGCGGCCGGCCTCGGCCCGGGCGACGTCGACCTGCTCGTTCTCGGCACGGCGACTCCGGACCAGCTGATGCCCGCCACGGTCAACCTGGTGGCGGACCGGCTCGGCATCAACGGCGTGCCGACCTACCAGCTCCAGTCCGGCTGCGCCGGCGCGTTCCAGGCCCTGGAGGTGGGCCGCAAACTCCTGCTCGCGGGCGAGGAGAGGACCGCGCTGGTGATCGGCGGCGAGCTGTGCTCCCGGCACTTCGACCCCGACGTCGACCTCGCGAAGCTGGACTCCGCGGAGCTGGTGAACTTCGTGCTGTTCGGCGACGGCGCGGGGGCGGCCGTGCTGAGCACCGAGCCCGCGCCGGGCACCCCGGTGATCCGCCGGGTGCTCAACCGGCTGACCGGCCTCGACCGGGCGCCGGGCCAGATCGTGGAGTGGACCGGCGCCCTGGACCGCGACGCGACGGACCGCGCGTACATCAAGGAGGACTACAAGGCGATCGAGCAGTCCGTGCCCGTGATGTCGCGGGAGATCGCGGAGGAGCTGCTCGGCGACCTCGGCTGGGAGCCGACCGACGTCGACTACCTGCTGCCGCCGCAGCTGTCGGGGCGGATGACCCAGCGGATCGTGGAGTCCCTGGGGATGCCGACGGCGGAGGAGGTCAGCCTGGTCGACCGCATCGCCAACACCGGCAACGCCATGCCGTTCTTCCAGCTGGAGCGGACGCTGCCGCAGCTGGCCGAGGGCGACCGGGTGCTGGGGGTGTCGGTGGAGTCCAGCAAGTGGCTCAAGGCCGGGTTCGTCCTCGAGGTGGTGTGACGGGGGCGACGACGAAGGAGCGGCGCGGACCCTTCGGTCCGCGCCGCTCCTTCGTGTTCCGGCCCGCTCAGCGCGGCTCGCCGAACCACCGCGCCAGGGCCGCCGCCGGCTCGCCCGCGCCCGTCGTCCACACCACGTGGCCGTCGGGGCGCACCAGCGCCGGGGCGGGGACCCCGTCCGGCGCGACGGCGGTGGCCACCCGGTCGGCCCATCCGGCCGCGAGGTCGGTGAGCGGGAGCCCGTCCGCGCCCTCGGGCACCAGCAGGAGGCCCCTGCCGTCGTGGGGCAGCGGCGCGGCGTCGGGGATCCGCCGCCCGATCAGCGGGTGGGTGTCCTGCCCGTCGTCCGCGCCGGGCGCGGTGACGGCGTAGCGCACGTCGATGCCGGTGACCAGTTCGACCAGGTGGCGGTTGACCTCCTCGAGACCGGCCAGCCGCGTCACCAGCGCGCGCACCCCGGCGGTGCGCCCGGGCGGCTCCATCAGGGCGAGCTGGGCGTCCAGGGCGGCCCGGGCGCGTTCGCCCTCCGGGTGCCGTTCGTCGTGGTAGCTGTCCAGCAGCCCGGGCGGGGCCCAGCCGTTGACCTGGGCGGCCAGCTTCCAGCCGAGGTTGACGGCGTCCTGGAGGCAGGTGCTCAGCCGCAGCCCGCCGAGCGGGAAGAAGGAGTGTGCGGCGTCGCCGGCCAGCAGTACCCGGTCGTGGCGGTAGCGTTCGGCGTTGCCGCTCACACTGGTGAACCGCTCGGCCCAGCGCAGTTCGCGCGCGGGCAGCTCCCGCCCGGTCAACTCCTTGATGTCGGCCTGGAGTTCGGGAAGACCGACCGGGCCGTCGGAGCCGGCGGCCGGGCCGAGCCCGGTGGTGATCACCCGCAGCAGGTCGGGGCCGGCCGGGGCGCCCGAGTAGACCCCGCCGGAGTCCACGTAGTGCGCGCCCAGGTGGTTGGGGGCCAGCTGGGCGAAGTCGACCTCGACGTCGCCGACGCTGCCCTCGACGGTCCACCCGCTGCCGGGGAAGGGGATGCCGGCGAGGCGCCGCACCGCGCTCTCCGTGCCGTCGGCGCCGACCAGGTAGGAGGCGGTCAGCTCGCCCTCCCGGCCGTCCGCGCCGCGCAGCCGCAGCGTCACCGGGCCGTCCCCGGTGCCGGTGTCCAGCCCGGTCACTTCCTGGCCGCGCCGCAGCTCGACCCCGAGCTCGCGGGCGCGCTGCTCCAACAGCGCCTCCAGCCGGTTCTGCGGGACCAGCAGGCCGCGGACGGGCTGCGGATCCAGCAGTTCGGGGCGCAGCCAGATCAGCGAGAAGTGGGCGCCGGGGAGCGGCATGCCCTGCCCGCGCAGCCGGTCGCCGAGGCCGCGCTGGTCGAGCAGTTGCATCACGGCCGCGTTGACGGCCTGTCCGGGGGCGTGTTCGGCGGGTTCGGTGCGGCGGTCGAGGACCACGGTGCGCACCTTCGCCAGGGCGAGCTCGCAGGCCAGCATCAGCCCGGTGGGGCCGGCGCCCACCACGACGACGGGGTCCGCGGCGCTCTCGGGGTGGTTCGGGGCGGCAGTGGCGGTCACGGGGTCATCCTTTCCGCAGCAGGGGGATCACGGGGGCGAAGTCGTGCATGGCCGGGGCGAGTAACGCGAAGGAGGTCAGCCCGTACCGCTCGCGGTGCGCGCGGACCTGCTCGGCGATCTGCCGGTGGGTGCCGATCAGCAGCGTGGGAAGCTCCAGCAGTTCGGCCACCGACAGGTGGGCGGCGAAGCCGGACTCCCGCAGCGCCTCGGCGGCCGCGCGCCGGTCGCCGGTGACGATGATCCGCTTGACGGCGATGTTCAGCTCCGGGGCCCGGCCCAGCTGTGCCGCCCGCTCCCGTACGGACGCCACCCGCCGCGCGATCTCCTCGGGGGAGTGCAGGACGAGGCCGCCGCCGGGCGGCAGCGAGGCGCCGATGAAGCAGACGGTGTCGGCGTGGTGGGCGGCGAGTTCGAGCTCGGCCGGGTCGTCGGCGGCGAGGAGCAGCGGAGGCCGGGGGTGCTGGAGCGGCCGGGGCCGGTGGTCGGGGTCGGGCAGCAGGCGCTGGAGCGTCTCGACGGCGTCCGTGAGACGGGTGAGCTTCTGCGTCGCGTCCAGGTGGGCGGTCCGGGCGCTGGCGGTCTGCCCGGAGTGCAGGCCCACCTCCAGGCGACCGCCGGTGATCCGGTCCGTCCCGGCGATCTCCCGGGCCAGGACCTCCGGGTCCCACAGGGCGGTGTTGGTCAGGTAGGTGGCCACCCGCAGCCGGGTGGTGGCCGCGGCGGCGGCCACCAGGGAGGGGAACGGCGCGGTCATGCCGAGGTGGTCGGTGGTGGCGAGCAGGTCGTAGTCCAGCCGTTCGGCCTCGGCGGCGATGCCCGGCCAGTCCGCCTCCGGGTCGATCACCGACACCAGGAAGCGCAGCGGGCGGTCGGCGGTCACGGCGCTCACCTGCCCTCTCCGTTCCGGGGGCCGCCCAGGACCGGCGTTCGCCCGCGGCCGCGCAGCAGCGCCAGGGCCGCGCCGAGCACCGCCCGCTGCGGGCCGTGGCCGCCGATCATCTCCAGGGCCGAGCGCAGGCTCCACAGCCGGGACTCGGCGACGTGGTCGGGGGAGCCGTGCACGTCGTCGTGGGCCAGCAGCCGCAGTCCGCGTACGTGACGTTCCAGCAGCAGCCGGTCGCCGGGCGGGATGATCTCGTCGCGCTCGCTCGCGATGTACGCCAACGGCACGTCCAGGCGGGCCAGTTCCGCTTCGCTCAGGCCCCAGTCGGCGATGTGCCCGAGGACCGATGCCGGCTCCCGGCCGGTGAGGTGGGCCAGGGTGTCGACGGTGACCCGGGGGATCCGCGGCCGCCATTCGGGATCGGCGAAGAAGTCGCGGACCGGGGCGCCGGCGGTGACGATCCCGCGCACGCGCTTGTCCTCCAGCGCGGCGCGCAGGGCGAGATGGCCGCTGAAGCTCATCATCACCGCATAGCTGCGGGTGACGTCGGCGCGCCCCTCCAGGGCGTCCAGCAGCTCGCTGACCATCCGGTGGCTGTCGGCCGTGTAGCGCCAGGTGTTCTCGCCGACGCCGGGCATCTCGGTGGCCACGGCGGCCACGCCCAGCCGGGCGGCCCGGGCCAGGAGCGGGCCGAACTGCTCCTTGACGCTGACGATGCCGCCGCTGAACAGCAGCAGCGGGGGCAGCTCGCCCGAGCCCGCCGCGTCGAGCCCGGCCGCCCAGCAGCGCACCCGGCCACCGGACAGCTCCAGGTCCAGCCGTTGGATGCCGGCCCGCTGCCCGAGCCGCCAGCGGTCGAAGGAGGCGACCGTCAGCTCCTGGGCCTCGGCCCGCGCCGGGCCGTCCACGTACGGGAAGCGGGCGATGTTGAAGAACCGTCCGGCCGACAGCTCCCGCCCGGCGCGCTCCTCGACGGTGCCGGCGGCCGTCCACTCCCGGGCCCAGGAGCCGGGTTCGCCGTCCAGGTCGTGCCCGATCCGGCCCAGCACCCGGCGCGACGCGTCCTGCGGGATGCCGAGGATCCGGGCGTGGACCTCCACGAACCGCCTCAGCTCGGTGACGTCGTTCATGCCGTCTCCTTCTCCTTCTCGGCGGAGTAGCCCTCCAGCAGGTCCTTGACCTCGGTGAGGACGTCGGCGGCCTCCGCGCCGTCGATCACCCGGTGGTCGAAGGTGAGGTTGAGCCGCATCACCGGGGCGCCGGTCACCCCGCCGTCCCGGACCACGGCGCGGTCGGTGATGCGGCCGATCCCGAAGGTGAGCGTGGTGCCGCCCACCGAGTGGAAGCCGTCCACCGCGCGGTGGCCGAGCGAGGTGACCGCGAAGGTCCCGAAGAAGCGGGGGTGACGCGCCAGCGAGCGCACCGCCCGGCGGTAGGCGGCGCGGGCGATCGGGCCCGGCAGCCGCTGCAGCAGCAGCATCGGCGCGAACTCCGGCATCGACACCGGGTCGCCGTCCCGGTAGCGCTCCAACTGGTACTGGATGTCGGGCAGTTCGGCCCGCTGGAGGTCGGGCAGCACCGCCGAGACGACCACCCGGCGCCCGCCGATCCGCTTGTCCAGCGTCACCTTCCCGGCCACCTCGCCGTAACGGGCCACCCGGGGCCGCAGCCGTCCCCGGATCGCCGCGTTCGCCTCCGGGTGCGCGGCCAGCACCCGGGCGGCCGCGTGCAGCACGTAGGTGACCACCGACAGCCGACGCTCGTCGCGGTGCTCCTCCCGGTGGGCGAGCACCCCCGACATGTCGACCTCGGTGTCCAGGTGCACCGGTGAGAACGGGCGGATCTCGTCGAGGAACAGGAGCGTGTGGCGCCGTTCGCGTGCGATGGCGGATATCTGCATGGGCGCCAATCTCGGCAGTCGGGCCTAAGGGCCCCTTAGCGCGCTCTAAAGACCGCGGGACACCGCCGAGAAGACCGCGGGACACCGCCGACGAGCGGGCGAAAGAGCTGCTTTAGAGGCCCGAAAGCCCACCGGCACAGCCTGACCGGGACCCCGTCCGCCGCCGCTCGCAGGAGTTCAGGACATGTCCCACCCCATCGCTGTGAGTCTCACCGACGACCTTGCGTCGCTGCCCGACTTCCCGCAACAGCGGCACTGCCCCTACCAGCCGCCGCCGGGCTACCGCGACCTGCGCCGCACCGAGGGACCTGTGGTGCGGGCCAGGCTGTACGACGGCCGGCCGACCTGGGTGGTGCTCGGTCACACGGAGGCCCGAGCCCTGCTGATCGACCCGCGGCTGTCCTCCGACTGGAGCCGCCCGGACTTCCCCTCGCCCAGCCCCCGGCGCAAGGCCATCCAGAAGGCGACCATCCTGGTCGGCATGGACGGCGAGGAGCACGCCTCCTACCGGCGGCGGCTGATCTCCTCGTTCTCGGTGCGCCGCACCCGCGAGCTCGGCGAGGCGATCCAGCGCCGCTCGGTCGAACTCGTCGACGCGATCCTGGAGCAGGGGCCGCCGGCCGACATCCTCAGCGCGCTGGCGCTGCCGCTGTCCTCGTACACCATCTGCGGCATCCTCGGGGTGCCCTACGAGGACCACGACTACTTCGAGGCGCAGTCGGCGGCGCTGGTCTCCCCCCAGGTCTCCGAGGAACAGGCCACCGAGGCCCTGATGAGCCTGCGCGACTACCTGACCTCCCTGGTGGAGCGCAAGGAGAAGGAGAAGGCGTCCGGTGACGGCCTGCTGGACACCCTGGTCTCCCGTGACCTGGCCGGCGGAACGCTCTCGCGCGACGACGTCATCCGGCTCGGCATCATCCTGCTGATGGCCGGTCACGAGACCACCGCCAGCATGATCACCCTCAGTACCTTCACCCTGTTGCAGAACCCCGAGCAGCTGGCCGCCTTCCGTGCCGACCCGGCCGTCGGCGCGCTCGCCGTCGAGGAACTGCTGCGCTACCTGTCGATCGGCGACGTCGCCATGCGCATCGCCGCCGAGGACATCACCGTCGGCGGCGTCACCCTGCGCGCGGGCGACAGCGTGATGCTCTCCACCGCCGAGATCAACCGCGACCCGGCGGCCTTCGAGCGCCCCGACGAGCTGGACCTGGCCCGCGGCGCCCGCCACCACCTCGGCTTCGGCTTCGGCGTCCACCAGTGCATCGGCCAGAACCTGGCCCGGGCCGAGATGGAGAGCGCGCTCACCACGCTGTTCACCCGGATCCCGGGGCTGCGGCTGGCGGTGCCGCCCGAGCAGATCGAGATCAAGCCCGCGCAGAGCGGCGTCCAGGGCATCTACGAACTCCCCGTGGCCTGGTGAGCGCCGTGCGGATCTTCGCCGACCCCAGGCGCTGCGTCGGGGCGGGCCAGTGCGTGCTCACCGCCCCCGAGGTGTTCGACCAGGACGAGGACGGCCTCGTCGCCCTGCTCACCGACGGCACCGCCCCCGCCGCCGACCGTGACCGGCTCGACCAGGCCGCCCGGCTCTGTCCGGCCGCCGCGATCACCCTGCAGGAGGAGGAGACGGAGGCCGACCCGGCATGAGACGCCACCCCGGCCGCGCCCGACGCGCCCGTCCGGCCGCCCTCCTGGCCCTGCTCGTCGTCGCCGCCACCGCCTGCGCCCCCGGCACCGGAGCCCGCTCCGGTGCCGGGGGCGGGCGGATCGTCTACGCCGTCGACTCCCAGCCGGACTGCCTCGACCCGCAGGTCAGCCCGTACGACATCACCGCCGTGATCGACCGGAACATCTTCGACTCGCTGGTGTCCACCGACGCCGACGGCCGGCTCCGGCCCTGGCTCGCCACCTCCTGGGAGGTCTCCGACGACGGCCTGGAGTACACCTTCCGGCTGCGCGAGGACGTCCGTTTCCACGACGGCACCCCCCTCACCGCCGACGCCGTCAAGGCCACCCTGGACCACACCGTCGCCCCCGAGACCAAGTCCCAGTACGCGGCCGGGCTGATCTCCATGTACCGGGACACCACCGTGGTCGACCCGTACACCGCGCGGATCGCCCTGACCAGGCCGTACCCGCCGCTGCTCCAGTTGCTGTCCACCGCCGTCTTCGGCATCCAGTCGCCCACCGCCCTGCGCGCCGACCAGGGCCGCACCTGCGGGCACCCGGTCGGCAGCGGCCCGTTCGTGTTCGCCGACTGGGCCCGCAACCGCCGGGTCGTCCTCGACCGCAACCCCGCCTACCAGTGGGCCCCCGAGGACGCCGGCCACACCGGCCCCGCCCGCGCCGAGGGACTCACCGTGGAGTTCGTCCCCGAAGCCGCCTCCCGCTTCGGTGCGCTGAGCTCCGGCCAGGTCGACATCGCCGCCGCCATCCCGCCCGGCAGCATCAGCCGACTCGCGCACGCCGACGGCTTCCGCTTCCTCCAGGCCCCGCAGCCCGGCGCGCCCTACCTGCTGCTGCTCAACCCGGCCCGCGCGCCGCTGGACGACCTACGGGTCCGCCAGGCCCTCCAGTACGCCGTCCGCTACGACGACCTGGTGCGCGCCCTCTACTCCGGCCGCCACCAACGGGCCTGGGGCGTCCTGTCCCCGGCCACCCCCGGCTACAACCGGGCTGTCGAGGGCGCCACCCCGTACGACCCCGGACGGGCCGCCGCCCTGCTCGACGCGGCCGGCTGGACCGGACGCGACGACGCCGGCTACCGCACCCGCGACGGCAGGCGCCTGAGCATCGAGTGGCCGTACATGACCAGCCTGATGCGCGACCAGCGCGTCCTGCTCGCCCAGGGCATCCAGGCCGACGCCCGCCGGGCCGGCATCGAGATCCGCCTCACCGCCCACGAACCCGGCACCTACCTGAAGAAGGCGCTCTCCCGCGACGCCGACATCCTCGCCTTCAGCTGGAACCGCGCCGACCCCGACGTCATGCGCACCTACTTCGCCTCCGACCAGACCGCGGACAAGGGCGGGTCCAACGCCTTCGGCGTGTCCGACCCCGAACTGGACGCCTGGCTCAGGGAAGCCTCCGCCACCTCCGACCCGGCCCGGCGCGACGCCCTCGACGGCCGGGCCCAGCTCCGGATCCAGCAGCAGGCCTACGCCCTGCCCGTCTACGCCCCCACCACCCTGGTCGGCGCCGCCGACCGGGTGCGCGGCGTCACCTTCGACGCCCAGGCGTACCCGCGCTTCTACGACGCCCGGCTGGAGGGATGACCCCGTGACCGCCCCGTTGCGCTGGCTGCTGCGCCGCCTCGTCCTGGCCGCGCTGGTCGTCCTCGGCGCCGCCCACGCCGTGTTCTTCGCGTTCCGGCTGCTGCCCGGCGACCCGGTCCGCAGCGTGCTCGGCTCCACCAACCCGACCCCCGAACTCGTCGCCCAGGTGCGCCGCGAACTCGCCCTCGACCAGCCACTGGTGGTGCAGTACGGGCGCTTCATGGGCCGCCTGCTCACCGGCGACCTCGGCGAGTCCTACCAACTCCAGCAGCCGGTGGGCCAGGTGATCGGCAGCCAGCTCTGGCCGACCCTCCAACTCGCCCTCGCCGCCTTCGTGCTGGCCCTGCTGCTCGCCCTCACCGCCGCCGTGCTCACCGCCGACCGGCCGCGGGCCCGGCGGCTGTCCTCCGCGCTGGAGCTGTTCACCGCCTCCAGCCCCGCCTTCGGGATCGGAGCGGTGCTGCTGGCCCTGCTGTCCTTCCGGCTGCGCTGGTTCCCCGCGATGGGCGGAGGCGGGATCTCCGGCCTGGTGCTGCCCGCCGTCACGCTCGCCGTGGGCATGGCCGGGGTGTTCACCCAGGTGCTCCGCGAGGAGCTCGAACGCGTCCTCGACCAGCCCTTCGTCCTCACCGCCCGGGCCCGCGGCGGCGCCGAACTCGCGGTCCGGCTGCGGCACGCGCTGCGCCACGGCCTGATCCCGCTGGTCACCCTCGCGGGCTGGGCCGCCGGAGCCCTGTTCGGCGGCGCGGTCGTGGTCGAGACCGTGTTCAGCCGCCAGGGGCTCGGCCAGCTCACCGCCACCGCCGTCCAGGGCCGCGACCTGCCGGTGGTCACCGGGGTCGTGCTGCTGTCCGCGACGGTCTTCGCGCTGATCAACGTGGCCGTCGACGTGCTGTACCGGGTGATCGACCCCCGGATCGCCGAGAGGAGCACCGGATGACCACCAGCCGACTGCCGGTCGGGGCCGCGGCGCCCGCCGCCCGCCGCCGCCCGCTCGCCCGCCTGCCCCGCACCGGGGCCGGGACGGCGCTCGCCTGGGCCCTGCTCGGGCTGGTGCTGCTCGCCACCCTGGCCCCCGACCTGCTCGCCGGGCAGGATCCGCAGGCCATCGACCCCGCCGACGCGCTGTCCGGACCGAGCCGGCCCCACTGGCTGGGCACCGACCAGCTCGGCCGCGACCTGTTCAGCCGGATCGTGCACGGCGCCGGCGCCTCGCTGCTGATCGGCCTCGGCGCCACCGCCCTCGCCCTGGTCGGCGGAGCGCTGCTCGGGGTGCTCGCCGCCACCGCCGGCCGCACCGTCGACCGGGTGCTGTCCGGCCTCACCGACGTCCTGATGGCCTTTCCCGGCCTGATGCTCTCCCTCGTCGTGGTCACCCTGCTCGGCCCCGGCAGCGCCAACGCCACCCTGGCCATCGGCGCCTCGCTGCTGCCCGGCTTCCTGCGCCTGGCCCGCGGCCAGGCACTCGCCGTGCGCGCCGGCGACTACGTACGGGCGGCCGTGGTCATGGGCCGCGGCCGCGCGGACATCCTGCTGCGGCACGTCCTGCCCAACGCCCTGCCGCCGCTGCTGGTCCTGGCCACCGTCAACACCGGCAGCGCGATCATCGCGGGCTCCACGCTCAGCTTCCTCGGGCTCGGCCCGAAGCCGCCCGCGCCCGAGTGGGGCAGCATGCTCTCCGAGGGGCGCGACCACCTCGACACCGCCTGGTCCGTCGCCGTCTTCCCCGGACTCGCCATCACCCTCACGGTCGTCGCCGTGACGGTCGTCGGCCGGGACCTCCAGCGGCGACTGGACGGAAGGGACGGCCGTGACCGCACCTGACCGAACCGCCCCGCTGCTCACCGTCGAGGACCTGAGGATCTCCTTCGGCCGCGGCCGCCGGCGCACCGACGTCGTCCACGGCGTCGACCTCGACCTGCGGCCCGGCGAGTGCCTCGCCCTGGTCGGCGAGTCCGGCTCCGGAAAGACCCTCACCGCCCGCGCCCTGGTCGGACTGACCGGCCCCGGGGCGAGCGTCACCGCGCGCCGCCTCGACTACGGCGGACAGGACCTGCGCACCCTCGGCGCCCGCGAGTGGCGGCGACTGCGCGGCGCCGGGATCGGACTGGTCTCCCAGGACGCCCTGGTGTCCCTCGACCCGCTGCGCCGGGTCGGCGACGAGGTCGCCGAGCCGCTCGCCGTCCACGGCATCGGCACCCGCCGGGACCGCCCGCAGCGCGCCGTGGAACTGCTGCGGGAGGTGACCGTGCCCGAACCCGAGCTGCGGGCCCGGCAGTTCCCGCACCAGCTGTCCGGCGGCCAGCGCCAGCGGGCCCTGATCGCCGCCGGGATCGCCGCCGCCCCCCGGGTGCTGATCGCCGACGAGCCGACCACCGCCCTCGACCCCTCCGTACGGGCGCAGATCCTCGACCTGCTCGCCGAGCGCCGGGCCACCGGCATGGCGGTCCTGCTGATCAGTCACGACCTCGCCGCGGTGGCCAGGCTGGCCGACCGGATCGCGGTGATGCGCGCCGGCCGGATCGTCGAGACCGGGCCCACCGGGGAGCTGCTGGCCGCGCCCCGGCACCCGTACACCCGGATGCTGCTCGACGCGGTGCCCACCGGCTGCCGCCCGGCCGAGGCGACGGCGCGGGTCGGCGAGCGGGTGGTGCTGCGCGCCGAGGGGCTGACCAAGGCCTACCCCGCCACCGGCGGCCGCCGGGCCGGTACGGTCACCGCGCTGGACGCGGTCTCGCTGGAACTGCGCGAGGGCGAGACCCTCGGCATCCTCGGCGAGTCCGGCTCGGGCAAGACCACGCTCGGCCAGACGGTGCTCGGCCTGCTGGAACCGGACGCCGGGCAGGTGACCCTGCTCGGGCAGCCGTGGTCGGGGCGCGGCGAGGCGGCCCGCGCGGCGCTGCGCGGGCGGATCCAGCTGGTGCAGCAGGACCCGCTGTCGTCCTTCGACCCGCGCTGGACGGTGGAGCGCATCGTCGCCGAGGCCCTGGGCGCACCCGGTCGCCGGGCCGCCCGCCGCCACCGGGCGCGGATCGCCGAACTGCTCGCGCTGGTGGGGCTGGACGAGGTCCTGCTGGAGCGCCGGCCCCGGCAGCTGTCCGGCGGCCAGCGCCAGCGGGTCGCGATCGCCAGGGCGCTCGCCCCCGAACCGGAGGTGATCGTCTGCGACGAACCGGTCTCGGCGCTGGACGTCTCCGTCCAGGCCCAGGTGCTCGACGTGTTCGCCGAGGCCCAGCGCCGCCTCGGGGTGGCCCTGCTGTTCATCTCCCACGACCTCGCGGTGGTGCGACGGATGAGCGACCGGGTCGCGGTGATGCGGGCGGGCCGCATCGTCGAGACCGGGCCCACCACGGAGGTCTTCACCGCCCCGAAGGACCCGTGGACCGCCCACCTGCTGGAGGCGATCCCGCCGCTGGACCCGATCCGCCCCTGACGGCCCACGCCCGAGGACCGACCCCGGGCGCCCCGCCGCCGACCGCCAGACCGAACCACCCGAACGACGATGGAGAGCCGCACATGAACGACACTGCCGGTCCGATCCTGTCCGTCCTGGACACCGTGCCCGTCTGGTACGGCGTCCCGGCGTCCGAATCGCTGCACCAACTCCTGGAGCTGGCGCCCGCCGTGGAGCGCCTCGGCTACCGCCGGTACTGGCTGGCCGAGCACCACAACATGCCGGCCTTCGGCACCTCCACCCCGCCGGTGCTGATCGGGCAGCTGGCCGCCGTCACCTCCACCCTGCGCGTGGGCTCGGGCGGCGTGATGCTGCCCAACCACACGCCGCTGGTGGTGGCGGAGCAGTTCGCCACCCTCGACGTGTTCCACCCGGACCGGATCGACCTCGGGGTCGGCCGGGCGCCGGGCGGGGAGCCGGCCACCGCCCGGGCGCTGCGCCGCACCGGGGACCCGGCCCACGCCGGCGCCTTCGGAGACCAACTCGTCGAGCTGGTCGACTACCTGACGCCGCCCGGGGAGGGTGAGCGCCCCGCGGTCGCGGTCTCCCCGCCGCCGCAGCGCCCGGTGCCGGTCTGGCTGCTGGGCACCAGCGAGTCCAGCGCCTCGCTGGCGGCCCGCCTGGGCCTCCCGTACGCCTTCGCGCACCATCTCAACCCGGCCGGGACGGCGGCCTCGGTGGCCCGCTACCGGGCGGAGTTCCAGCCCTCGGAACGGCTGGCGCAGCCGTACGTGGCGGTGTCCTCGCAGGTCGTGGCCGCGGACACGGACGAGGAGGCGCAGTGGCACGCCGGTCCGATCCGGGTCGCCCACGTGGAGGGGCGGATCAACCCGCTGACCCTGTTCCGCACCCCTGAGCAGGCGGCGGGGTACAGCCTGACGTCGGCTCAGCAGGACTATCTGGAGGGGCACTTCGCCGCCCAGGTGGTCGGCGGTCCGGAGACCGTCCGGCGCCGCCTCGCGGAGTTCCGGGCCGAGGTCGGCTTCGACGAACTCCTGGCGGCGACACCGGTGTTCGGCCTGCAGGCGCGGATCCGGTCGTTCGAGCTGCTGGCCGAGGCGGCTCAGCCGGCCGAGGACTCGTCCGGCTTGAGCCCGGCCAGCTCGGCCAGCAGCTCGTAGGAGCGCACCCGCTCCTCGTGGTCCTGGACCACGGAGAGCATCATGAGCTCGTCGACGCCGGTCGCCCGGACGAACTCGGTGACCTTCTGCCGTACGGTCTCCGGCCCGCCGAAGATCTGGGCGTCGAACATCTGGTCCACCACCATGCGCTCCTGGGGCCCGCAGACGAAGGAGGAGGCCTCCTCGACCGGCGGGAAGAGCGGGTTCATCCCGCGCAGCGACTGGGCGGTGATCATCCGCAGGGGCGTGCTGAGCAGCTCGCCCCTGCGGTCGTCCTCGGCCACCGCGCCGAAGACGGCGACCATCGAGTACGGCTCGCTGAGGTACTGCGAGGGGCGGAACTCGGCGCGGTAGGCCTGGAGCGCGGCCACCGAGCCGTGCGGCGAGAAGTGGTGGGCGTAGGCGAAGGGCAGGCCCAGGCCGGCGGCGAGCTGGGCACTGTAGCCGCTGGAGCCGAGCAGCCAGACCGGCACCGACAGTTCGGTGGCCGGGACGGCGGTGACCTGGCCGGGCCTGGCCGCCCCGGCCGGGGCGCCGCCGGGCGGGGCGAAGTGGTTCAGCAGCTCGTGGACCTGGGCAGGGAAGTCGCCCGCGCCCAGCGGGCCGGCCTGGCGGCGCAGCGCGCGGGCGGTGATCGGGTCGGTGCCCGGGGCCCGGCCGAGGCCGAGGTCGATCCGGCCGGGGTTGAGGGCGGCGAGGGTGCCGAACTGCTCGGCCACCACCAGCGGCGGGTGGTTGGGCAGCATGACGCCGCCGGCGCCGACCCGCAGGCGGGTGGTCGCGGCGGCGATCTGCCCGGCCAGGATGGCGGGTGAGGAGGTCGCCAGCGACGGCATGTTGTGGTGCTCGGCCAGCCAGAAGCGGTGGTAGCCGAGCCGCTCCACGGCCTGCGCGAGGCGCAGGGAGTTGCGCAGTGAGGTCGAGGCCGTGGACCCCTGCCAGACGGGGGCGGTGTCCAGGACCGAGAGCTTGATTCCCAATTCGGTGGTCATGACGAACAGAATATGGGGACTGTCCCCACTTTTCAACGCCAGCTGTTCGTCCTACAGTTGAGAAGGAAGGGAGCCCTCGGTCCGGGACGGGCTCAGGCGGCTGCCGGCGCCCGCAGGGTGATCGGCCGCCGCACCTCGCCCCGGCCGCTGTCCAGCAGGATCTGATCGTGCAGCTGGTGCAGCTGGCGGCAGGGCGCGATGCCCAGCTCCCGGTCCAGCACCGACCGCACCCGGTGGAACGCCTGGAGCGCGTCGGCCCGGCGGTCCGAGCGGTAGAGCGCCAGCATCAGTTGCCGGTGGAAGGCCTCGATCAGGGGGTGCTTCTTCACCAGCGTGTACAGCGGGCCCACCAGTTCCCGGTGCCGGCCCAGCATCAGATCCGCCTCGTTGCGCATCTCGACGCACTCCAGCCGGGCCTCCTCGGCCCAGGTGGCGAACTCGTCGACGATCGCGCCGCCGCGCAACTCGCCCAGCGCCCTCCCGCGCCACAGGGACAGGGCCTGGTCGCAGTGGGTGGAGGCCTCCGCGTACCGGCCGTCCCGGATCGCGGACCGGCCCAGTCGTACCAGCCGCTGGAAGTCGTCCGAGTCCAGGCTGTGTCCGTCGAGTCGGAGTACGTAGCCGGGGTGGCGGGTCACGATCGGCGTGGCCGCCGTCCCCGGTCGCTTCAGCAGCTTGCGCAGCTGCGATATGTAGACGTGCAGCGTCGCCGTGCCGCGGCGGGGCAGTGCGTCGCCCCAGATCTCGTGGCACAGCTGGTCGGTGGACACCACGTCGTCCGCGCGTACCAGCAGAGCGGCGAGCAGGGACTCCACCTTGGGCGCGCTGATGCCGAAGACGTTCTCGCCGTCGGTCATTCGCAGGCTGCCCAGAATCTCGAATCGCATTGTCTGTCCTTCGTGGGGGGATTCGCGTGACCGATCGGGCTCAGCGCGACACTGAGCCGTATTGCCCGTCGAGATAGACCAGGGGCCGCGCTGTGCCACCCTCGACCGCGTGCACGGGCTGACCGATCACCAGGGTGTGGTCCCCGGCCGGCAGGTCGTACACCTTGCGGCACACCAGTGCGGCGGGCACGTCCTCCAGCAGCGGCACCCCGTACGGGCCCGGCCGCCAGGCGGTGGGCGGCGCGAAGCGGTCGATGCCGCTGCGGGCGAAGGTGGCCGCGAGCTCCTGCTGGTCCTCGGCGAGCAGGTGCACCGCGAGGTGCTCGGCCGTGCACACCGCCGCCCAGGAGGAGGCGGTGCGGCCGATGCCGAAGGAGACCAGAGGGGGCGTGGAGGACAGTGACGCCAGTGAGGTGGCGGTGAATCCGACCGGCTTCGCCCCGTCGGAAACCGTGATGACGGCCACACCTGCGGGATGGCGTCGGAATACCCGGCGGAAGGCGTCGACGGCAATGGGCTCGCCGTCCGCGAGGCCGGTGGGCGAACAACTCCCGGAAGCCTGCCAGACATGAAGACCGGAATCCTGACTTTGATGCATATCGTTTGCCCCCGTGAAGCGCTCATTGAGGCGGGCGGGGCCGCGAATGCCCCGCCCGGCGCGTTGTCCTCATGTTTTCAGAGGGATCACTTAAGGGCATCAGGGGAAATACGTACGGCCATCAGCCTGGCCAGCTCGGCCCGTGAGCCGACCTCCAGCTTCCGGTAGATCCGGGAGAGGTGGACCTCCACGGTGCGCGGGCTCACCTGGAGTGCCTCGGCGATCTCCCGGGTGCGCTGGCCGGTGCCGGCCAGCCGGGCCACCTCCAGCTCCCGCTGGGTCAGCAGGGCCAGGTCGTCCGCGGCCGGCGGGGCGGGCGTCGGCATCAGCGCGTGGCAGCCGCGGTCCAGGGAGCCCTCGAAGGTGTCGTCCGGGCTCATCCGGGCGTACACCAGCACCCCCCACTGCTCGGCCAACGCGGTCACCCGTTCCGACAGTGCCACGGCCTGGTCCAGGCGGCCGGCGGCGGCCAGCGCCCTGGCCGCGCGCAGCCGCACGGTCAGCTGCGGCAGCCGCAGGTGGGAGCCGTCGAAGAGTCGCTCCGCCTCCCGGTACGCGGCAACGGCCTCCTCGGCCCGGTCCTCCCGTAGCAGGAGGTGGCCCCGGGCCATCGCCGCGTACGCGGACGTGTGCGGCGTCCCGAACAGCCGCGCGGTGTGCTCCGCCGCCTCGACCCAGTCGGCACCGCCCTCGACCCCGGCGGCGGTCGCCGCCTGGGTCAGCAGCTCGTAGTAGTGGGCCCGGTTCATCACGGACAGCCCCGTGATCCCGGGGGAGTCCAGCTCGACCAGCAGGCTCAGGCACCGCTCCGGGCTGCTCTGCTTCAGCAGCGTCTCGGCCAGCGTCAGCACCGTGGAGCCGTACCAGCTGCCCCGCCCGGGCCGCAGTGCCCGCAGGGCCTCCTCGGCCAGCGCCGAGGACCGGCTGCTGCCCGGCGGCTCGGCGTAGGTGACGCACAGCGCCTCCTGGGCGAGCGCGTGGGTGCGCAGCTGGTCGGCGTTCAGGTAGCCCGCGAGGTCCACCGCCCGGGCCGCCGAGCGGCGCGCGCTGGCCGGCCGGCCCTGGGTCAGCTGGGCCTCCGCCAGGCCGCTCAGCAGGACCGGCAGCATCGCGTTGTGCGAGCAGTCCGAGGTCAGCTCCACGCCCCGCTCGTAGAAGGACTCCGCCTCGCGCGGGCGGCCGAGCGCGAAGGCGCACCAGCCGAGCAGGGCGAGGAACTCGGTGTGCAGATAGGCCTCGGCGGTCGGCAGCTCGTCCATCTGCCGGACGGCGGCGTCGTACGAGGCCAGGCAGGCCTCGGTGCGGCCCTCGCCCAGCTCGGCCAGCGCGTGCAGCACCAGTGCGCCCGCGAGGGTGGTGGGATGCCCGTCGGTCCGGGCCAGCAGCAGCGCCTCGGCGGCCAGCCGCGGCAGCTTCCGGTCCTGGCCCAGCAGGGCGACGATGCCCCGGTAGACGGTGAAGCGGGCCAACAGGTCGCCGTTGGGGAGCCCGGTGGCGGCGAGGGCGGCCAGTTCGCCGGCCAGCAGGGCGTCGGCCGCCTCGTAGCGCCCGTGCAGGCAGTCGACGAGCGCGCACAGCCGCACCGCGGAGCGGTAGGACTCGGTGGGCTGCAGGGGGGTGCCCTGGGTCAGCAGGTGCTGAAGCGTGTCGTTCTTGCAGCCGTACTCGGCGGCCTGCAACGCCTTGGCGAGCGGGGGGATCAGGCCCAGCAGCCGTCCCGGTGACTCACCGTTGGGGGGAAGTCCCTTGAGGGCCAGCAGCAGCCAGCGGGCGGCGTCGACGGGGGAGGTCGGGACGGCCTCCTCGCCGGCCTTCGCCAGGATCTCCAGGTCCTCGTGGGTGAAGCTGCGGGCGGACAGCTCGATGTGGATGGCGCGCTCGGCGGCGGAGGCGGTCCGGCGGCTGAGCATCGTGAGCGCCCGGCGGTGCGCGCGGGCGCGCCAGCAGTGGTCGGCCTGGTCGTGCAGCATCCGGCGCAGCACGGTGTGCCGGAAGGTGAGCAGCGAGGTGGAGCCGCGCAGCGGGCGCAGGACGTCGACGTCGATCAGTCCGGTGACGACGGTGGTGAGTTCGGGGGCGGGCAGCTCGGAGACGGCGGACAGCTCCTCCCAGCTGAAGCGGTCGCCGAGGACCGCGCCGGACTCGGCGACCAGCCGCTCGGCGGGGTCGAGCAGGGCGAGTTCGGCGGCCAGCGGGGCCAGCCGTCCGGTGAGCAGTCTGGTGCCGAGCAGCGGACTGAGCGGCGCCGTCTCGCCGAGTACGAGCAGGCACAGGGGGTTGCCCTGGCTCTCGTGGAAGACGGCGGGCAGCCAGCCGGTGTCGGGCGGTACGTCGAGCAGCGAGGCGGCCTGGCAGAGGGTGAGCGCACCGAGTTCGATCCGCTCCACCTGTCCCGACGCGACGCCCTGGGCCAGGGTGCCCAGCAGTGGGGCGTGGGCCTGTCTCGGCCGGTGGACGATGACCAGCAGGACGGGTGCGGGGGCGGTCAACCGGACGAGGTGGTCGGCGAGTTCGAGGGACTGCGGGTCGGCCCAGTGGAAGTCGTCGAGGACCAGGAGCAGCCCGCTGTCGCCGGCGGAGCGTTCCAGCAGGGCGCGTACGGCCTGGGAGGTGCCGAGCGGCTCCGGTCGCCGGGCGTCGGGGCCGAGTTGGGCGCAGAGCGCCGCGCGCAGCAGGGAGGCGTGCCCGGGAGAGAGTTCGGCCAGCCTCTCCGGGGTCATCACCCCCGCCAGGGCCCGGGTGAAGACGGCCAGCGGGTACTGCCGTTCGGTGGGGGAGCAGCGACCGTCGAGGACGGTGATACCGCGGGCTCTGGCCGCCGCGGTCATGGGGCCGAGCAGTCTGCTCTTTCCGGCGCCGGGGCAACCGATCAGTTCGATCACACCGCCCTGACCGCCCGCCAGCCGGTCCACCGCGCGCAGTAGTCCGAGCGACTCCTTGCAGCGGACGGAGGAGATGCGTTCAGGGCTGTCCGTGACCGACAGCACATTCACCACAGCAAATTGACCTTTCCCCCGGTCGAGTAACTCGTGATCGCTTACCGCTGAAACTCCGCACTGGATGCTCGGCACCAAGGGCTCGTGGCGCGCAGGACATGAAGGGAGGGAGCCCAAAGATCGGTTGTGACGCCTGATCCGGACTCCCTCGGCACCGCACTCTATGCGAAGACAGACGATCTGTTGATCGAATGGTCATATCTGGCGTCGCGGTGCCCCGAGCTCGTTGTCGCGCCCGGCAGAGCGACGCCGAGCCGGTCGTCCTCGCGGTGCCGCAGGCCCTGCTCGGCTTCACCTCCGGACCCCGTCTCGCCGCCTACGAGCACTCATCGTTCGGCATCAATCATTTGGTCAGTCTACTGAATGACTGTCTCTCAGGTCTCGATCGCCCGCAGTCGGTGCTCGGGTGCGGCGAGGCCCCGGTCGGCTGTCGCCGACCGGGGCCGGTACCGGGTGCGGACGGGGGCAGCCGCGCCCGGCGGATGTTCTCGGACGATCGCCCGAGAGTCAGAGGCCCGCGTGCACGGGCTGCTCGTTCTGCTGCTCGGTGTCGCCGCCGGCCGTCATCCGCCGCATGACCAGGGTCAGCAGGATGGTCAGCGCGGTGAACCCGGCGCCCCAGCTGAAGGCCGCCGTGACGCCCTCGGTCAGGACGTAGTCGGCCGCGCCCTTGGTGTCCAGGCCCGCCGGGGCCTCGGCGCCGCGGCTCGCCGCGCCGAAGACGGTCACCATCACCGCGAGGCCCAGCGCACCGCCGATCTGCTGCATCACGTTCAGCAGGCCCGACGCGGCGCCGGTCTCCTCCGGCTTGATGCCGGAGAACAGGATCGTGGTGACGCCGACCAGCAGGACGCCCATGCCGAGCCCGGCGACGACCATCGGGCCGAGCAGCGCGGACACGTAGGAGGAGGACGGCTTGATCTGGGCGAACCAGACCAGCGCGATGCTGATGGCGGCGGAGCCGACGGCCGTCAGCACCCGGGCGCCGAAGCGCGGCAGCAGCTTGGCGGACACACTGGAGGAGCCGAGGATCAGCAGTGCCAGCGGGACGAACGCCAGGCCCGCCTTGATCGGGCTGAAGCCGCTGACCTCCTGCAGGAACTGGGTGAGGAAGAAGAACATCGAGTTGCCCGCCGCCATCACGAACAGCAGGGCGAGATAGCCGATGGCGCGGTTGCGGTCGGCGAACAGCCGCAGCGGGGTGATCGGCTGCCTGGCCTTGTTCTCGATCACGATGAACAGCGCCAGCAGGACGATCGCCGCCACGAACGAACCGATCGTCAGACCGTCGCCCCAGCCCTGCTCGGCGGCGCGGATGAAGCCGTACACCAGCGCGGTCATGCCGAGGGTGGAGCTGAGCGCGCCGCCGAGGTCGAAGGAGCCGGGCGTGCGGTCGGTCTCGTGGATGAACATCGGGGCCAGGATCAGCAGGACCAGGCCGATCGGCACGTTGATGAACAGCACCCACCGCCAGGAGAGCCAGTCGGTGAGCAGGCCGCCGCCGATCAGGCCGATCGCCGCACCCGAACCGGACACCGCCGCGTAGGCGCCGAGCGCCTTGGCGCGGGCCTTCTCCTCGGTGAAGTGGGTGGCGATCAGGGCGAGCACGGTCGGTGCCGCGATCGCCGCGCCCACACCCTGGATGGCCCGCGCGGCCAGCAGCATCCCGGCCGAGGTGGACAGGCCGCCGAGCAGGGAGGCCGCCGTGAACACCGTGACACCGACCAGCAGGCCCTTGCGGTGGCCCAGGATGTCGCCGGCCCGGCCGCCCAGCAGCAGCAGGCCGCCGAACGTCAGCAGGTAGGAACTCAGCACCCAGGAAAGGCCGGTGGGGGTGAAGCCGAGTGCGTCCTTGAGGTCGGGAAGGGCGATGTTCACCACGTTGACGTCAAGGATGAGCATGGTCTGGAGGGCCAGGACGAGGACGAGCACCACGCCCGGGCGCTTCTCCTTCGTCCCTGCCCCTGCGACGCCCGTCGGGCGAGCGCCCGCAGTGGTCGCCGAAGTCTGTTCGCTCATGGCTGTGCTGTCTCCTCAGAACCTAAACGGGGACTCTCCCTGTATCCTCCAGGGAAGATACAGGGAGAGTCCCCGTTTATCAATGCCCATCAATCTGCTTGCGGTCGCGTGGAGATGAGGTCGGGTCAGTTCACCCCGAGCTCGCCGTCGATGAAGTCGAACAGGTCGTCGTCCGAGGCCTCGCCCAGCTGCACCTGCGCGCCCCGGTCGCCGCCCCCGCCGTCCCCGCTCTCGGCCGCCTCCAGCCGCAGCAGCAACTCCCGCACCCGGCCGGTCAGCCGGTGCCGGTCCCCGCCCCCGGCGGGCAGCGCGGCCAGCCGGCGCTCCACCCGCTCCAGGTCCGCCAGCGCCGAGGCCAGCCCGTCCTCCTCGGCCGGGGCCAGCTCCTGGGCCAGGAACCGCGCCAGGTCGATCGGGGTCGGGTGGTCGAAGACGAGCGTGGTCGGCAGCCGCAGCTCGAAGGCCGCGGCCAGCCGGTTGCGCAGCTCCACCGAGGTCAGCGAGTCGAAGCCGAGGTCCTTGAACGGGCGTTCCGTCCCGATCGTCCCGGCGTCGGTGTGCCCGAGCACCACGGCGACATGGCCGCGCACCAGATCGACCAGCTCCCCCTGCCGCTCCGCCTGGTCCAGCGCCACGAGCCGCTCGCGCACCGCCCGGGCGCCGTCGGGCGCCGCGGCCCCGCCGTCCGCCGCGGTGCGGCGGATCGGGGCCCGGCCCACCAACTCGGCGAACAGCGGCCGGGAAGCGCCGGCCGCGGCCCGGCGGCGCAGCGCCGGCAGGTCCAGGCCCAGCCCCACGGCCAGCGGCTGACGGCCCGCCAGTGCCTCGTCGAACAGCGCGAGGCCCTGCTCGTTCTCCAGGGGCAGGACGCCGTCCCGGGCCATCCGGGCCAGGTCGGCCTCGCCGAGGCCCTCGGTCATGGTGCTGGCCTGCGCCCACAGGCCCCAGGCCAGCGAGGTCGCGGGCAGGCCCCGGGTGTGCCGGTGGTGGGCCAGCGCGTCCAGGAAGGCGTTGGCGGCCGCGTAGTTGGCCTGGCCGGGAGTGCCGGTCAGGCCGCTGACCGACGAGTAGAGGACGAAGGCGCTCAGGTCCAGGTGGCGGGTGAGCCGGTGCAGGTTCCACGCGGCGTCCGCCTTGGGACGCAGCGCGGTGGCCAGCCGCCCCGGGCTCTGCGCGGTCAGGACGGCATCGTCCAGCGCACCCGCGGTGTGCACGACGGCGGTCAGCGGGTGGTCCGCCGGGACGGACGCGAGCAGGGCGGCGAGAGCGGCCTCGTCGGCGGTGTCGCAGGCCTCGATCCGGGCCCGGGCACCGAGCCCGGTCAACTCCCGCAGCAGCTCCGCCGCGCCCGGCGCCTGCGGGCCGCGGCGGCTGGTGAGCAGCAGGTGCCGGACGCCGTGCCGGGTCACCAGGTGCCGCGCGAGCAGACCGCCGAGGGTCCCGGTGCCGCCCGTGACGAGCACCGTGCCCTCCGGGTCCAGCGGGGCCGGCAGCGTCAGCAGCGCCTTGCCGGTGTGCCGGGCCTGGCTCAGGTGGCGCAGCGCCTCCGGGGCGTGGCTGACGTCCCAGGCCGTCACCGGCAGCGGGCGCAGCGCCCCCTCCTCGAACAGGGCGACCAGCTCCGCCAGCATCTCCTGGACCCGCTCGCGCGGCACCCGCATCAGGTCGTAGGCGGTGTACGACACTCCGGGGAAGCTCTCGCGCACCCGCGCCTCGTCGCGGATGTCGGTCTTGCCCATCTCCAGGAAGCGCCCGCCGGGCGCCAGCAGCCGCAGCGAGGCGTCCACGAACTCCTGCGCCAGCGAGTTGAGCACCACGTCGAAGCCCCGGCCGCCGGTCGCCGCCCGGTACTGCTCCTCGAAGTCGAGGGTGCGGCTGGAGGCGATCCGCTCCTGGGGCACACCGAGCGAGCGCAGCGTCTCCCACTTGGGGGCGCTGGCCGTTCCGTACACCTCCAGGCCCCAGTGCCGGGCCAGCTGCAGCGCGGCCTGGCCCACGCCGCCGGTCGCGGCGTGCACGAGCAGCGACTCGCCCTCGCGGACCCGGGCCAGGTCGGTCAGGCCGTGGAAGGCGGTCAGGAACACCACCGGGACGACCGAGGCGTCGGTGAAGCTCCAGCCCCGCGGCATCCGGGTCAGCCACCGGTGGTCGGTGACCGCCGCCGGGCCGACGGCGCTCGGGAACAGCCCCATCACCCGGTCGCCGACCGCCACCGAGGTGACCCCCGGCCCGGTCTCCAGCACCACGCCGGCCGCCTCGCCGCCGATCTGCGCCTCGTCACCCGGGTACATCCCGAGGCCGATCAGCACGTCGCGGAAGTTCAGGCCGGCGGCGCGCACCCGCACCCGTACCTCGCCGGGCGCCAGCGGGGCACCGGCCTCGGGCGCCGGGAGCAGGGCCAGGTCGCCCAGACTGCCCTTGCGGCGTACGTCCAGCCGCCAGTGCTCGGTGCCCGGCGGCGGGGTGAGCAGCTCGGTGGCGGCGGCCGCGCGGACCAGCCGCGGGGCGTACACCTTGCCGTCGCGCACGGCGAGTTGGAACTCCTCGCCGGAGCGCAGGGCGGCGGTGACGGCCCCGGCCGGGCCCTCGGCGAGCGGACCGTCGAGGTCGAGCAGGCCGAAGCGGTCCGGGTGCTCGGAGTGGGCGGTGCGGACCAGACCCCAGACGGTGGACGCCGCGAGGTCGCGGATCTCCGGGCCGGGGCGGGCGGCCACCGCACCCCGGGTGACCAGGACGAGGCGGGTGTCGTCGGGGACGCCCTCGGCCAGCCACTCCTGGGTGAGGGCGAGGGCCCGTTCGGCCAGGCCCCGGGCGTGATCGGGCAGTTCGGCGTCCTCCGGTGCCTCCCCGGTGAACGCGGCCAGGACCAGGGCGGGGGCCGACTCCCCGGCGAGGGCCGTCCGCAGGGCGGCCAGGTCGGGGTGGACGGTGGCGCCCAGGGCGTCGGCGAGGCCGAGGCCGTCCGGCGCGAGGACGTGGACGCCCCGGGCGGAGGCGGCGGGGTCGAGCGGGGCGGTGGCCAGCGGCTTCCACTCCAACAGGTGCAGCGGGGCGCCCGCGGTCTGCGCGGCCAGGGCGGCCGGGTCGGCGAGGGCGGCGAAGTCCCGCAGCGAGCCGGGGCGCGCGGTGAGCGCGGTGACCGTCGCGACCGGCGCTCCTTCCGGGTCGGCCAGGTCCAGTCGCACGGTCCGCTCGCCCGCCGGGGCCAGCCGCACCCGCAGCGTGCGCGCCCCCAGCGCCGCCAGCCGCACGCCGGACCAGCCGAACGGCAGCAGCACGGACCCGTCCTCGCCGGCCTCCAGCACCCCGGAGGCGAGCGCCCACGGGTGCAGGGCGGCGTCCAGCAGCGCGGGGTGGAGGGCGTGGCCCTGCGTGGCGGCGTCCTCGGGGAGACGGACCTCGGCGTAGTGGGTGTCGCCGTCGCGCCAGGCCCGGACGAGGCCCTGGAAGAGCGGGCCGTAGGCGTAGCCGCGCTCGGCGAGGCGCGGGTAGAGGTCGGTCAGGTCGACCGGTGCGCCGGCCGGCGGCCAGGCGGTCAGGACCCCGGCGTCCGGGTCGCTGCCGGGGGCCGCGTCGGAGAGGGCACCGGTCGCGTTCCGGGTCCAGGGGGCGGAGTCCCCGGTGCGCGAGTGGACGGCGAAGGCGCGCAGCCCGCGGTCGTCCGGGCCCTCCACGGTGAGCTGGAGTTCGACGGTGCCCGGCCCGCCGAGCACCAGCGGCGCCTCCAGGGTGAGGTCCTCCAGCGTCGCCGCTCCGGCCAGCTCCGCGGCGTGCAGCGCGAGGTCGACGAAGGCGGTGCCCGGCAGCAGCGTGGCCCCGGCGATGGCGTGGTCGGCCAGCCACGGGTGGGTGCGGGTGGAGAACCGGCCGCTGAGGACCAGCCGGTCGCCCTCGGCCAGCCGGACGGCGGTGCTCAGCAGCGGGTGGTCGGTGCCGGACCGGCCGCCGGCCGTCGGGCGGGCCGCCAGCCAGTAGTGGCGGCGCTGGAACGGGTAGGTGGGCAGGTCCGTGTGGGGGGTGGGGGAGGCGGGCCGGTAGCAGGCGGGGGTGTGGCCGGTGGTGTGGAGGGTGGCGAGGGCGGTGGTGAACGACTGCGCCTCGGGGGTGTTCTTGCGCACGGTGGGGATCGCCACGGCGTCGGTGGAGAGGCTCTGGCGGGTGAGCGCGGTGAGGGTGGCGTCGGGGCCGAGCTCCAGGAAGCGGGTGACGCCCGCGGCCTCCAGGTACTGGATGCCGGGGTGGAAGCGGACGGCCCCGCGGACGTGGCGGGCCCAGTAGGCCGGGTCGGCGAGTTCCGTGGTGACCGGCTGCGCGGTGAGGTTGGAGATCACCGGGATCCGGGCCGGGCGGAAGGTCAGCTTGCCGATCGAGTCCCGGAAGTCGTCCAGGAAGCCGGCCATGTGCGGCGAGTGGAAGGCGTGGCTGACCTGGAGACGGGTGGTGCGGCGGCCCTGGGCGGCGAAGTGCGCGGCGACGGCCTCGACCGCCGGGGCGTCACCCGAGACCACGGTGGAGCTCGGGCCGTTGACGGCGGCGAGGTCCAGCTCGCGGCCCAGCAGCTCCAGCAGCGCCAGCACCTCCTCCTCGGTGGCTTCCAGGGCGGCCATCGCGCCGTCACTGCGCGCGGCCTGCATGTAGCAGCCCCGCGCGGCGACCAGGCTCACCGCGTCCTCCAGCGAGAACACCCCGGCCACGTGGGCGGCGGCGACCTCGCCGATCGAGTGGCCGATGAGGTAGTCGGGGACGATGCCCTGCTGCTCCAGCGTCCGGTAGAGGGCGGTCTCCAGGGTGAACAGCGCGGCCTGGGTGTACGCGGTCTGGTGCAGCAGCTCCGAGGCCTCGCCGCCGCCCCACAGCACCTCGTGCAGCGGACGGTCCAGCAGCCGGTCGAAGCGGTCGCAGGCGTCGTCGAAGGCGGCGGCGAACGCCGGTACCGCCTCGTACAGTTCGCGGCCCATGCCGGGGCGCTGGCTGCCCTGTCCGGTGAACAGGAACGCGGTCCTGCCCGGCCGGACCGTGCCGGTGACCAGCCCCGGGGCCTCGGTGCCCTCGGCGAGCGCGCGCAGTCCGGCGAGCAGGCTCTCGCGGTCCTGGCCGAGGACGACGGCGCGGTGGTCGAAGCGGGCGCGGGCGGCCAGGGCGTGGGAGGCGGCGGTGGTGTCGGTGCCCGGCCGGCCGTCGAGGTGGGCGGCCAGGGCGCGGGCCTGGCCGCGCAGGGCCTCGGCCGACCTGGCGGACAACTGCCAGGGAAGGGCCTGGAGTTCGGGGACGGCAGGGGAGGAGGCCGACGGCTCCTCGGCGTTCGGCTCCGCGGTTTCCTCGACGGGCTGTTCGAGGATGACGTGGGCGTTGGTGCCGCTGATGCCGAAGGAGGAGACGGCGGCGCGGCGCGGCCGGTCGTCCGCGGTGCCCCACGGGCGGGCGTCGGTGAGCAGCCGGACGGTGCCGTCGGACCAGTCGACGTGGCTGGTGGGCTCGCTGACGTGGAGGGTGCGCGGGAGGGTCGCGTGCCGCATCGCCATGACCATCTTGATCACGCCGGCCACACCCGCGGCGGCCTGGGAGTGGCCGATGTTGGACTTGATCGAGCCGAGCCAGAGCGGGTGTTCGGTGTCGCGGGCGCGGCCGTAGGTGTTCAGCAGGGCCTGCGCCTCGATGGGGTCGCCGAGCCTGGTGCCGGTGCCGTGGGCCTCGACGGCGTCCACCTGGTCGGCCGTCAGCCGGGCGTTGGCGAGGGCCTGGCGGATGACCCGCTCCTGGCTGGGCCCGTTGGGGGCGGTGAGCCGGCTGCTGGCGCCGTCCTGGTTGGTGGCGGTGCCCCGGACCAGGGCGAGGACCGGGTGGCCGTTGCGGCGGGCGTCGGACAGGCGCTCCAGGAGGAGCAGACCCGCGCCCTCGCCCCAGCCGGTGCCGTCCGCGTCGTCCGAGAACGAACGGCACCGGCCGTCGGTGGACAGGCCCTGCTGGCGGCTGAACTCCACGAAGGTGTTGGGTGTGGACATCACCGTCACCCCGCCCGCGAGGGCGAGCGAGCACTCGCCCTGCCGCAGCGCCTGGGCGGCCAGGTGCAGGGCGATCAGCGAGGAGGAGCAGGCGGTGTCCACGGACACGGCCGGGCCCTCCAGGCCGAAGACGTACGCCAGCCGGCCGGAGGCCACGCTGCCCAGGCTGCCACTGGCGAGGTAGCCCTCGTACTCCTCGGGGGCGGGCTGCAGCCGCGCGGCGTAGTCGTGGTACATCACGCCGGCGAAGACCCCGGTGTCGCTGCCGCGCAGGCTGGTCGGGTCGATGCCCGCCCGCTCGACGGCCTCCCAGGCGGTCTCCAGCAGCAGGCGCTGCTGGGGGTCGGTGGCCAGTGCCTCGCGTGGGCTGAGGCCGAAGAACTCCGGGTCGAACTCGGCGGCGCCGTACAGGAATCCACCGTGCCGGGTGATCGACTTGCCGGTCGCGTGCGGGTCCGGGTCGTACAGGTCCTCCTCCCAGTCCCGGTCCTCGGGGAAGGTGCCGATGGCGTCCGTGCCGTCGGCGACCAGCCGCCACAGTTCCTCGGGCGTGGTGACCCCGCCCGGGTAGCGGCAGGCCATGCCGACGATCGCGATCGGCTCCTGCCGGGAGTCCTCGATCTCGGTCAGCCGCCGTCGGGCCTGCCGCAGATCGGTGGTGGCCCGCTTGAGGTACTCGCGGAGTTTCTCCTCGTTGTTCGCCGCTTGGTTGTTCGGCACGTCGTTGTTCGCCACGGAATCTACCTTCAGCTGGAAATGTCGGTCGGGAGCGGGACGGCGGGCGGGATCAGGCCAGGCCGAGCTCCTTGTCGAGGGCGTCGAACAGCTCGTCGTCGGTCGCCGCCGCCAGGTCGCCGTCCGGGTCCTCCTCGGCCGTCAGCCCGTGCCAGCCCTGCAACACGTGCTGGAGGCGCTGGGCGATCTCGGCCGCCTCCGGGACGACGCCGCCGGTGGCGTCCGCCGAGTGCTGCTTGAGCAGCGCCTCCAGCCGGTCGATCGCCTCCAACGGGCCGCCGGCGCCGGCCGGTTCCGCCGGGGCCAGTTCGGCGAGCAGGTGCCGGGCGACCGCCAGCGGGGTCGGGTGGTCGAAGACCACCGTGGTGGCCAGGCGCAGCCCGGTGACCTTGTTGACCCGGTTGCGGAACTCCACCGCCGTGAGCGAGTCGAACCCGAGGTCCAGCAGCCCGCGCTTCGCCTCGACCCGGTCCGGCGAGCCGTGCCCGAGGACGGCCGCCGCGTGCTCCCGCACCAGCTCCAGGAGCAGCGGCTCGCGCTCCTCCGTGGGGGCCGCGGCGAGCCGGTCGCGCAGGGACGGGCCGGTGGCGGCCGCCGCGGTCGGGGCGGCCTGCGCGCGGGGCGGCCGGGGCGTGGCCCGTACCAGCCCGCGCAGGATCTCGGTGAGCGTGCCCGAGGCCGACCTGGCCTGGAGGACCGAGCCGTCGAGGGCGACCGGGGCGAGCAGGGGGCTGGCGTGGCCGAGCGCCGCGTCGAACATCCGCAGCGCGCTCTCGGGCGCCATCGGGACGATCCCGGAGCGGCGAAGCCTGGTCAGGTCGGCCTCGTTCAGCTTCTCGCCCATGCCGCCTTCGTCCCAGAGGCCCCAGGCGAGGGAGGTGGCGGGCAGGCCGAGGGTGTGTCGGTGGTGGGCGAGGGCGTCCAGGAAGGCGTTGGCGGCGGCGTAGTTGGCCTGGCCGGCGGTGCCGGTGAGGCCGCTGACGGAGGAGTAGAGGACGAAGGCGGTCAGCGGGAGGTGGGCTGTCAGCTCGTGGAGGTGCAGCGCGGCGTCGATCTTGGGGCGCAGGACGGTGTCGAGGCGCTCGGGGGTGAGGGTGGTGATGATGCCGTCGTCGAGGACGCCGGCGGTGTGGATGACGGCGGTGAGGGGGTGGTCGGTGGGTACGGCGGTGAGGAGGGCGGCGACGGCGTCGCGGTCGGTGGTGTCGCAGGCGACGGCCCGGACCTCGGCGCCGGACTCGGTGAGTTCGGTGACGAGTTCGGCGGCGCCGGGGGCGTCGGGGCCGCGGCGGCTGGTGAGCAGCAGGTGCCGGA
The DNA here is from genome assembly GCF_044763205.1 of Kitasatospora sp. NPDC096204. Taxonomy (NCBI): domain Bacteria; kingdom Bacillati; phylum Actinomycetota; class Actinomycetes; order Kitasatosporales; family Streptomycetaceae; genus Kitasatospora; species Kitasatospora sp. NPDC096204. Next base: position 316,790 of record NZ_JBIWFT010000005.1, read on the forward strand.
CGCCGTGCTCGGTGACCAGGTGCCGGGCCAGCAGGGCACCGAGTTGACCGAAGGCGCCGGTGATCAGGACGGTTCCGGCGGGAGCGAGGTCGACGGTGCCGGTGGCGGCCGTGCGGCTGAGGGTCGGGCCGTGGAGGGCGTCGTCGCGGACGGCGAGCTGGGTGCGACCGGAGGCGAGGGCGCCGGGCAGGAGGCGGGCACTCTCGTGGACGGGGACCGCGGGATCGAGGTCGAGCACGGTGAACCGGCCGGGGGCCTCGGACTGTGCGGTCCGCAGCAGGCCCCAGACGGGCGAGTCCGCCAGGGCGGGGACCGCGGGGGCGGGACCGGCCGCGACGGCGCCCCGGGTGAGGACGACCAGCCGGGAGTCGGCGAGGCGTTCGTCGGACAGCCACTCCTGGAGGACGGTCAGGGCGGTGTGGGCGGAGTGGTGGGCGGCTTCGGGGAGGCCGTGGTGTGCGGCGGACCAGGGGAGGAGCACGGTGCTGGGGGTGCGTCCGGACGCGTCGGCCGCGGTACGGAGGGCGGTCAGGGTGGGGTGGGTCTCGGTGATGCCGAGAGCGGACGCGATCGGGTCGCCGGCCTGGCCGACGAGGGCCCAGTCGGTGGTGTCGGTGCCGGTGTCGGCGGGGTGGACGGGCAGCTTCTGCCAGTCGACCGTGTGGAGCGGGTCGCGGTTCGAGCCGAGGGTCCTGGGGTCGAAGGCGCGAAGGGTCAGACCGGCGGTGAGGACGGGGGTGCCGGTGGGGTCGGTGATGGTGAGGTGGGTGGTGTCGGGGGTGGTGGGGGTGAGGGTGGCGTGGAGGGTGGTGGCGTTG